>QKEJ01000092.1 GCA_003252375.1 Halodesulfovibrio sp.
AGGGCTGTCATGCCGCTCCCGTATGGTCAGATTGCGTGTCACCGCACCCGTGGGAATATCCTGGGCGGCGTCATACCAGGAACGGGCGAACGCGGGGGCTACGGTACCTTCAAGGGAGAGTTCGCCAAACCCCGCATCCCCGGTGAGGCGCACGCCTGCCAGCAGGCCGTAGTAGGCTGTACGCACCTCGTCATCCAGGGTCATCCTCGTGCCGCCGCTCGTCTCGTGGTTCAGATGATACGCCTGATGCAGCTGCATGTGCCATGGACCGATAAACGGGGTGATGTGTGTGGAGCCATGCACATAGGTGCGCCCCGCCAGCAGCGAAAAGGTCTGGCGGCGATAGGAAAAATCGAGGTTGTGAAAGGCGGTTCCCGGTGTGCCCCAAGGGGCCATTCTGTCCGGATCGATGCTGAAGAAGCCGATCCTGTTAAACCCTGAGGATCCGTCCGCCACAAAGGAATCGGCAACATGCAGCTCGGCATGGGCATACTCCGTGCGCGCTTCCAGAAACAGATCATGATCCAATGGCTTGCCCACGGACAGCGAGAACACGGGCGCCGCAAGGTGGTCGCCCAGCAGGGAAGGCAGCCGCCGCGCTCCCTGATTAGGCAACGCCCGCAGCCAGAAGGGCGCATAGGAGGGCATCTGCATGTACAGCATGGAAGCTTCCGCCGTGGCGTAGAGACCATTTCCGGCCTGCTCGCCGCTGTCAGCGCGAACGCCATCCGAAAGCAACAGAACAATAAAAAATGCGAGTGTCACGATTGTTTTATGCATGTAGCACCCTTATTTTAGCGTACATACCGCATAAGCTTTCCGATAGTCAATACCTACTTACATGGTGAAGAGAGCCATACAAAAGGGCCTCTGCGAACACGTCGCAGAGGCCCTTGCAAAACTCAGGAGAGCGGAATTCTAACGGTGCTGAGGCTTGCCCTTGGGAAGCAGCAGGTTCAGCAGCACCCCGACGATACCGGCAAGGCCGATACCCTTGATGGAGAACTCGCCGGCCTGGAAGGCCATGCCCCCGATGCCGAACACCAGAATAATGGCCACGATGGCCATGTTGCGGGCTTCCATGAGGTCGCTTCCGGCGCGGACGAGAGAGTTCATGCCGACCACGACAATGGCACCGAAGAGCAGGATCATGATGCCGCCCATGACCGGTACGGGAATGGTCTGCAGCAGGGCGCCGAGCTTGCCCACAAAGGCAAGGGCGATGGCCGTTATGGAGGCCCAGGTCATGATGCCGGGGTTGAAGGCGCGGGTCAGCGCCACGGCACCGGTCACCTCGGAATAGGTGGTGTTGGGCGGGCCGCCAAGCAGCGAGGCGAGCGTGGTGGCAAGACCGTCCCCCAGCATGGTGCGATGCACGCCGGGCTTGTCGAGGAAGTTCTTGTTGGTCACGGTACCGATGGCGATGATGTCGCCCACATGTTCAATGGCCGGGGCAATGGCCACGGGAACGATGAAGAGCACAGCCTCAAGATTCCATTCCGGGAAGGTAAAGGCGGGCATGGCGAGCCACGGGGCATTGAGGACGGGGGTGAAGTCCACCAGTCCAAGCAGGATGCTGCTCACATAGCCCACCATGATGCCGAGCAGAATGGGAACCAGCTTGATGATGCCGCGGCCCATCAGCGAAGCGAAAATGGTGGTGGCGAGGGAGATCATGGACACGAACAGCGCCTGCCCCTGGGGAACCAGCTGGATTGCGCCGTCACCGGTCTTGCCCAGCGCCATGAACACGGCGACGGGGGCCAGAATAAGGCCGATGACCATGATGACCGGGCCGGTCACGATGGTCGGCAGCACGCGCTCCAGAATCTGCGGCCCCTGAATCTTGATCAGCAGGGCCAGCAGGGCATACAGCAGGCCCGCCGCAGCAAGGCCGCACATGGTGCCGGGAATGCCCCAGGTCTGCACGCCGTAAATGATGGGCGCGATGAACGCAAAGGAAGAAGCCAGAAACACGGGAACGGTACGCTTGGTGATGAACTGGAACAGCAGCGTGCCGGCTCCCGCCGTGAACAGGGCCACGTTGGGATTGAGACCGGTCAGCAGCGGCACGAGAACCAGCGCGCCGAAGGCGACAAACAGCATCTGTGCGCCCAGCAGGCTATCTTTGAGCCTGAAGGAATACTCGGGATTGGAAATGGACACCATGCCCTCCTCAAAAAAACGGTTAAGAGTTAACCGATTACCCGCCCCCTAATGCGGGCAATCCTTCCCTTGCGGGAACCACAGGCCGGTGCTCCAGACAGAAGGCACCTCCGCAGTCTCCGGCGGCTGGCCGCCGTGCGGACAAACGGGCTCAACTACCACCCTGAGCCCAAAAAAAGAGCATCCGCCCCCCGGCTATTGCCTCCGGAAAACCGGAGGCAATGAAAACCGGAGGCAAATGCCCTGTTCCTGATCGAACGGAGCGGAACCCTATTTGGTTCCGAAAATCTTATCGCCTGCATCACCCAGGCCGGGAAGAATATACCCATGTTCGTTCAGTCGCTCGTCAATGGCTGCCGTGTAGATGTCCACGTCGGGATGCGCCTTGACCACACGGTCGATGCCTTCGGGCGCAGCCACGAGGAACAGGCCGAGGATGCTCTTGCAGCCGGCCTTCTTCAGCAGATCGATGGTCGCAACCAGCGTTCCGCCGGTGGCAAGCATGGGATCGATGATGATGGCGGTGCGTTCCTCGATGTTCTTGGCAAGCTTGACATAATATTCAACAGGTTCCAGCGTTTCCTCGTTGCGGAACATGCCCACAACGCTCACCTTTGCGCCGGGAATCATATCCAGCAAACCGTCCAGCATGCCGAGACCGGCGCGCAGGATCGGAACAACGGTTGCCTTTTTGCCCTTAATCTGGTCCACAGTGACAGGACCAGCCCATCCCTGTATGGTCTTCCTCTCGGTTTCGAGGCTCTTGGTGGCCTCGTAGGTGAGAAGTCGGCAGATTTCATTGGACAGTGCGCGGAACTCAGAAACGGTAACGTCGACTTCGCGCAGACGCCCGAGTTTATGTTTGACCAACGGATGGTCAACCACGTAAACAGCCACTCTGGCCTCCTTGAAGAGTGCTTAAAAAAAACGGCCATTTTGGCCGTACCATATCTGACTAAGTTTATACTGAACCAGCGGCGACGGTCAAGAAAGAGAAAAAGAAATTCAAAGATGACTAATTATATTGAAGATTCCGACAACGACGGCCCCATCATCCTGACCGTTCCCCGTGAGGCGCACGGCACCCGGCTGGATCAGTTTCTTTCCGACAGCCTCCAGGATCAGGCCGTCAGCCGCGAACGCCTCAAGCGGGCCATCAAGGACGGCAACGTACAGGTGGACGCTGCGCGCTGCACCAAACCCAACACCCGGGTTGTCTCCGGCATGCAGATCGAAGTGCTCATGGACTTTGCGCCGAACGCGCTGGTTCCCGAAGACGCCCCCCTGCACATTCTCTACCGGGACGAGCACATCGCGGTACTGAACAAGCAGCCCGACCTGACCGTCCACCCCTGCCCCAGCTGCCCCTCCGGCACGCTGGTCCACAGGCTGCTGCATCATTTTCCCGAGCTCGCCCGGATGGAAGGCCCGCGCCCCGGCATCGTGCACCGGCTGGACAAGGACACCTCGGGCATCATTGTGGTGGCCCTTACCGAGGAAGCCCGCCTTGCCCTGTCGCAGGCCTTTGCCGAACACGACATGATCAAGGAATATCTGGCCCTTACCGTGGGCGTTCCGGAACTGGATGCCGGAATCATAGAGGCCCCCATCGGCCGGCACCCCACCATGAAAGTCAAGATGGCCGTGGTGGGCCCGGAACACGGCGGACGCGCCGCCGTCTCCGAATTCCGGGTCCTGCATGCCGACAGAGAGGCGAACTACGCCCTCGTGGCGGTCCGCATTCATACCGGGCGCACACACCAGATCCGGGTGCACATGAGCCACATGGGCTACCCGCTTTGGGGCGACACCACCTACGGTGGCGGCGTTCCGGCCCATTCCCCCATTGCGGCCCACGCCTCGCGGCAGATGCTGCATGCATGGCGGCTGCAGTTCGCCCACCCGGTCACGGGGGCTCCGCTGTCGTTTTCCTGTCCCCCCCCGGACGATTTCACCACCCTGGTGGCTGCCCTCAGTGCCCGGACCCAGCGGGTGGTCATCACCGGCATGCCCGGCTGCGGCAAGTCCGCCCTTCTGAAGACACTGGGTGACCGGGGCATGCCCATATGGACGGCCGACGGCATCGTACACGCCCTGTACGCCGAAGGAGGCGACGGCTGGCATTTTCTGCGCGGACGCTATGGTGACCGCTTTGCTCCCGCGGACGGTCCGGTCAACCGGGCTGCGCTGTTTGCCGCCATGCAGGAATCCGTCTCCATCCGGCGCGAGGTCGAGGCCTGCATCCATCCCATTGTCCGCCACGACCTTCTGGCCTTCTGGCAGGAACATACCAATGTCCCCGTCGCCGTTGCCGAGGTCCCTCTGATCCTTGAAGCCGGATGGCGCGAGGATGCCGACATTCTGGTGGGCGTGCACTGCCCGCGCGAAATCCGCGCCCGCAGGGTGGAAGAGAACCGGGGCTGGGCGCCGGAGGTCCTCGCCTCCATGGAGGCATGGCAATGGCCCGAGGACGACAAGATGGCGGCCTGTGACATCGTGGTGGACAACTCCGGCTCGCTGGAAACCCTGCGTGTCAATGCCGACAAGCTTCTCGCCTCGCTCATGCGGCGGCGCGAGGATCGGCTGAACGCCACCGTGCAGAAGCTGCACGGGCTGTGGGACGTCGCCTAGGCAGCACGGAGGAGACCCCGATGTTCCCCATACGCGACAGCATTCCCCGGGTGCACACCCCCTACGCCGTATACGGCATCATCGCCCTGAACGTACTGGCCTATCTCTACCAGCAAAGCCTTGTTCCGGCCGAACTCATCCGGGTACTGCACGTCTACGGCGTGGTGCCCGCCCGTTACGCCTTTCCGGAATGGGCCGCCCAGATGGGGTACCCGGCCTACGGCCAGCTGGCCTTCCTCACGCACCAGTTCATGCATGGCAGCTGGGCCCACCTGCTCATGAACATGTGGTCCCTGTGGATCTTTGCGGACAATATCGAGGATGTCATGGGACCGGTGCGCTTCGTGCTCTTCTACCTGTGCTGCGGGCTGGTGGCCATGCTCACCCACATGCTCTCGGACACCACGGCCACCGTGCCCATCGTGGGGGCATCCGGGGCCATCGCAGGGGTCATGGGTGCCTATTTTCTGCTCTATCCGCACGCCAAGGTCACCACGCTCATCCCCATAATCATCATTCCGCTGTTCTTCGACCTGCCCGCCGTGCTGTATCTGGGCATCTGGTTCGGCATGCAGGTCCTTTCCGGACTCTCCTCCATGGCAGGCATGGAAAGCGGCGCCAGTATCGCCTGGTGGGCCCATGCCGGAGGCTTCATGGCCGGCATCCTGCTGCTTCCCCTGTTTCGCCGCAAGGGGCACTGCTATTACTGCCGGATTCCGGAGGGGCTGCCCCCGCACAGGACGGTCATCACCGCCCCCCGAAATGTTGGCTCCGGCAATCATGACAAATCTGATCAGAATTAGACGCCATTCCTGACCATCCCGTAGCGGACTGTGCAATCCCGCCCGGTCACAGGCAATTCGCAGGCGAATGCGTCTGCAGAGAGCCGGTCACCCCGAGGTACCTGCATTGACTTACCCGCTTTCATGCCGCATAACTGTGCGTCCAGACGCGGGGCGTCTGCAATTTTATTCCGAAGACGGGGATTTTCCATGCTTCAAATCAAGAATCTTCACGTGAACATCGGGGATGTCGAAGTGCTCAAGGGCATCGACCTGACCATTCCCGAAGGTGAAACGTTCATCCTGTTCGGCCCCAACGGGTCCGGCAAGACTACCCTGCTCATGACGCTCATGGGTTTCGGGAACTACACCGTGACCGAGGGACAGATTCTCTTCAAGGGAGTCGACATCACCTATGCTCCCATGTACGAACGGGCCCGTCTCGGCATCGGCATGTCCTTCCAGCGCCCGCCCACCATCCATGGGCTCAAGACCGGCCACCTCGTAAAGATGTGCGGCCAGGGCAGAACCGTGGATGTGGAAGGCCTCGCCAAGAAGGTGAACTTCTCCCGCTTCCTCGACCGCGACATCAACGCAGGCTTCTCCGGTGGCGAAATCAAGCGGTCCGAACTGCTGCAGCTGATGGCGCAGCGGCCCGACCTCATTCTCTTCGACGAACCGGAATCCGGCGTTGACCTCGAGAACATGTCGCTCATCGGCCGTACGGCCCGCGAACTGCTCGACGGCCTGCAGCCGGCCTCCTGTACCATGAAGATGGCCAAGACGGTCTGCAAGACTGCGGGCCTGATCATCACGCACACGGGCCACATTCTGGAATACGTGAACGCGGACCGCGGTCAGGTGATGTACAACGGTCGACTGTGCTGCGAAGCACGCCCCCGCGACATCCTCGACCACATCTCCAAGCACGGCTACAAGGAATGCCTGCGCTGCCTGAGCTCGGAGAACGGTGAACAGCTCGACCTCGCCGACTTCAGGGAGGCTTACTAACATGGAAAAGATCGACCTCAAGAAATACCGTGTGGACGGCGGAAACGCCGCCCCCATCGAAGACCTCTCCACCCTCTCCCCCGAGGACAAGGAACGTCTGCTCTACGCCGGCATCGACGTGGACCGCACCGATCGTGCCGGCTCCTTCATGCACATGAACCACTCCGGGGTGCACTGCAAATCGCAGCAGGAAGGCCTGGAGATCATGGACATCAAGGACGCGCTGGCAAAGTATGACGGCCTGCCCGAATACTGGTGGAAGCTGGTGGACAAGGACAAGGACGAATTCACCCGCGCCGCCTTCGAGACCCTGCACGGCGGCTACTTCATCCGCGCCAAGGCCGGCCACAAGATCGCCGAGCCCGTGCAGTCCTGCCTGTTCATCAAGGATTCCGGCCTTGCCCAGAGCGTGCACAACATCGTGGTGGTGGAAGAAGGTGCGGAGATGCACATCATCACCGGCTGCGCCACCGCACACGGCGCCAAGGAAACGGCCCACATGGGCATTTCCGAGTTCTACGTGAAAAAGGGCGGCAAGCTTACCTTCACCATGATCCACAACTGGAGCGACGATACGGCCGTACGGCCGCGTTCCGCAGGCATCCTGGAAGAGGACGCCGTGTTCCTGAACAACTACGTGCTGCTCAAGCCCGTCAAGGATCTGCAGATGTACCCGGCCCTGACCCTGAACGGTTCCGGTGCCATAGCCCGCTTCAACTCCGTGATCGTGGCCCCCGAAGGCTCGCACGTGGACTCGGGCAACCGCATCATCCTGAACGCCCCCAACACCCGCGCCGAGATCATCGCCCGGACCCTGACCACCGGCGGCACCATCATCAACCGCGGCTTCATCGGCGCCAACAACGTGCCTGCCCGCGGCCATCTGGAATGCAAGGGCCTCATCCTCGGCGGAGGACGCATCCACGCCATTCCGGAACTGGATGCCACCATCGACGGCGTGGAGCTCTCGCATGAAGCCGCCGTGGGCAAGATTGCCCAGGAAGAGATCGAATACCTCATGGCCCGCGGCATGGATGAGGATGAAGCCACCGCCACCATCGTGCGCGGCTTCCTGAACGTGGAGATGGAAGGACTGCCGCCCGAGCTGCAGGCCGCCATCGACAAGCAGATCAGCGAGCTGGATGCCGGCGACGTCATGTAGCCGCCACTCCCCCTGACAAAAACATCAACGGCCCCCCGGAGACATCCGGGGGGCCGTTTTCATGCGAGAAACGAAACGCGCCGCTTCTACACCTTGGCGTCCAAGAACGGTTCGAAGAGATAGCGGAACTCCTCCAGCCTGTCCTCCAGCACAAAGGGCATGGACTTGGCGAAAAGGTCGAGGATGATCACGGCATTGACCGTGGAATCCCCCTTTGTGGCAGCCTTGAGGCGCTCCACCAGCTTGAGGTTCACGACCTCCATGTCCCGGTAGATCTGGGTCAGCCCGTCCATGTGCAGGTCCACCGTCTCCGCCTTCTCGTTCAGGAAGTACTGGGCCAGCATGTACATGGAGGCCGCGCGGTAGAAAGTCTCGTCCTGCGTGGAAAACGGCAGGTGAAAACGCGCCATGGGGCGGAAAAATGCCGTATAGGGACAGCCCGACGTCGGGATGATGAGCCCCAGCACGGAACTGACGCCGCGCTGGGCAGAAGTGCGCAGACAGATGCTGCGTTCCGGCGCATCCACCTCCACCAAGAGGGCGTCATAGGAAATCAGATGTCCCAGCCTGCTGATGACGTCCACGAGACGGGCGGCAAGGGGGCAGAAAAGCGTGTCTTCCGGTGTGAACGGGCAATGGCTGCACTGCTGGAAGGTGAGCAGCGCCCAGTCCGGCAGCACGGAAGGCAAGGGCCAGTCCGCCTCAAGAGTATCCGCGTTGAATCGGAACAGAAAGGTCTCGGTCTGCCCCGTATCAAGCGTATAACGATAGGATATTTCCACTTCGCCCCCAGAGATTTGGCCAATCATATGCCATTCATGCCATATGCGCCAGCGCTGTCAGACGGCACGCGGCTTCCTGTACCGAGGTCCGAAGCCGCCTCCGGGCTCTCCCCGCAGAGAGGATAAGCAGAGGCGCTGAACAGCCATCATAAAACATTATATATCAATTTGTTGCAGGGCATTTATTATTTTCTTCCTGCCCCCTTGCATTCCTTAACCAAAGGCGTATAGCTCTGCGTCGAGGTACAGAACTGCATGTTTATCGTCTCCCTAACATACACGGCTCCCCTGGACCGCATAGACGCCCTGCTTGAGGAACACGTACAGTTTCTCAAGCGGCAGTATGAGGCGGGCATCTTTGTGGCTTCCGGGCGCAAGATTCCGAGAACGGGAGGCATCATTCTGGCCAAGGCGGATGACATCGAAGCGCTGCGCCGCCAGCTCGCCGACGATCCCTTCCACAGGGAAAACGTTGCACGTTACGACATCACCGAATTCTCTCCCAGCATGACCGCTTCGGGTTTCGAAGCCCTTATTGACTAACAGGAAGTCCTGCACGGCGTAACGGACATCGCAGGGATGGTCCGCCCGCACCGTGCGCTACCGCCCCTTGGGCATGGAGTACGGCTGTGGACAAGTCCACTTCCATTCGTTCCGGATACAGCACCAAACAGACCTTCTCGCTGTGCTGTTTCCTCATCCCCGTCACCATCATCGGCATTCTTTCGCTGGTGCCGAGACTGGGTCTCCCCAATCCCTTTCCCATGTTCGACAAGGTCGAGCATACGGGTGCCTATCTGCTGCTCAGCGTCCTTGCCAGACTCTGCTTTGCAAAAGACAAGCAGCGCTCTGTCCTCATATTCCTGGTTGTACTGAGCATTACCCTGGAGTTTCTGCAGATACTCACCCCCCCGCGCGAACCCGATCCCGTCGATGCGTTGTTCAACTGCATCGGTATCTGCATCGGCGGCTATGCGGGGCTGCGCATCCGCAGTCTGTTCCGTTTCCTGGACGAAACGCCCTCCAGCGCGGCGGACACCATGCCGGACCGGCAGATCGTGACAACCATGCAGGCCATGCCCCAGCTTTCCCCCATGAGCGGCATCTCCCCCATGCCTGTTGCCCAATCCGTGCACCAATAAGGTTTCTCCACACCATACAAAGAAAGCCCGGAATCCGAGGATTCCGGGCTTTTTCATTGCATTCTCTCAGGCGATCAGGCCAGCAGCCGTGTCAGCGTCCGCAGGTGGCTGCGCTCTTCCTCGGCGCACCGCTCCACCACGGCCTGTTCGGACACGGGAACCAGCTCGCGCATTTCGTGAAAGAAGAGCATGGTGTCCTTTTCAAACTGCATGGCCAGGCGGATGGCGGCTTCACGGGACAAACCGCTGCCCGCCGCATCTCCCGCCCTGAACAGGGCGTGGTCGTCCAGCATGACGCGCATGTAGGCCACATACTCATCTTCGCTCGCCCATGCAGGCATCTCCACAGGGGCCAGACGCGCGCCCATGGCGCGGAACGTCTCACGGTGGCGGGCTTCCTCGTCGCGCAGGAACTCGAAGACCTCACGCGTCGCCGTATCGCCCTCGGCGCCCATGGCGTCCACCAGACGCTGGTAGAAGGCCTCGCCTCTGGTTTCTATTTCCTCCGCTGCGCGGATGATGTCACTCGCCTTGAATATACCGGCCATACTGCCTCCTTCACCCGCTACAACTCGTCGGGCAGGTCCTTGAGTTCGGAATACTTGAACACGGGGCCATCCACGCACACGTACTTGGTGCCGATATTACAGCGTCCGCACAGTCCCACGCCGCACTTCATGCGCTTTTCCAGCGTGGTGAGGATCTGGTCATCCGCAAAGCCCAGCTTCTTGAGGGCCTGCAGGGTGAACTTGATCATGATGGGCGGTCCGCACGTCACGGCCACGGCGTTCTCGGGCGAAGGATTGATGTCGGTCAGCACATGGGGAATGAGTCCCACGCGCTCCTGCGGGGATTCGCCCCAGCCTTCACTGGGCGCGTCCACGGTGAGCACCACATCCAGGTCATCGCGCTCCCGCCATTCACGTACGTCCTCCTGATAGGCCATGTCCCGCGGGGAGCGGGCGCCGTACAGCAGGGTGATCTTGCCGTAGTCCTTGCGGTTGTCCAGCAGATAGACCAGCAGGGTGCGCAGGGGAGCCATGCCTATGCCCCCGGCCACAAAGGTGATGTCCTTGCCGCGCATCTCGTCCACGGGGAACCAGTTGCCCAGCGGAGCCCGCACACCGAGGGAGTCGCCTTCCTTGAGGGTATGCAGGCGGCTGGTCACCTCGCCCACCCGCATCACGCTGAACTGCAGGTAGTCCATGCGCGTGGGGGAGGAGTTGATGACGAAGGTGGCTTCACCGAACCCGAAGGCGGAAAGCTGTCCCACCTGACCGGGCATGAAGGAGAAGCCCTGCATCCGCGATTCGTCATTGAGCCGGACGCGGAAGGTGCGGATATTGGGCGTTTCGTCCACCACCTCTATGATGGTGGCCATATCGGGAAGGATGGGGTTAGCGTTCATCGCCGCCCTCCGGAGCAGGTTTGGGGGTGTAGGTCTGTGCAGCCCGCACGATGGCCCGGATATCCACGGACACCGGGCAGCTCTTGATGCAGCGGCCGCAGCCGCAGCAGGCAATGGCGCCGCCGTGCAGATCCGGGTAGTAGGCGAACTTGTGGTTCACCCGGTTGCGCAGACGGTGCGCCTTGGTGGGACGCGGGTTGTGACCGCTGCCCTCCAGCGTGAACTGGAAGGACATGCAGTTGTCCCACGTGCGCAGCCGCTTGCCGGTCAGGCCCACGGATTCGTCCGTGATGTTGAAACAGTAGCAGGTGGGGCACAGGTAGGTGCAGGCGCCGCAGCTGATGCACTTGGCGGACTGTTCCTCCCAGAAGGCGAGGTCGTTGAACCGGTCCATGAGTTTCTCGCCGCAACCCGTGTAATCGTGCGCCGCGGGCAGCTTGGCCCGGTTCTTCTCCTTGACCTCGGCAGCCTCCGCACTGCGCTCCCCTGCGGGAGCAAAGAACGGGGAATCAAGCAGGGCATTGCCGCGCTCGGTCACAGGCTCGGCCACATAGCCGCCCGCCACGGGCACAAGCAGCACGTCGGATGCTTCGGCGTCAGCCGGATGGCTGCCCACGTCATGACAGAAGCAGGTGGACTCGATGCGCGTGCAGGCCACGGTGACAAACAGGGTATTCTCACGTCGCCCCACATAGTAGGGGTCGCGGATCTTCTCGCAGTTGTACACACGGTCGAACACGGTCATGCCGCGCGTACCGCACGGACGCGCACCAACCACCACGGCCGTATCCTGCGGCAGGGTTTCCTTCACCTGCACGCTGGTCCGGTCGAGGTTTTCCGGGTCCTTGTCATACTTGTATTTCAGGAGCATCTCGTTCTGCGGAAACACGCCTTCCTTGGGCGGCAGCACGGGCATCCTGTCCAGCACGGGGGTGCGCCCCTTCACGTGCGGACGAAAGGTGACCACGGTGTTGTCCCACATGGGAGCCAGCACCACATGCTGTTCCGACAGTGCGTCGAGCCAGCCCGTCGTATCGTCATGGCTGATGAATTTCGCTTCCATTACCAGCCCCTCTCGTTGATGTTGTCCTCTTCCGCCTTGAAGGTCAGCAGGGGCGGCGTGGCCTCGGGGTCCGCACCGCTCACGTAGTTGAAGGTATCCTTCACGGCGTGCACCATGGTCCTGCGGAACAGCATGATGGGCAGGTCCACGGGGCAGGCCCGCTGACACTCGCCGCACTCAATGCAGCGCCCGGCAAGATGCATGGTGTGGATCATCTGGAACATGAAGTTCTCTGCGGTGCTTGCCTCCTGCGACACCCAGTGCGGATTGCGCGATGTGGAGATGCAGTGGTCGCGGCACACGCACATGGGGCAGGTGTTGCGGCAGGCGTAACAGCGCACGCACCGGCGCATCTGGTCCTGCCAGAAGGCGAACCGCTCATCCAGCGGGAGCTTCTCAAAGGCTTCCAGAGAGGGGGCCTTCTCCCGCTTGGGCGCCACGGGCACCTCTTCGCCGGCAAAGTGCTCGGTGGCGATGGCATTGGGGAAGCGGCAGGTAAGGCACTTCTCAAGACAGACAGTATCGAAATCGAAGGATTCGACGCCGCCGTCCACGGCCACCTCGACCTTGTCACCGTTGAAGGTGATGGCGTGCATGTCCTCAACGTAGTGACCGCCCTGCTCCACCTTGTACTCAAGCCGGGCATGACTGAGACAGCCGCTGCAGCCGACCCCGAACAGGGTGACGTTCTCGCGGGGAATCATGCGCTCCTGGGTAAGCTGGACAATAGCGCGGGAATCACACCCCTTGACCACCAGTCCCACCTTCTGGACCTTCGACGACTTGGTCAGCCCGGTCAGGTAGGTGCCGAGGCTGTGCACGCACAGAGGGCTCCAGATAAGCCGGTCGATGTCCGCTTCCTCACGGATGAACAGCGGCGTGGCGTGCATGGCGTCATAGCCCTGCTCCCAGCCGATGACCACATCAAGGTCCGGCAGGGCCTTGCGGATCTGTTCCTTCAACTGTTCCAGCGTACTCATAACGCTCTCTCCTTGTGGCAGGGACAGGCGGCTCCCTGCTTCACGCCTTCTTCGATCTGCTTCAGGCAGAGTTCATCATAGCCGCTGCCGCCCTGCATGCGGGGGGCCGGGCCAAGATCGTGGATGCGGTTGGTGAACTTGGTCACCACATCCTGCCAGCGCGCGCCTTCGGACGCGGAAACCCACGTGTATTCGAAGCGCTGCGGGTCGATGCCCGTGATGGGCAGAAACTGCTTGAGCAGCTCCAGACGGCGGCGGGCGTAGTAGTTGCCCTCGGCATAATGACAGTCGCGGGGATGGCAGCCGGATACCAGCACGCCGTCCGCACCGCTGACCAGGGCGCGCATGATGAACAGGGGGTCAATACGGCCGGAACAGGGCACGCGGATGATGCGCAGATCCGTGGGCTGTTCAAAACGGGCAACCCCGGCCGTGTCCGCCCCGCCGTAGGAGCACCAGTTGCAGAGGAACCCGACGATGCGCAGTTCGCGCCCTTCGGTTAGAACTCCAGTTCGGGCTGACATAAGGCATTCACCTCCGCAAGAATCTGGTTATCGGTAAAGTGCTGCAGCTGGATGGCTCCGTGCGGACAGGTAACCGTACAGATCCCGCAGCCCTGACAGACCGTCTCAATGACCTCCGCCTTGGTGTTGCCCGCCCGGTCCTTCACGTCCTTGATGGCGCCGAAGGGACAGGTCATGGTGCACTTCAGACAGCCCACGCAGCGGTTCTGGTTCACGCTGGACACCTGCGGATCGCTTTCCAGCTTGTCCTTGGCGAACAGGGTGAGCACCTTGGCGGCAGCCGCACTGCCCTGGCCCACCGAGGTGGGGATATCCTTGGGGCCCTGGCTGCACCCGGCCAGATACACGCCTGCGGTGTTGGTTTCCACCGGCTTGAGCTTGGGATGCGACTCCATGAAGAAGCCGTACTGGTCATAGGAAATACGCAGCTTCTCGGCGAGATGTGCGGCCCCCTTGGAGGCCTCCACGCCCACGGCGAGCACCACGAGGTCGGCTTCCACTTCCACCTGGGTTCCGGCCAGGGTGTCCGCACCGCGGACCACCAGCACGTCGCCCTTGGGGTAGACCATGGAGACACGGCCGCGCACGTACTGCACGCCATACTGCTCCTGCGCCCGGCGGGTGAACTCGTCATAGCCCTTTCCGGGGGAACGGATATCCATGTAGAAAACGTAGGAGTCGGAATCCGGGATATGGTCCTTGGTCAGCACCGCCTGCTTGGCGGTGTACATGCAGCAGAACCCGGAGCAGTACGGACGGTTCACGGACTTGTCACGCGACCCGACGCACTGGATGAAGACGACCCGCTTGGGCTCCCTGCCGTCCGAGGGACGCTGGATATGCCCGGAAGTGGGACCGGACGCATTCATCATGCGCTCGTACTGCAGCGAGGTAACCACGTCAGGGTACCGGCCCGCCCCGTACTGGCCGTAAACGGTCCAGTCGAAGAGGTCGTAGCCCGTGGCCGCCACGATGGCGCCCACCTTCTCGGAGACAATGGTGTCCTGCTGCTCGAAGTCGATGCACTTGGTGGGACACACCTTGGCGCACACGCCGCACTTGCCCTTCTGCAGCTTCATGCAGAATTCCGGGTTGATGGCGGCCTTCTTGGGAATGGCCTGCGGGAAGGGAATATTGATGGCCGTGGTGGTGGCCACGCCCTCGTTGAAGGCGTCATGGCTCTTCTTGCTGGGACACTTCTCCATGCACAGGCCGCAGCCGGTACAGGACGCCCAGTTCACATAGGTGGCCTTGCGGCGCACCTTCACGTCGAAGTTGCCCACATACCCGCTGATCTCCTCCACCTCGGAGGCCGCGTAGAGGGTGATGTTGGGATGCTGGGCCACGTCCACCATCTTGGGGCCGAGGATGCAGGAGGAACAGTCCACGGTGGGGAAGGTCTTGTCCAGCTTGGCCATCTTGCCACCGATGCTGGTCTCGCGTTCCACCATGATGACCTGGATGCCCGCATCGGCACAGTCCAGCGCAGCCTGGATGCCGGCCACGCCGCCGCCGATGACCAGCACGCGCTTGGTCACGTCGAACTGGTTGGCAAAGAGCGGCGTGTTCAGGCGCAGTTTTTCCGCGGCAATGCGCACCAGTTCGGTGGCCTTGCCGGTGTTCAGTTCCTTGTTCTTGCCGATCCACGAAACATGCTCGCGGATATTGGCCATTTCCAGCATGTAGCGGTTCAGGCCGGCCCGTTCAAGGGCGCGGCGGAACGTGGGCTCGTGCATGCGGGGGGAACAGGAGGCCACGACGCAGCCGTCCAGCCTGTGTTCCTTGATGGCCTGTATGATGCCGTCCTGTCCGGGCTCGGAACAGGCGTACATGGTATCGGTAGCAAACACCACGTCCGGGAACAGCTTGGCCGCTTCCGCGACCGAAGGACAGTCCACGGTGGCGGCGATGTTGCTCCCGCAGTGGCAGACGAAAACGCCTATGCGCATGATTTCATCTCCTTGCTAGAGCAGGCCTGCCCGCTCGAGACAGGGTTTGGGGTTCACGACCAGCTTGGAAAGGCCCACCTCGCGGGCGGACAGTCCCATGGCCAGCCCCATGAGCTGGGTGAAATAGAAAACGGGGATGGCGTGGCGCGTTCCCCGCGCCGCATTGGCCTGCCCCTGCCGCAGGTCGAGGTTCATCTGGCACAGGGGGCATGCCGTGGCAATGGCGTCCACTCCCAGCCCGGCGGCCGTATCCAGCAGCCTGCCGGAAAGCTCGGCCACAATGTCCTTGCGGGGCATGCCTGCGGCCGCGCCGCAGCATTCCACCTTCAGGGGGAAGGGGACAACCTCGGCACCACACGCGGTGAGCAGATTGTCCATGGCCATGGGATGCTCGGGATCGTCAAACTGCATGACTTCCGGCGGCCGGTTCATGATGCAGCCGTAGTAGCAGGCCACACGAAGGCCGGCCAGGGGCTTGGTCACCCGGGCCTGCACCTCGTCCAGCCCCACTTCCTCCACCATGACCTGCAGGGTGGACTTGGTCTCGGCCAGCGTTTCACACTCCGTCTCCAGCAGGGCGCGCACGTCGTCGCGGAATGCAGGCTGCTCCATCTTGTGCCCTGCAATGCGCAGGTTCGCCAGACAGCTGGGACAGGGGGTGGTCACCACCTCCAGCCCGGCCTGCGCGGCCAGCTCGAGGTTGCGCGCGGAGAGCGCGGCGGAAAGCACATGGTTCACGGTGTGCGCGGGGGTGGATCCGCAACAGCTCCAGTCCGGCACATCGCGCAGGGTCACGCCAAGGCGCGCACAGACGGCGCGGGTGGACTGGTCATATTCCACCGAGGTTCCGGCGCCGGAGCAGCCGGGATAATAGCCTATGGTCAGCGTCATTTCGTCTCGCCTCCGGTCGTTGCGGCAGGTTCCGGCTCACCGCGGTAGCGGCGGAAGATGCGGGCGATGTGCTCGGCCCCCTGAATGGAATGCGGCCTCAGGCCCAGCTTGCCCTTGGGCAGCATCTTGGGGCCGAGTTCGATGTCGGTCCAGAACCGGCCCGTCTTGCGCACATATCCGGCCACGACGCCCACTTCGAACACCCGGCCATGCTTCTCCACAGATTCAAGGAACGCGTCGCCAAAGGCTTTCACGTTCCGTTCCGTGGCGTAGCCGGCCTCGCGCGCCATGTGCCGGAGCACATCAACAATACGGGCCACATCTATGCCGTTGGGGCACCGGGTGGTGCAGGACTGACACGTGGCGCACAGCCACAGGGACTTGCACTGCAGAATCTCGTCGCGCCTGCCAAGCTGCAACAGACGCATGATCCTGCTGACCGGAATGTCATACGCAAAGTTGTACGGGCAGCCCGCAGTACAGTTGCCGCACTGGTAACAGTTGGACGGCTCCTGTCCGCTGCGCTCCCGAACGTCCCGCAGGAACTGGGAATCCGGTTTTTGCAGGGTGATTGTTTCCATGAGGTATCCCTGGGATTATCCCGATTGAGTACACAAACGCGCATGTCGACCTGTATGGACGACACAGCATCAGACTGGTGGTTAGGTACGATGGCGGCACTAACCCGGTGTCGCGCTGCTACCGTCAGGGTGGCGCGACCGGATCGGCAGGCGGGAGACTGAATGGAAAAGCCGCGCACAGGCAGGAAACAGGCACACCGGCCCGAGAGGCGTTCGCTGCGCCCCGGTCTCCCTCCATGGCATGAGTGGCTCTTACGACATCCAGCATGGCTCACTGTTCACGGCGTTTCGGTCTGAACGGATCGCGGCATGGACGGGACATTCGGCGGCATGCGGACACACCGGTCCGCGCCTTGCCCGTGGTGCATGCCGAAAATTCATACGCTGCTCTGCGCATACTCGGAAACGAATGGGCGGACAAGGCCAAAAACCCGATCATCCGGATTCCCGACATGCTCACGCCCCCCTGTTTCCCGATATATGCAGCCATCTTTGGCCGCACAATCAGTATCGCACGGGGGTGCTGATGGCAAGCGCAGGTCCCCCTTTCCTGCCGTTCAGGGCCATGATGAAACTTGAAAACAGGATGAAAACAGTAGCAGGGCGGGCAAATCTAAAAAATATCGCGCAGAATTTGTTCAAAATTTGATTGATTCAGCAGCTTCACAAAAGACATTACCCCACAGACCTGCCCGGACGCCGCAGAACAAGCCCCTGGCTGAGACACACGCCCCCCAGCACCACGGCGCACGCCATGTATTGCGCCGGGGTCAGCCACTCACCAAGGGTGGCCCAGCCCATGCCCAGCGAAAGCACGGG
>QKEJ01000112.1 GCA_003252375.1 Halodesulfovibrio sp.
GAACGCCTGCTGCAGGAACATGCCGAGGAGGTGGGGCGCACCAACCTGCTGCTTAAGGACGAGATGCAGGAGCGCGAAAAGGCGCAGCACGAACTGGCCCTTGCCGAAGAGCGGTATCGTTCCATCTTCGAGAATGCGGTGGAGGGTATTTTCCAGACCCTGCCTGCAGGCAGGATTCTGCACGCTAACCCTGCCTGCGCCCGTATCCTCGGGTATGGCAGCGTGGCGGATATGAAGCAGGCCGTAGGAGACCTGCGTTCCGACCTGTACGCCAATGGCAGGGACAGGGATCGTTTCGTCCAGTTGCTGGTCAGCGAAGGCATGGTCAGTCATTTCGAGACCCAGCTCATACGGGCCGACGGCAGCCGGATCTGGGTGGCCCTGCATTCCCGGGCTGTTCGCGACAGGAAGGGGGGGCTGGCGCTCATCGAAGGCATCATGGAGGACATTTCCGACCGCAAGCGTGCCGAGGAGGAGATGCAGCGGGCCAACCGGTTCGTACGCAACATCATCGACGCCATGCCTTCAATCATGATCGCCGTTTCCGCGGACAGTCGCATCACGCATTGGAATCGGGCGGCTGCCACCCACTACGGCATTGCCGAGGAAGAGGCTGCCGGCAGAGCGTTTCTGGATATTCTGCCGAGGCTGTACGCGCTGCAGGAAGTGATAGACAGCGCCCTTGCCACGGGTGAGATGCAGCACCGGAACCGGCTGGATGAGGAATATGGCGGCGAGCAGCGCGTGCTGGACGTCATGGTCTACCCCATGGAGGCGCAGGACGGGGCGCGGCAGGCTGTGGTGCGCATTGACGATGCCACCAGCAGGGTGCGTCTGGAAGAGATGATGGTGCAGACGGAAAAGATGATGTCCGTGGGCGGCTTGGCGGCAGGTATGGCGCACGAGATCAACAATCCCCTCGGGGCCATTCTTCTCGGCGTGCAGAACGTGCTGCGGCGCATTGAGCCCGGCAGGCGTCCCAACGAGACGGCCGCCGCAAGCACCGGGGTGTCCCTTGAGCGCCTGCAGGCCTACCTTGTGGAGCGCAAGGTGCTGGAGCTGTTGCAGGGCGTGCGGGCAGCAGGAGAGCGGGCCGCCACCATCGTGGCCAATATGCTGGAATTCAGCAGGCGGAGCGAGACGCGGCAGACCCGTGTGTATGTCGGGGAGCTGCTGGACAAGGCTGTGGAACTGGCCCGCAACGATTACGATTTGAAAAAGAAGTACGATTTCAGACAGGTGGATATCGTGCGCGAATACGACCCCGAGTTGCCGCCGGTGTTCTGCAACAGCACGGAGATCGAGCAGGTGGTGCTGAACCTGCTGCGCAATGCGGCGCAGGCCATGTATGCCGAGGGGGCGTCCGAGCGCAGGCCGTGCATTACCCTGCGGACCATGCGTGAGCGGGAGTATGCACGGCTGGAGGTGGCGGACAACGGGCCCGGCATGGATGAATCAGTGCGGCGGCGCGTGTTTGAACCCTTTTTTACCACCAAGCCCGTGGGTGTGGGGACCGGGCTGGGGCTGTCGGTTTCCTACTTCATTGTCACGACCAACCATGCGGGGCAGTTCATGGTGGAGACCCGGAAGGGAGGGGGCACCACCTTCATCATTCTCCTGCCGCTGGGCGAGGAGGCGATGCACGAACCGCTCAATGCCAGCCTGAACACCTGATGCGCCGCATGGTTTGCGGCCCGGTGCATACACAACAAAAAAGCCCCGGTCCTTCAAGGATCGGGGCTTAACATTCGTGGTAGCGAGGGAGGGGATTGAACCCCCGACACTGCGGATATGAGCCGCATGCTCTAACCATCTGAGCTACCTCGCCACGAAACGCTGCCGGGCCGTGTGGCGCCAGCTGTTTGCGTGCAGAGGCTTTTGCTGGAACTTGGCTGGAAAGTCAAGATAAAAATGAGAAATCGTGATTGGGCGGATCTCCGTCTGTCCGCCACCGGGCATGAAAAAGGCTCCGCGTGTGCGGAGCCTTCATTCTCTGGTAGCGAGGGAGGGGATTGAACCCCCGACACTGCGGATATGAGCCGCATGCTCTAACCATCTGAGCTACCTCGCCGTATGGTGGAGCAGGCCAGCAGGGCTGACCCGTTCGACGGGGACTTGATTATCCAAAAGCCCCTCGCTTGGCAAGCCTCTTTTTCGGCGAAACGCGAAAAACAGGGAATCCCGGTGCTACGCCCAGAAATAGAGAACCAGCGGTGCAATGGCCAGCCGGTACCATGCAAAGGGCCGGAAGGTCATGCGGCCCACAAGGGCGATGAAGGTTCGCACGGCCAGCCAGGCGGAGAAAAAGGAGACCACGAAGCCCACCGAGAGGAAGAGCATGTCGTCCGCGGAGAACAGGGTGTAGCTCTTCAGCATGTCATATCCCGTGGCGGCGAACATGATGGGCACGGCGGCAACAAAGGAATACTCCGCTGCCAGCGAGCGGCGGCATCCCAGCAGCATGCCGCCCATGATGGTGGCGGCGGAGCGGGAGAACCCGGGCCACAGGGCCAGGCACTGGAACAGGCCTATGCCGAGTGCCAGGCGCGGGGTCATGTCATCAAGGGTGTCCGCAATGCATGGGGTGGTCATCCGTTCCGCACGGCGCTCGGCAAACAGGATGAACAGGGCGCCTACACCCAGCGCAAGGCCCACAGTCGCGGGAGCGAACAGGTATTCCTTGATGGCGTGGTGCAGAAGCAGCCCGGCAACGCTTGCCGGTAGCGAGGTGAGGAACAGCAGCCACAGGCCGCGGATGCCGGAAAAACGCTGGTCCGCGCGGGGGCGCAGCAGGCCGATGAAGCGGTCCCAGTAGAGGACGACCACCGCGAGGATGGCCCCGAGCTGGATAACCACCTCAAAGGTGTCGGCCTTGGGGCCCGTGACGTCCAGGAGGTTGCCTGCAATGATCAGGTGGCCTGTGGAGGAGACGGGCAGGAATTCGGTCAGTCCTTCTATGATGCCGAGCCAGATAGCCGGAAGTATATGCGTCATGATCTGTTCCTGTACCGGAAGGGTCTTCGTGGTTGAGGGAGGCCTGAAGCGTGGTTCGGGATACCGCAACCGGGGTTGTGTTGCAAGCCTTGGTCGAGTGGTGTAGGTTTAGTCGATTTTGGCGTAATGCCGCGTACAGACTGAATCGGACCGCAGTATTGGGTGGTCCTGACAACCGCAATGACAAGGACGGCAACGTATGACCACGGTTATGCCGCAGAGCGAGCTGGTCCGTAAGGCTGCTCAATATATCGAAGAATGCCTGAAGGAAGGCAAGCCCCTCCCCGTCCTGCTGGACGAGGCCGGTATGCGCTTCAATCTCAGCCCTCGGGATGCCGAGATGCTGCGTGATCTGTTCACCGCTTCGGGCAAGACGGAATAGGGGGCGGGTCTGTTTACCAATTCCCTTCTGCACCGGCAGATTTTCAAGGAGTTGTGCTCCTTGTTCGGTCTGTGTCTGGGCTCTCTGCTTGCGCTTATTCTCATCGGGCGTGTCCTGCAGTTGCGGGAACTGTTTCTCGGGCTGGAAATCGGCGCGGGCGACATGTGCATGCTCTTCATCTATCTCGGTCCCTTTTTCCTGCTGCTCATCATTCCCATAGCCTGCATGCTGAGCGTCTTCCTGACCTTTTTGCGCATGAGCACCGACAGGGAGCTTGTGGCGCTCAAGGCGGGAGGGCTCAGTCTCTATCAGCTGCTGCCTGCGCCGGTGGTGTTCTGTCTCATGTGTACCCTGTTCAACCTGTTCATCTCGATGTTCGGGCTTTCATGGGGCATGGGGAACTTCCGTTCCACGATCATAGACATCGTGCAGACGCGGGCCCGTATCGTCATGCAGCCGGGCGTGTTCAACCAGAGCATTCCCGGCATCACCGTCTATGCCAGACAGGTGGATAACGCCGACGGCACCATGGCTGACGTGCTGGTTGAGGACCGTACCCGTGAGGGCGCGAACATTACCATCATTGCTCCGAAGGGGAGGGTCGAGACGGACAAGATCCGGGGCGATATCCTCGTCCGGCTCGGCGGGGGCAAGGTCTACCGCCAGCAGAAGGGCAGCGTGAGTGTGCTTTCCTTTGACGAGTACATCGTGCGCCTCGATCTGAACAAGCTGTTCCGCGGCTTTGATCTTGGTGAGGTCAAGCCCAAGGAGATGTCGTGGAAGGGGCTGAAGGAACTCGAATCCTCACCCGGAACCTTTGCGCAGGACCAGAACTACATGCGCAAGGTGGCGGTGGAACAGCAGAAACGGCTGGCTCTGCCGCTGGCCTGTCTTGTCCTCGGCCTGTTCGCCATGCCGCTGGCCTGCGCCTTTGAGGGGCTGGAGCGCCAGATGGGCGTGATCATGGCTCTGCTGAACTTCCTTGTATACTACAGCCTGCTCTCGGTGGGCTTTTCCGCCGGGGAATCCGGGGCCATGCCGCCGCAGCTGGCCGTGTGGCTTCCCAACGTGCTATTCGTGCTGCTCGGGGCCGTGGGCCTGCAACGTGCGGCGCGTGAACGTTCGCTCAACGTGGTCGGCATGCTCAAGCATGCCCGGTTCTGGCATCGCAGGGCCAAGGAGGGCGCATGTCGCTCCTGACCCGGTACCTGCTCAGACAGAATCTCTTTCTCATGTTCACGGTGCTTGCCGTGGGTATTGGTCTGTATCTCCTGTCCGACCTCTTTGACCGTCTGGACGATTTCCTTGAGGCCGGGCTGGGGCTCAAGGTAGTGCTCACCTATTTTCTGGTGAAGACCCCCCTCATCATTTCCCAGATCCTGCCCGCCGTCTTTCTGCTTGCCTGTATTCTGCAACTCTGCCTCATGGCCCGCAGCCGCGAGCTTATCGCCCTGCAGGCCGGGGGGATATCCTTTGCCCGGTTGGCGCGCTTCTTCATCACCTACGGCCTTATCTGGGCCGTGGCCCAGTTGGCCTTTTCCCAGTTTCTCGGTGTGCGCGGCGAGGACATGGCCTCCCGCATCTGGCGTGAACAGGTGCGCAAGAAGAGTACGGAAGACGCCGTGCTGCGAAGCGTGTGGTTCACCGAAGAGCAGTATATCGTGCACCTGGGCACGGTGCAGCCCGGTCATGGGCAGGGCACAGACGCCACCGTGTACGAGCTGGACGACCAGGGACTGTCCATCCTGCAGGTGCTGCAGGCAGACCGGTTTACGGCGCAGAAGGGCCAGTGGCTCTTTGAATCCGTGCGCATCCTTGATCCCGGCATGTTCACCACGGGCAGGACGGAGTATGTCAGCCTGCCCCTGCAGCAGGATGTGGCGGCCTTCAAGGTCATTGATCCGCGCATGGATTTGCAGAAGCTTCCCGTCTGGAGCCTGTGGGGAGCCATACGGCAACTCCGGGCCTCCGGGTCCAACGTGGAGGCGCTGTGGACCGCACTGCACATGAAAATCGCCTACGCCGCGTCGGTTGTCGTGATGGGGCTTATCGGCCTGATGCTCGCCACCTGGAAGGATAACCTGTATATCTGTCTTGGCGTGGGGCTGCTGCTCACCTTCGGCTATTACGCCCTGTTCACCGTGGGTGGATCGCTTGGCGAAAAGGGCATGGTCTTTCCCTTTGTTGCGGCATGGGGCGCGGATGTTCTGTTCTCGGGTCTCGCGCTGGGTCGTATCCTCTGGTTTACCAGACGGCGGGGCAAGATCCGTCGGGTGGGAACCGAAGCGCGGCGCAAGTGGACGCATACCCGGCGCCTGAATCCCCTCGTGCGGCGCAAGGGGCAGGGCGGTGGTGAAATGGCCACCGAAAAGGAGGCGTGATCATGCTCGACGAGACCGTTTTTCCCGATTGGCTGGAGCCGCTTCTGGTGTCAGACGACGTCTTCGGTTCGGCGTATGAAGCCGTGGACCCGCAGGCCCGTGCCTGGATGAAGACGGCCATCGCCACGCAGCACGCCTGCCATGGCGCCCGTTCCGTGCAGTGGGGGCGGCAGGAGCAGCATTGGCGGCAGGGATTCGTCACGGTGGGGGAAAGCCGCCCCGTGGCGTGGACGGTCCTGCTGCTTTCCGAATCCTCGGTGTCCGCCATCCGCATGCTGGCGGGACTTATGCCCGCGCTGCTTGCCGGGGTTTCCGACGTGCTCGTGGTTCGCGTGGCTGACGAGGCGACGCCGTGGCCGCAGGACCTGCTGGCGGCATTGGAACTTGCCGGTCAGGAACTGGCGGTCACTCTGCCTTCGGGCCGTGTGGCCGATCTGGCCGCGTCCATGGCCGAACAGGGGGCGGGACGTTGGCTCTGCCTTGGTGCGCCGGCTGCCTCCCTCCTGCCGGTGCAGGAATCCCCGCAACAGGCAATATGGCGGGAGCCGCAACATGCAGCGCTTGCTGTGGCCGGAGATGTGGTGGATACCTCGCTGCTGGCATGGGCGCATCCCGATCTGCGTCTCGAGCGTCTGTCCGGTGGTGATGAGACGCTGACAGCAGCGCTGGAATCGGGCGATTATGCCGCCTTTGCCGGTGATACCGAATTTCTTGATGTGGTGCCGGATTCCGTTCCCCTGATGCTCGGTCCCGGGCAGGAGGGCTGCTGGCTGTGGGCAGGGCTTGCGCCGGACTGGTTTCTGCAGCACAGGATATCGCTGGTTACCGAACTCTAAGGGCTTTTTTCCGGGCAGATGCCGAGCTGACATTATACAGACATCGCCGCCTTCGGGCGGCAACGGCTCAAGCCCCGGCCTCATCATCAGCGGAGCACGCTCATGGCATCATCGACGGCAGCACCATCCCTTCTCGACCGGATCCGGAACATCGGGGTCATTGCCCACATCGACGCAGGCAAGACCACGCTGACCGAGCGCATCCTCTTCTACACCAACCGCATCCATCGCATGGGTGAGGTGCATGAAGGCACGGCCACCATGGACTTCATGCCCGAGGAGCAGGAGCGCGGCATTACCATCGCCTCCGCCTGCACCTCCTGCAGCTGGGACGGGCATACCGTCAACATCATCGATACGCCGGGCCATGTGGACTTCACCATAGAGGTGGAACGCAGTCTGCGGGTGCTGGACGGGGCCATCGGTGTCTTTTGCGCCGTGGGGGGCGTGGAGCCGCAGTCCGAGACCGTATGGCGGCAGTCGGAAAAATTTCATGTGCCCAAGCTGGCCTTCGTGAACAAGATGGACCGCATGGGGGCTGACTTCGAGGCCGTGCTCGACGCCATGCGCACCCGCCTGAAGGCCAATCCTGTCCCGGTGGTCATCCCGTTGGGGCAGGGAGAGGATTTCGAGGGCGTCATTGATCTGGTCAGCATGGAACGGGTGCATTTTGATCAGGACACGCAGGGGCGCGAGATGCTCCGGGAACCGCTTTCGGAAGAGGAGGACGCCTTTGCCCAGCCCTGGCGTGACCGGCTGCTGGAGAGTTGCGCCGACCTTGACGAGGCCCTGATGGACCGCTACCTCGGCGGCGACACCATCACTGCCGAGGACATCCGCCGGACCCTGCGCAAGGCCACGCTGGAGCTCACGGCCGTTCCGGTTTTTGCCGGTTCCGCGCTCAGGAACACCGGAGTGCAGCTGGTCATGGACGGGGTGGTGCACTACCTGCCCGGTCCGCTGGACGTCTCGCCTCCGGTGGCGGTCATGGAGGACACCAAGACGCGGCGTACGCTGGAAATTTCTTCCGCCGCTCCTCTCGGTGCCCTGGCGTTCAAGGTGTTCATGGACGACGGGCGCAAGATGGTGCTGCTTCGCATCTATTCCGGCGTGTTCAGGGCCGGTGAGGCATATTACAATGTCACCCGCAACGAATCGGAACGGGTTTCCCGACTGTTCCGGCTGCACGCCGACCATCAGGAGCGGATAGAGGAAGCCCATGCGGGTGATATCGTTGCTGCGGCGGGGCTCAAATCGGCCCGGACCGGGGATACCATTGCCAGCCGGGAGGTGCCGTATCTGCTGGAGAACATTGCGTCCTACCGTCCGGTAATCTCGCTGGCGCTTGAGCCCAAGAATTCCGAAGAGGCGGACAAGCTGGATGAGGTGCTTGAAAAGTACCTGCAGGAGGACCCGACCCTTACCTTCGAACAGGACGATGATACCGGGCAGCGCATCATTTCCGGCATGGGCGAACTGCATCTTGAGGTGGTCATCGATCGCCTGCGACGGGAATACAAGGTGGCTCCGCGGGTGGGGAATCCGCAGGTCGTGTACCAGGAGACCGTGGGCAGCGAAGCCCAGGCCGATGGTGTCTTTGACCGTGAGCTCGGAGACCAGCACCACTTTGGCGGAGTTGCCGTGCGCGTGGCCCCCCGTGAGCGGGATAAGGGCAACAGGGTCCGCTTTGAAATGGACACCGAAGGATGGCCTGCCGCGTGGCTTGACGCCGTCTCTCAGGGCATTACTGATAGTTTGTTGAGTGGTGTGATCAAGGGGTATCCCGTGCAGGACGTGGACGTGGCCGTAGTGGCCATGGAACGGCGCGACGGCACCTCCTCGCCCGCAGGCTATCACATGGCGGCGGTTCTGGCCGTCAAGGAGGGCCTGACCAGGGCCGCACCGGTACTGCTTGAGCCTATCATGCATGTCGAGGTGGCCGTACCGGACGACTTTGTGGGCGAGGTCATCAGTCTGCTGGGGGCAAAGGGAGCCCGGGTGGGCAACATGTTTGACCAGTCGGGGCAGAAGGTTGTACAGGCTCTGGCGCCCATGCGGAAGCTCTTCGGCTTTTCGACGGATCTTCGGTCCGCCACGCAGGGAAGGGCGGGGCTCATGCTCAAGTTCGCCCGCTTCGACATGCTTGCGTAACGACAGACGCATAGGATGCCGCCTGTATTTTTCATCGAGGGAGAAGGATATACGTGCAGCAACGATGGGATAGCCTGAAACGGGCATTGCGATACAACTATCTTAAGATCATGCGCCTTAAGGCCTCGACGCATGCCATATCTCTCGGACTTGCCATCGGCATCTTCGTCGGCTTTCTGCCCATCATCCCGTTCCAGACCGTTGTGGCGCTGGCCATAGCCTTTGTGCTGCGCGGCAGCGCCATTCCGGCCGCCGTGGGAACGTGGATATCGAACCCGGTTAACCTGATTCCCTTCTACACCATGCTCTATTACGTGGGCCGCTGGTTCATGCCCATGGAGGCTCCCGATCTCGACTTCAGTCATCTTGAACTCAAGTCCATGATCGAGCAGGGCTGGGGACTTGTGGTGGTCATGTTCACCGGGGGCTTCATTCTGGGTATTCCCGGAGCCTTTCTCACCTACGTGCTGACCTTCCGCGCCGTGAACCGCTACCGGCAGAAGCGCATGATCCGCCTCATCCGCAAATACCGGAAAAAGAAGGCTGCTCGTGATGCCGCCGCAGGTATCCTTCCGGGAGGTCCGCACGACGACGGCAATGTACTTTCCGTGACGGACGTTGCCCCGCTTGCCGCCGCTGCCTCCGTCCGGTCTGCGGACAAGGCCGAGAGCGTGCAGGATGCGGTCTCCACGCAGCACGGCCCCGCCAATCGCTAGGCCCGGCTCTTTCGCACCTTTTGCCAGTTACAGGAACTTACAGGCATGACCCTTGATATCCATTCCGGTCCCCGGGCCAAGAAGAGTCTCGGACAGAACTTTCTGCAGGACAAGAACATCGCCAACCGCATCGTGGATGAGCTTGGCATCGGACCGGAGGACCGGGTCATCGAAATCGGTCCCGGCCCCGGCGCACTCACGCACCTTGTGCATGCCCGAAAGCCCGCATGGTTCACCATTCTGGAAAAGGACTATCACTGGGCCACGGAACACCGGAAGAACCCTCCTGCCGGTGCGCCCGAACTCAATGTGGTGCTGACCGACGCGCTCCTGTTTCCGTGGGAAAATCTGACGGCAGGGCAGTCGTGGAAGGTGATAGGCAACCTGCCCTACAATGTCGCCTCCCCCCTGATGTGGGACATCCTGAGCCGGGCTCCCGGTCTGGTGCGCGCCGTGTTCATGATTCAGAAGGAAGTGGGCGACCGTATCACCGCTGCGCCGAACTCCAAGCAGTATGGCGGTCTGTCCGTATGGCTGCAGAGCTTCTGCAAGCCCAAGCGGGCCTTCATTGTTCCTCCCACCGTGTTCAAGCCCCGTCCCAAGGTGGATTCGGCCGTGCTCCGGTTTGATCCGCTTCCCAGGGAGGCCATGGACTTCGATCCCGTTGCCCTGGCCTGGCTGATCAAGGTTTGCTTTCAGCAACGCCGCAAGCAAATGCAAACGATATTGAAGGGTTACTTTGGAGACCGCCTTGAGCAGGCCTTTGCCGAAGCCGGGGTGCTGCCTACGGCCCGTCCGGAGAATCTGACCCCGAAACAGTTCCAAGTGCTTGCAACTACCGTAAAAAATTGGCTTCCCGCTTGACTTGATGTGTAAAATGGTGTTTGCCTCTTGGTTAGGCAAGATTTACCGTTGCGCCAGATTTACGCATCTGATAAGGGTTTTCTGGGTTTGAGAAAAAAATCTCAAAGTCACCTGAGGTGCGTGAATGCGTATCTAGGTGATATTTGTTTTTGCCAAGCGTGTTATTTGGTAAACCCCAGAGAGGAGGACGTGGCAGATGACTAAAGCGGATCTTATCGAGAAGATTGCTGAGAAGGCCAACCTGACCAAGGCGAATGCCGAGCGCTCGCTGAACGCATTCATCGGTGCTGTTGAAGACGTTCTGGTTAAGGAAGGCAAGCTGACCCTGACCGGTTTCGGTACCTTTGTTGTGGAAGAGCGCAAGGAACGCAAGGGTCGCAACCCCCGCACCGGCGCTGAGATTTCCATCCCCGCTGCCAAGGTGGTTAAGTTCCGTCCCGGCAAGCTTCTTAAGGAAGCTATTAAGTAGCTTCGGAGGCTCACATGCTGCACGGTGAAACCATTCATAGCCCTCTGCCCATGGACGTTCCGTGGTGGATGGCCGACCATTTCGTATTTTTCGGTGTTCTGTATGCCGTTCTTTTCGTGCTCGGTTCCGGACTTGGATATGTGATCCTGAAGTCCGTGCTTGAAGCTCGCGAGGGCGGACACGGCCACGGAAGCCACTAGTTTTGTGACGGTGTAGTAAGGGCCTGCCTCCGGCAGGCCCTTTTTTTATGCCCTGTCAGTGACAAAATGCTTGCCAACGATCCGGGAGACGGTTATCAATCCCTCTTGCCTTGGTGATCTTGACCAATGGACAATTGCATGAAGGTGGTGATTCTAAATGCCCGGTGTATTCCTTGAAGACGGTGATTACAACTTCGATATCGCTCTGCGTCGCTTCAAGAAGCAGGTTGAGAAGGCCGGCGTTCTTTCCGAAATGAAGAAGCGTCAGCACTTCGAAAAGCCCAGCGTGATGCGTAAGAAGAAGAAGGCCGCCGCACGCAAGCGTCTTGTCAAGAAGATGAGAAAGATGAACATGGGTTAACCCCCATGCTTCTGCCCGCTTCGGCGGGAGCATCCATGTGCAATCATGATGCAGATTGGCGGGGATTCGGTTCGTTTCGAATCCCCGCATTATTCTTTTCCACACCCCCATCCTCCAAGAGTTACCGCCATGAGCCTCGCAAAGCAGATAGAATCCGACTACATTGCAGCGTACAAGGCCAAGGAACAGGTCAAGCTCGGCGTTCTTCGCCATCTCAAGACCGCAGCCAAGAATCTTCAGGTCGAACTCATGCGGGAGTTGACCGATGATGACATCTTCACCGTCATCATGAAGCAGGCCAAGCAGCGCCATGACTCCATCGAGCAGTTCACGTCCGCAGGACGTGCCGACCTCGCCGCCGTGGAAGCGGCCGAGCTTGAGGTGCTGAAGGAGTATCTGCCGCAGCCGCTTACCGACGACGAACTTGCCGCACTGGTGGACAAGCTTATTGCCGAGACCGGCGCCGCCGGCATGAAGGACATGGGCAAGGTGATGAACCCCATCATGACCGATTACAAGGGGCGTGTGGACGGCAAGAAGCTCAGCGCTCTCGTCCGCGAAAAGCTCGCCTAGCATTCTGCTGCATGGAACAGCGCACTCTGCACAACCTTGAATTCGACAAGGTGCTCGGGCACCTTGCCGGCTTTGCCGTATCCGAAGCGGGCGCAGCCGCCTGCCGTTCCCTTGCGCCCTTTGCCCGTGCGGAAGAGGCGAGGGCGGCCACGGAGTTTTTCCGTCAGGGGCAGGTGTGGGCCCGGTATACCGCATTCCGGCTGCGCCAGTTCCCGCCGCTGACGGGCATGTTCGAGTTTGTCTCGGCGCCGGCCAACGTGCTGGATCTTGACGACCTGTGGGCCCTGCGTCAGGTGCTTGGCCTTGCCAAGGAACTGGTCGACTCCATTGCCGAAGCGCCGGGAGGCGCGGTACAGTGGCCGCTGCTGCAGGAAGCCGTGAATCGCTACCCCTGGCCCGGCCAGTGCTGGTCCGGTCTTGCCCGCTGCATCGGTGAGAACGGTCAGATCCGTGATGAGAGTTCGCCCGAGCTCCTGCTGGTCCGTCAGGATGTGCGCCGTATCCATCAGACCTGCACCCGCAAGGTGAAGGAGGTCGTGCAGACCTACAACCTGCTGCAGTACATGCAGGACGAATTCCTCACCCTTGCCAACGACCGCTACGTGCTGCCCCTGAAGAGCAACTTCAAGGGACGCGTGCAGGGCATCATTCACGACTATTCCCAGACCGGCGAGACCTGCTATTTCGAGCCCATGTTCCTTGTGGACCTCAACAACGAACTGCAGGAACTGAAGCAGCAGGAACGTGAAGAGGAACGCAGGGTTCTGGCCTATCTTTCCGACCTTGTCCGCAACCAGATGGATTCCGTGCGCAGTGTGCATGATCTTCTGGTGGATGTGGACGTGCTGCTCGCCCGGTGCGCTCTGGCGGCCGCCTTTGACGGCTGCGCCATCGAGCTTTCCGCTGAAACGCCCCTGAACCTGCGTGAGGCGCGTCATCCCCTGCTGGCCCTCTCCGAAAAGGGAGCGCTGTCCGTGAATCTGCAGCTCAAGCCTGGGCAGAAGGCGCTGGTCATCAGCGGCGGCAACGCGGGCGGCAAGACCGTTTGCCTGAAGACCATCGGGCTGATCTCGCTCATGGCCATGAGCGGCCTGCCCGTGCCTGTGGCGCAGGGCAGCACGCTGCCGCTCTGGACCCGCCTGTTCGCCTTCATCGGCGACGAACAGAGCATTGAGGGGCATGTATCCACCTTCACGGCGCAGATTCGCCACCTGAGCAGCCTGTGGGAACAGGCGGATGCCAATACCCTGGTCATTCTGGATGAATTTGGTGCCGGAACGGACCCCGCCCAGGGGGCCGCGCTTGCACAGGCGGTCATTGACGAGTTGCTGGACAAGGATGTGTCCATTGCCGCGGCAACGCACTTCCCCGCGCTCAAGGCGTATGCGCTGAGCCGCGAAAAGGTGCGCGCCGCATCGGTACTCTTTGACCCGAACACCAAGAAGCCTTTGTACCGTCTGGCCTATGATCAGGTTGGCGCTTCACAGGCCCTGGATGTGGCCCGTGAACACGGCATGCCAGAGGTGGTGCTGCGTCGCGCCGAGAGCTACCTGCTTATGGACGGCGAGGATACGTCGGCCCTCATCGACCGGTTGAATTCCCTGGCTGTTTCCCGCGAGAAGGAAATAGGGGACCTGCACAAGGAACGGGACAAGTTCCGCTCCAAGCGTGAGAAGCTTGAGGAGCGGTTTGACCGTGACCGCGAGAAGCTCTTCGGCGAAATCCAGTCGCAGGCGCAGGGCGTGCTGCAGGACTGGAAGGCCGGCAAGGTCAGCCACAAGGTCGCTCTGAAGCAGCTTGCCAAGACCCGCGAAAAACTGGTGAAACCGGAAGCCGTGGCCGCCCGTGAACCGGAAGCAGCGCCGCTGGCCATTGAGGACGTCAAGCCCGGGCAGCAGCTCAAGTATCTGCCCTGGGGCAAGACCGGCCTTGTGGAAGAGGTGGACGGCAGGCGCAACCGTATAAAGATTGATCTTTCCGGTGTTTCCATGTGGGTTGAGGGTAAAGACTGTGCGTTCCTTGGCGAAAAGACTTCCGGGGGCGACAGCTCTGCCGCACGGTCCGGTGCCATGGTCCGTGCACAGGGAAATGTTGCCCTGAGACTTGACTTGCGGGGCATGCGTACTGATGTAGCTCTTAGCGAACTTTCCCGTTTTCTTGATAAAGCGTTGCTCGGCAGTGTATTGCAGGTGGAGATTGTCCACGGACGCGGCACTGGAGCGCTGCGCAAGGAAGTGCACCGCCTGCTGCGGGAGTTCCCGGCAGCGGCCGACTTCCGGCTTGCGCCGGAGGATATGGGCGGCGACGGCATGACCATTGTTGATTTCAAATAGCAGACGGTTGACCGGTCGGAAGGGGATGCCCTCCGGCGGGCAATGCTGCGTATCCGGAAAAGAAGGCGCATGAGCGGTCGCGACTATTCAGCGGTTCGGGAGATCAAGGCCCGTTTGAACCTGGCGGACATGGCGCGGCGGTATATGGATCTGCGTCAGGTCAGCGGCCGCTGGAAGGGCCTGTGTCCGTTCCATCAGGAGAAGACCCCTTCGTTCAGCATCAATGAACAGGAAGGGTTCTACTACTGTTTCGGCTGTCATGCGTCCGGCGACCTTATCGATTTTTATTGCCGCATAAACGGGCTCGAATTCCGCGAGGCGATCCAGCAGCTGGCCGAAGAGGCGGGTGTGGAGCTGACCGAATACAAGCCCGACCCGAAGGTGCAGCAGGAACGGGATCTGCGCCGGCAGTGTCTGCGGATGTATGACATTGCACGCGGGCATTTCCGCAATTGTCTTCGGGGCGCAGGCGGTCAGGCATGCCGTGCGTATATCGCGGGCCGTTCCATGGCGCCCGAAGTGGTCGAGAATTTTGAACTGGGCTGGGCCCCGGACGAATGGCAGTCGCTGGGCGATGCACTGCAGCAGGAAGGCTTTTCTCCTGCGCAGGGAGTTGCCTCGGGTCTGCTTTCCCGCAATGACCGGGGCAGGATTTATGACCGGTTCCGCGGCAGGCTGATCTTTCCCATCAAGGATCTGTCCGGGCAGGTCATTGCGTTCGGTGGCCGCATCATCGTGAAGGATGAGGCCAAGGAACAGGCCAAGTACATCAACAGCAGCGATACGCCCATCTACAAGAAGGGCGAGCATCTGTACGGCCTGTTTCAGGCGCGGCGGGCCATTTCCGCCCAGAAGCGCGCGTTGCTCACCGAAGGGTACATGGATGTGCTTACCCTGCACCAGTACGGGTACGAGAACGCCTGCGGCGTGCTCGGCACCGCGCTGACTCCCGAGCAGGTGAAGCGGCTTGGCGGCTTCTGCTCCAGCATCGACCTCATCTTTGACGGGGACGAAGCGGGCAGGAAGGCGGCGCTCAAGAGCTGCGAAATGATCCTCGGGCGCGGCATGCAGTGCCGTGTGGTCCTCATGCCCGACGGCGAGGACGTGGACAGCCTGCTGCAGGAACAGGGAACAGAGGCCTTTGAACAATTGTTGCAGACCGCGCCCGACGGCGTGGAATATTGCATAGATGCCGTTTCCCGGTACGCGCCACGTGATGTGCTCGACTGGGTGAAACGGTTTTTGGAGTCGCTGGTGCAGCCGGAACTGCAGTCGTTCTATATTTCCCGGCTTGCTGGCGGCCTTGGTCTGGATGAGGCGGTCCTGCGCAACAGCGCTGTGCCGCCGCGGAAGGCCCCGCAGACCCGATATGGCATGGAAAACGGTCCGGGCTGGCACGCCGGTGAGCGTAGCCGCACCACAGGTGGACCCAACGGCCCTTCGGGACGCCCCTCTGCACAGGGGCAGGCAGCCAGACCATTCGGCAAGAAGGGTGGTGACGGATACATGGGCAAATCCGGGAAAACCGGGCGCACGTCCATGCCGCAGCCCCCTGTAGCCAAGCCTTCGCTGGCCGTTCCGCTGGAGGAGACGGTACTGCTGTTTCTCGTGCGCTACCCGCACCATCTTGTGGTGCTGGAGGAGCATGGGGGACGGGAGCTGCTGCAATCCCCCTGGGCAGAACGGCTGTGGGAGGCGGTTGTGGAACACGGTACGGGCGATGTCGTTACGTACCTGTCCGGTAAGGAAAGGGAATTCTGGATACGGCACAGGGTGGTCAATTCCGTCCCTGCCGAGAAGGAGCAGGAAGAGCTCCGCGATGTCTGCGCGTTTCTGGACAAGAACCGCCGCCAACAGCAAGGGCAGTCCCTTGTGGCCGCCATGCGGCATGTACGACAGGGTGGCGAACCGGATGCGGACATGGAACTTCTTCGTGTATTAAACGAATCCTTGGGGAGGTCCAATGGGGAATATTAAGGACATCCAGCAGATCAAGACACTTATCGCCAAGGGTAAGGTGAGCGGCTTCTTGACCTTTGATGAGGTCAACAAGGCCCTGCCTGCGGAAGTCAATACGCCTGAACAGATCGAAGAGATCATCGGCATCTTTGACCAGCTCGACATTGCCATTGTCGACACGGAAAAAGAGGGCAAGGCGATTGCCGTTACTCCCAGTGAATCGGATGAAGATGCTGGCGAAGTCGATATTGAACTGACTGACGATGATGATTCTGCCGATTACGCCACCCGCAGCACGGACCCTGTCCGCATGTACCTGCGGGAGATGGGGGCTGTGCCCCTGCTGGACCGTGACGGCGAAGTCGTCATTGCCAAGAAGATAGAAATGGGCGAGCAGGACGTTCTGTACGCCCTGGTGGAAGTGCCCGTTGCCGTGGAAGAGCTCGTGCACGTGGGCGAGGACCTCAAGGAAAACCGCATCAAGCTCAAGGATGTGGTCAAGACCATTGAGGAAGACGACCCCAGCGAAGACGAGCTGAACCAGCGCGAGCGCGTCATCAAGCTGCTTGATGAAATCAAGTCGGTCTACAAGAAGCGCAAGAAGATCTACCTCAAGCTCGACGAGTGCTGCACGCTGGAAAAGCGCGTGGCCGGTCTGCAGAAGGAGATCATCAGCTACAAGGAAGAGATTGTCCTGCGCCTGCGGGACATCAAGCTGGAAAAGACGCTCATCGACCGCATCATTGAAACCGTGGAAGACTACGTGCGGCAGATGCACAACTGCCAGCGCGATCTTTCCGCCTACATCCTGTCCACGGGCAAGACGCAGGCGGACATTCAGGCGCTCTTCGGCAAGCTCGAGGAACGCGAGATCAACCCCGTGGTCGCCGCGGACGAACTGGGGCTTACCGTTGAGGAGCTCTTCTCGTTCAAGGAAATGATCATCGGCAAGATCGAGATCCTGAAGCGCCTGCAGGAAAAGTGCTGTCACAACGTGGGCGATCTGGAAGAGGTGCTCTGGCGCATCAAGCGTGGCAACAGCGCCGCCATGCGCGCCAAGCAGGAACTCATCCGTTCCAACCTGCGCCTCGTGGTGAGCATCGCCAAGAAGTACACGAACCGCGGTCTGCAGTTCCTGGACCTTATTCAGGAAGGCAACATCGGCCTGATGAAGGCCGTGGACAAGTTCGAGTACCAGCGCGGCTACAAGTTCTCGACCTACGCAACGTGGTGGATCCGTCAGGCCATTACCCGCGCCATTGCGGACCAGGCCCGCACCATCCGTATCCCCGTGCACATGATCGAGACCATCAACAAGCTTATCCGCACCTCCCGCTACCTCGTGCAGGAACTGGGGCGTGACCCCACTCCCGAGGAAATCGCGGAACGCATGGACTATCCCATCGACAAGGTGAAGAAGGTGCTCAAGATTGCCAAGGAGCCCATCTCCCTTGAAACGCCCATCGGCGACGAAGAGGATTCGAGCCTCGGCGATTTCATCGAGGACAAGAA
>QKEJ01000069.1 GCA_003252375.1 Halodesulfovibrio sp.
ACCGTCAGGCCCTGAAGCGCCTGCGCAAGGATGGCGTGGCCACGGCCATGTGGTTCGTGGAGGACTTCAGACTGTTTACCTACTGGCGCGGGTTTGCGCCGTTCTACGATTTCTTTGCCGTTATTCAGTACGAGCCCTTCATCAGCGAGCTGCGCGATATTGGGGTGGAGAACGCCCTGTATCTGCCCATGGCGGCACTGCCGTCCATGCATCGGCCGCTTGAACTGTCACCCGTGGAACAGCGCAAGTTCGGGGCGGACGTTTCCTTTCTGGGGGCTGGGTATCCCAACCGGCGCGTGGCCTTCCGTCAGCTCACGCATCTCGACTTCAAGATTTGGGGAACGGAATGGGACGGGGAGCCCCTGCTGGAGCGTCATGTCCAGCTCAAGGGCGCCCGCATTTCATCCGAGGATTGCGTGCGCATTTACAACGCCACCCGGATCAACCTGAACCTGCATTCCAGCGTCAGGTCCTCGGAATTGGTCAGCGGCGGAGACTTCGTTAATCCGCGCACCTTTGAGCTTGCGGCCTGTGGCGCCTTCCAGCTGGTGGACCGGCGGGAACTGATGGGCGATCTCTTTGCCGCGGATGAACTGGTGACCTTTGGCTCCATGGAAGAGCTGCAGGAGCTCATTCGTACATACCTGCATGATGATGAGGCGCGCAGGTCGGTGGCGCAGCGTGCGCAGGCCCGCGTACTGCGCGACCACACCTACGCCCGGCGCATGCAGACCCTTGTGGAGTTCATTGCTGCCCGTCGTCCCGGATGGCCCGCAGAGCGTGATGATACCGAGACCCTGCCCGCCGATTTGCCCCCGGAACTGCGCGCGCAGCTTGCATCGCTCATGGAACGTCTGGGGCTTCCGGCCGATGCGGCCTTCAAGGATGTTGTCTGGGCAATACGACAGCAGCACGGGCAGCTTTCCTCTCTGGAAACGGCCGTGCTTTTCCTGGATGAATGGAAAAAGCAGTACGCCGGGTAGGTTTCCCCATGCAGGGCGTTGTTACGCCTCCTCGTACTGGTCGTCGGAGAGCCCGAAGCCATCGTCTGTTTCCGGACCGGGGAGGGCCTGCATGGGCTGGAGCGGTCCGTCGTCCTCCAGTGAGAAGAAGCTGATGGCCTCCATGAGCTGACGTGCCTGATGGGACAGTTCCACGGAGGAGGCTGCCAGTTCCTCGGACGCCGAAGCGTTGCTCTGCACCACGGTATCCAGCTGCTGGATGGCCTTGTTTACCTGTTCCGCTCCCGCATACTGTTCATTGTTGGCCGCGGTGATTTCCTGCACCAGACCGGCCGTCTCCCGGATGCTGGGCACAACGCTGCGCAGCTTGGCTCCCGCCTCCTGTGCTATCCGTACGCTGCTTGCCGAGAGCGCCCCGATTTCCGCTGCTGCGGACCCCGAACGTTCCGCCAGCTTGCGGACTTCCGAGGCCACCACGGCAAAGCCCTTGCCGTGCTCTCCGGCCCGGGCAGCCTCGATGGCGGCGTTGAGCGCCAGAAGGTTGGTCTGGCGTGCGATTTCTTCCACGATGGTGATCTTTTCCGAGATCGTCTTCATGGCTGTTTCCGTCTTGTTGACCGCCTCACCGCCAGATTCGGCATCCTGCGCCGCCTGCGTCGCCATCTGTTCCGTCTTGCGGGTGTTCTCCGCGTTTTGCTTGATGTTGGCTGTCATTTCTTCAACAGAGGCTGAAATCTCTTCCACGGCTGCCGCCTGTCGCGTGGCTCCATCGGAGAGGGTCTGGCTGGAACGGGAAAGCTCTTCCATGCTGGTATTCAGGCTGCGCGAGCTTCCCTGCACCCTTGCCACCACGTGTCCGGTCTGGTTGATCAGGGTCTGCAGTGCTCCTGCCAGCAACGAAAGCTCATCATTGCCCCGTACCGAGATGGAAGTACCAAGACGGCCTTCGGCCACTTCTCGCGCTGTCTTAACGCATCGCGCCAGCGGGGTAAGGATGCGCTTGAAGAGAATGTAGAGGATGGTCAGCATGGCAAGGGTTCCCACGGCAAGGCAGGAGGCCTGTATGCCGAGCAGAATGCGGATGTTGCGTTCCGCATTGCCCTGCAGCAGCACCACGCCCTTGTTCATGGCGGCGAGCACCTTGACGCTGAAGCCCGTCAGAACGCGGGCCGATTCCTGATCACCCTTGAGCGCCTTCTCGATCATGCCCCGGTATTCCTGCCACAGGCCGGAACCGGTCACGAACTGGTCGTGCACCGGGGTCGTGGGCACGGGCAGAATGCCCTTGGGGCCGGCCATGTCCAGTGTCAGAGGGGCCGGGCCGCCGTTGATCAGTGCATTGAGAGACGTTTCGAAGATTGCCATGGTGGCCCGGACCTGCTTCTCCGTGGCAACCTTGTCGCTTGAGGCCATGTGGCTGAGCGTTTCCTTGGCCATCTTCTGCGTCAGCATGCGCTGGCGTCCGCCAAGGTTGATGGCCAGCCCATCCTTGGCCTGCCATTGCGTGACCAGAAGGGTTCCGCCAAACATGGCGACAATGATGAGAAAAAGAACGCAGACAGGCGTGATGAGGCGGATTTTGATGCTCATGGTAGTCTCCCGGGAATTTGGGCATAGCTGAATGACGGGGAGAGAAGCATACCACGTTCAATACGGCGCTGAATGATATTCTGCGAAACAGGAAAGACGCCCCGCCGCAACATGCGACGAGGCGTCCTGAAAAACAGCTATGCGGAGAGGGCTAGCGGGTGATCAGAGTGCCGATGCCCCGGTCCGTGAAGAGTTCGAGAAGCACGGAGTTCTCGACGCGGCCGTCTATGATCATGGCCTTTTCCACGCCTTCCTCCAGAGCCTCAAGGCAGCATTTCACCTTGGGGATCATGCCGCCCTTGAGAATACCCTGTTCGAACAGGCCGTGTATGTCGCGGACGGTGAGGGTGGAGAGCAGCTTCATGTTCTGGTCAAGGATGCCAGCCACATCGGTGAGCAGGAGCAGACGCTTGGCCTTGAGGGCTCCTGCCACGGCTCCTGCCACGGCATCGGCGTTGATATTGTAGGTAATACCTTCGTCATCCACACCCACGGGGGCGATGACCGGAACATACCCGTCCCGTTCCAGGGAGCGGAGCAGGGAGGTTTCCACCCCGACCACTTCGCCCACCTTGCCGAGATCGATGATCTCCGGGGTGCGCTTGAAGTTTTCGACAACCATTTCCATCTTGCGTGCGCGGATGAGCCTGCCGTCCTTTCCGGAAAGGCCCACGGCCTTGCAGCCCGCAAGGTTGAGCATGTTCACGATTTCCTTGTTCACCTTGCCCACGAGGACCATTTCCACCACGTCCATGGTTGCGTCGTCAGTGACGCGCAGGCCTTCGCGGAAGTGGCTCTGGATATTCAGGGCCTCAAGCATCTTGCCGATCTGTGGGCCGCCGCCGTGAACAATGATGGGATTGATGCCCACGTACTTGAGCAGCACGATGTTCAGGGCAAAGGCACGGCCGAGGGCCTCATCCTTCATGGCGTGGCCGCCGTACTTGATGACGACGGTTTCACCGTGGAACTGCCGCATGTAGGGCAGGGATTCGATGAGGACTCGCGATTTCAGGGTATCTTTTTCGTGCTGGTCCATGCTTTGTGCTCCACTTGGGATGGTTGCAGCGGCGTGCTGTTACAGGATGTATCTGCTCAGATCGCGGTCTTCCCGCACATCTGCCAGTTGCTGTTGGACAAAGGGCCGGTCGATGGTGAGGGTGTCGCCCGCCCGGTCGGGAGCCTCGAAGGAGATGTCCGCAAGGATGCGCTCCATGATGGTGTAGAGGCGGCGGGCACCGATATTCTCGGTCTCCTGGTTGGTGAGCTCGGCAAAGGAGGCTATTTCCTCCAGCCCGTCCTCGGTGAAGTCTATGCTCACACCTTCCGTGGCGAGCAGCGCCTTGTACTGCACGGTCAGGGCGTTGCGCGGCTCCTTGAGGATGCGCAGGAATTCGTCCCTGCCGAGTGCGGAAAGTTCGGTGCGCAGGGGAAAGCGCCCCTGCAGCTCGGGGATGAGGTCCGATGGCTTGGAGTAGTGGAAGGCGCCCGCGCCGATGAACAGGATGTGGTCGGTGCGCACCATGCCGTACTTGGTGTTGACCACGCTGCCCTCAACAATGGGTAGCAGGTCGCGCTGCACGCCCTCGCGGGAGATGTCGGAACTCTTGCCGCTGTGCTGCGAGCTGGCGATCTTGTCGATCTCGTCAATGAAGATGATGCCGGTCTGCTCGACGCGTTCGCGGGCCATGTCGGACACCTTGTCATGGTCGATGAGCCGGGCGGCTTCCTGCTCTATGAGCATGGCGTAGGCGTCGCCCACGCGCATGCGGCGTTTTCTGCGCTTGGGCGGAAAGGCCTTGCTGAACACGTCCTTGAACTGGGAGCCGATCTCCTCCATGCCCGGAATGGTCATGACCTCAAGGCTCGGGCCGCTCTGCATTTCCACTTCCATTTCCACTTCGCGGTCGTCCAGTTTTCCCTGGCGGAACATCTGGCGCATCTTGTCACGCGTGCTGTCGCCGGAAGGAGCGGGGGCCGGATCGTCGAACGAGGTGGAGGGCGCCGTGTGGCGGGATCCGGGGAGCAGCAGGTCGAGCAGGCTTTCTTCCGCATTGGCTTCTGCCCGGGTGCGGACCCGCTCGGTTTCCTCCTCGCGGATGAGGGCAATGCCGAGTTCCATAAGGTCGCGGACCATGGATTCCACGTCGCGGCCCACATAGCCGACCTCGGTGAACTTGGTTGCCTCCACCTTGACGAACGGCGAGCCGGAAAGCTTGGCGAGGCGACGGGCGATTTCCGTCTTGCCCACGCCGGTGGGACCCATCATGATGATGTTCTTGGGGGCGATTTCGTCACGCAGGCCCGGTTCTATCTGCTGCCGGCGCCAGCGGTTGCGCATGGCGACAGCCACCATGCGTTTGGCGTCCTTCTGGCCGATGATGTATTTGTCCAGTTCCGAGACGATCTCGCGTGGGGTCAACTCGCTCATGTCAGCTCCTGAAAACTCGTTATGTCATCCGTATGCGCGGCGCAGAATGTAGCAGCGGACACGGTGAATGCCAACGGAAAAAGCGGGCGCACCATGCTTGCATGGTGCGCCCGCTTTGGGGTCTTGTGCTATTTGGAGAGAGGAATGGAGTGGAACTGGGTAATGCCGCGCCGCTTTATCTGCAGCATGATGGCTCCGCGTTCCTGTCCTTCCTCCTTGAGGATCTTCAGGAATTCCTCCACCGAGTTCACCGGCTTGAGGTTTGCCTGAAGGATCACGTCGCCGGGACGGATGTCCGCTTCGGCAGCGGCCTTGGTCTGGTCCACCTCGGTAACGAGGATGCCTTCCACCGTGGTCAGGCCGAGGGCCTTGGCTTCCGTGGGGGTGACCGGACGCAGCTTGATGCCGAGCAGGTCGACGGCGGCTTCCGTGGCCGGGGCTTCGGCCTTCTTGGCAACCTCGGTACTGCGCTCGCCGAGCACGACGTTGATGCTCCGGGTCTTGCCGTTCCGGAGGATGCTCAGGCGCGCCTTGGCGCCGGGGGGCAGGTCGGCAATGGCGTTGATGAGCTCGCTGGAGGTGGTGATATCCGTCTTGTTCACCCGTACGATCACGTCACCGGCCTTGATGCCGGCCTTGTCGGCAGGCTGGCCGGGAATGACGCCGGCAACGAACGCGCCCTTGGCTTCCTTCATGCCCAGCGCCTTGGCCGTGTTTTCGTCAAGGTTGCTGATGTTCACGCCGATCCAGCCGCGATGGACCTTCTTGTCGGTCTTGAGTTGTTCGATGACCCGCTTGGCCATGTTGCTGGGGATGGCAAAGCCGATGCCCTGACCGCGGGCGATGATGGCGGTGTTGATGCCGATGACCGCGCCGTCCGCATTGATGAGCGGGCCGCCGGAGTTGCCGGGATTGATGGAGGCGTCGGTCTGGATGTAGTTGTCAAACGGACCGGAGCGGATGTTGCGGCCCTTGGCGCTGATGATGCCGGCCGTGACGGTATGGTCGAGCCCGAAGGGGTTGCCGATGGCCATGACCCATTCGCCCACTTCCAGCGCATCGGAGTCACCGAAGGCGATGTAGGGAAGATCGTGTTTGGTGTCGATCTTCAGGAGGGCAAGGTCGGTTTCCGGGTCTGCGCCGATGAGGGTGGCATCAAAGGATTCGGACGTGTCCTTGTCCGTTTCCACGTTGACACGGATAACGTCCGCGTTCTCGATGACGTGGTTGTTGGTCACCACGTAGCCGTCCTCGGAAATGATGAACCCGGAACCGAGCGAACGTTCCTTGCGCTGCTGGGGTTCACCGCGCTTGCCGAAGAACTGGTCGAACTGGTCAAAGAAATCATCAAAGGGGGTTCCCCTCGGATGATTGCGCAGGAAGTCCTGCAATCCCTGGCCGGAAGAGACCTCCACGGTTTTTTCCGTGCTGATGTTGACCACGGACGGACCGGCCTTCTTGGAAAGGGCGGTGAAATCCGGAACACTGGCAGCCAGTGCGGTGGCTGCCATGAGCAGCACCAGCAGGGGCGTGGTTGCCAGAGACTTGATGGTGATTCGGTTCATTACGGTTCTCCTTGAGAATTCTGCTTGAAATGGTAGCAACGGCAGAATTTCCGACCTACACAGAATAGGCTGTTTTCACAGGATGTAAACCGCTGGGGAGCAAAAAAAAAAGGCCGGTCCGCATGAAAATGCTGGACCGGCCTTGCTGGGCGTTCAATCGGGAGGGATTACTTGTTCTTGAGCGCGTCCTTGAGGGCGGCGCCAAGGGAGTTGCTGAAGGCGGAGGTGTCACCGGAAACGGTGGTCTTCTCGGCCTTGGGCTTGCGGTATTCCTTCCAGGAGGTGTCTTCAGCGGTCTCAACGCCCACGGGGGCGAGGGTGATCTTGCGTTCCGCAGAGCGGATCTGGGCCACGGTGACTTCCAGCTCATCGCCGGGCTTCACGTTGTCCAGGTTGGCGGTCTTGGGAGCCTTTGCCATGTTGGACTTGGGCATCAGGCCGGTCACGCCGGGAGCAAGGGAGACAAAGAGACCGAACTCGGTTTTTGATTCGACCTTGCCGGTTACCGTGGTGCCTGCGGTGAACTGTTCTTCCACGCCGGACCACGGGTCGCCTTCGGCTTCCTTCATGCTCAGCGAAACGCGCTGTGCACCAAGGTCGATGCCCTTGACCTTCACCATGACCTTGTCGCCCACGGCAACCATGTCGCCGGGCTTGTGGACGCGCTTGGTGTAGGACATTTCGGAAACGTGCACCAGGCCGTCAATGCCGGGCAGCACTTCCACAAAGGCCCCGAAGTTGGTCAGACGTACGACCTTGCCTTCACGGACTTCGCCTTCCTTGAGCTCATCGGAAACGCGGCTCCAGGGGTTTTCCATGACCTGCTTGGCAGACATGGAAATGCGCAGCTGGCCCTTCTTGTCGGTTTCGATGGAGAGGACCTTGACGCGGACCACGTCGCCTTCGCTGACGGCTTCGTCGGCAGAGGCTACGCGGGACCAGGAAAGTTCGGAAACGTGGATGAGGCCATCCACGCCGGGAACGATTTCGGCAAAGGCGCCAAAGGGAGCAAGACGCACGATCTTGGCGTCCACCACGCTGCCTTCCTTCACTTCGGCAAGGAATTCTGCGCGCTTGGCCTCGTTTTCCTTTTCCAGAAGCACGCGGCGGGATACCACGACGTTGCGGCCGTGCTGCTCGAACTTGATGATCTGGAACTGGAAGGTCTGGCCCACGTAGGCTTCGGCGTCTTCCACAAAGCGCGAATCGATCTGGCTGACGGGGCAGAAGGCGCGGCGCTTGAGCACCTCGACATCGTACCCGCCCTTGCGGGTGGCAATGACGCGGCCTTCCACGGGCAACTGGGCCTTGAAGGCGTCTTCAAGGATGGCAGCGCCGCCGAAACCGGAAAGAGCCTTGGACAGACGGATTTCCTGTGCGTTTGCAGCCATGACGTAGAGTTCGACCTCGTCGCCGTCCTTGATGGTCAGTTCGCCGGCATCATCCAGAAACTCGGTACGCTCGGCCACCCCGTCCACCTTCGTGCCCGTATCCACGAACACGCTGTCGGCGGTAATGCTGATGACTGTGCCCTTGACACGGTCGCCAACTTTAAGGCTTTCACCCATGGAGCCAGTGTAGGCATCCAGCATCGCTTCAAAATTTTCTTCAGCGCCATTCTGGCGGCTGTCATCGGAACCGGCCATCCAGTTCTCCTTAAGGATATCAAGGTTGAAGGTTTCTAAATCGTTTACGGGGCTATATCTTTCATCGCGCCAGTAGGCAAGAACGAAAAGCACTTGTTCACCGGTTGCCACGTAATAAATCCCATGGCATTCTATGCGGACAAACCCAAATGCAAGGAGCACATGATGGCAACAGCCAAAGCGCGTCACATTCTCGTGGATTCTGAAGCAACCTGTAACGAACTCAAGGACCGTATCGTGGGCGGAGAAGACTTTGCCGAAGTGGCAAAGCAGTACTCCAAGTGCCCCTCCGGCCGTCGCGGCGGCGATCTTGGCCAGTTCCGTCCCGGCCAGATGGTGCCCGAGTTCGACCATGTGTGCTTCAACGAAGCCGTGGGCGTGGTGCACGGCCCTGTCCGTACCCAGTTCGGCTTCCACCTTGTCGAGGTGACCGAGCGCAACGACTAGGCCTGCGCGTCACAGTGTGTGGATTGTTCAGCAATCCGGAAGGCGGTTCTTTGCGGGACCGCCTTTCTTATTGCCCAAAAGAAACACCGGCCGCTGCCTGGGCAGCGACCGGTGGGACAAGCACATTGAAGGGCGTGGTGCTATGCAGAGGCGCTGGTGCCCCGGAACTCCACGGAAATGATTTCGTACTCGATGCGTCCCTTGGGCGCATTCACGACCACTTCATCCCCGACTTCCTTGCCCAGAAGGGCCTTGGCCACGGGGGAGAGGATGGAGATGCTGCCGTTGTTGAAGTCGGCTTCATCGGGACCGAGCATGGTGTAGACCTTCTGTTCGCCGCTTTCGAGATCTTCCACCGTGACGGTGGAACCGAAGATGGCCTTGGGACCGTTCAGTTTGTTGATGTCCACGACATTGAATTTGGGCATGCGCGATTCAATGTAGTTGATGCGTGCCTCAAGCATGCCCTGACGTTCGCGGGCGGCGTCGTATCCTGCATTTTCCGAAAGGTCCCCTTCTTCACGGGCTTCTTTGATAGCCTGAATGACGGCGGGGCGCTCCTTCTTCAATGCTTCAAGTTCGCGCTCGAGTTTTTTGAAACCTTCAACGGAAATCGGAATTGTATCCATACTGTACGTATCCTTACAAGCGTTCGTGTCTGATGTGGAAAGCGTCGGCGGTTCTGCCGAGGACTGTGGGTGGCAGGCTTGGTGAGAACTGTTGCGAGCAACACCCGCCGATAGGCTTGGTTAAGGCATTGTAGGCTGTTGGTCAAGGAGCTTGTTGGGCAGAAGCGGGAGAGAATGATGGAAAAATGCCAAAAGATCGTTCCCATTCCCGCAATAAATGTGTAAAAATGGATAGAACTTATGAATTCCCTGTCGGCGTGTGCGCGTTTGGTCCGTGCATGCCGGCATCAGGCTCAGGAGGATAGGGACATGCCCAACTTGAAGATATGGAAAAGTCAGCAGCTGCACAGGCTCAGAATAGACAGCGAGCGCATGTTCGACCAGCTCTGTTCCGATTTTGGCCTGCCTTCCGTCTGCCAGCCGCTGGTGGACCCGGACATGACCATGCAGGATACTCCCGACAGCGTCATCGTGGAGGCGCATCTGGCCGGGATGAACCCGGAGAACATGCTCATCGAGGTGGAGGAGAGTCATCTCGTCATCAGTTGCAAGCACCAGGAATCCTGCACCCTTGGAACGCAATCAGGCGTTTTTGAGCAGCGTTTTACCCTGCCGTGCCGGGTACGCACCAAGGATGTGACGGCATCGTTTGACGGAGAGTGCCTGATCATTACCATGCCCAAATGCACGCGGGAGGCACCTCGCCGCATCCCCATAACGATTATCCGGAAACGATAAGCCAGCGAGGAGGACGGTATGACGACCATACATGAGACTGCGAAAGTTCCCGTGGAAAGCCTGCGCTGGAAGATGGACCCTGCAACGCTCGGTTTCGCAACCACCGATGACCTGCAGCCCCAGCTGGACATCATAGGTCAGGAGCGCGGGGTAGAGGCATTCAGGTTCGGCATGGCCATGGAGGCCAAGGGCTACAACATCTTCGTGGTGGGGCCATCCAATGTCGGCAAGCTGGCCGTGGTCAAGCGCCTGCTGGAAAACATTACCCGCAAGCAGGAGACCCCGGATGACATCTGCTATGTGAACAGCTTCAAGACGCCGGAAGAACCCGTTCTGCTGCGGTTTGTGGCGGGCAACGGGGTGAAGTTCAAGGCCGCCGTGGACAAGTTTCTCGAGAACATCAAGCGGGAGGTGCCCCAGCTTTTCGAAAGCCAGGAGTACATCCACAGCAAGAACGCCCTGATCGAGGAACACGACAAGAAGACCCGCGAATTCTTCAAGGGGCTCGAGGAGCGGGTCAAGGACGCCGGATTCGTGATGGTGAACATGCAGATGGGGCAGGTGCAGCGGCCCGACATCGTGCCGGTTATCGACGGAGAGCCGGTGCATCTGCTCAAGGTTGAGGAGCTGGTTGAGAAGGGGCGTTTCCCCAAGGACGAGTTCGAGCAGCTGCAGGAAAAATACAAGGAACTGAAGGAAGATATAGACGCCATATTTCTTGAGGTGCGCACCCTGCAGAAGGAAGTGAAGCGCAAGAGCGAGGAAGTGGACCGTTTGATGTTCATGAACATCGCCCGGGAACTGGCCCAGCCGCTTCTGAACGGATGGCGGGATGTCGAAAAGGTTTCCCAGCACGTGGAGGCCCTGCTTGAGGACATGGGCGAGAATCTTGATGCCATCAAGGCCATCGGGCAACCCCAGCAGGGGCCCATGGGCATGACGTTCCCCGGGGCTTCGGCAGAAGCCGTACTGCATCCGTACGGGGTGAATCTGCTGGTGGATAACAGCGAGAACGAGGGGCCGCCCGTGATCATCGAATCGCACCCCACCTATCGCAATCTCTTTGGCTCTGTTGAACGGGTTATGGACCGCAACGGTCTGTGGCGCACGGACTACATGAAGATCAATGCCGGTTCCTTCATCAAGGGCAACGGCGGGTATCTGGTCATCAACCTCATGGACGCCATCATGGAGCCCGGGGTGTGGCAGACGCTCAAGCGGGCGCTGAAGACTTCCGAGATTGAGATCCAGACCTTCGATCCCTATTACCTCATGACCACCACGTCCCTGAAGCCGGAACCCATCGCCATGGAGGTCAAGGTCGTGGTGCTGGCCACGCCGCAGCTTTACTACATGCTCAAGAATTACGACGAGGATGTGGAGAAGATCTTCAAGGTGCGGGCGGATTTCGATTCCAGCATGCCCCGCACCGACGATTCCATCCATGAGGTGAGCCGGCTCATCAAGACCTTTGCGGACGACAGGGAGCTGCGCCCCTTCAAGGCTGATGCCGTGGCGGCGCTGCTTGAGCACGGGGTGCGCATCTCCGGACGGCAGGAGAAGATATCCACGGCCTTCCCCATCCTGTGCGACATCATGGAAGAGGCAAGCTATCTGGCCGGAGAGGCAGGGGAGACTGCGGTGGGCGGCGACCATGTGCGCCGGGCCAACGAGGCCCGCATCTACCGCAGCAACCAGATGGAGGACAAGCTGCAGGAGATGATCGACCGGGGCAGTGTCTTCATTGATACCGAAGGCGAGGAGATCGGCCAGATCAACGGTCTTGCCGTCTACTCCATGGGTGACTACGCCTTCGGCAAGCCCTCGCGCATCACCTGTGCAACATCCATAGGCAAGGAAGGGATCATCAACATAGAGCGTGAGGCGGACATGTCCGGCTCCACGCACAACAAGGGCATGCTTATCCTCAGCGGCTTCCTGCGCAAGAACTTTGCCCAGAACAGGCCGTTGACCCTTGCCGCATCCATTGCCTTTGAGCAGTCCTATGGCGGCATAGACGGCGACTCCGCTTCCTCCACCGAGCTGTACGCACTGCTTTCCAGCCTTGCGGAACGGCCCATCCGGCAGGGGATTGCGGTCACCGGTTCGGTGAACCAGCGTGGCGAGGTTCAGCCCATCGGCGGCGTGAACGAGAAGATCGAGGGCTACTTCAAGGTCTGCGAAAACAGAGGGCTGACCGGCCAGCAGGGCGTGATGATTCCCCGCTCCAACGTCAAGGACCTGATGCTCAAGGACGAGGTGGTCGACGCCGTCAAGGCCGGGCGCTTCCACGTCTGGTCCGTGGCCCACATCAACGAGGGCATCGAGCTGCTTACCGGCATTCCGGGAGGCGAGCGCAACGGGGAAGGCCACTATCCTGAAGGCACCATAAACGCCCTTGTCGATGCCAAGTTGCAGACCCTTGCCGAAGGGTTACGCGATTTTGGCAAGGCAAAGGGGGATTCGAAGGAAGATGAGGAAAACGGCTCCTAAAGCCGTCAATACCGCCCATTCTCAAGGAAGGCCGTCCCGGGTGGGCGGCCTTCCGCATTTTTATGGTGATGATTGTATGGGCAATCAGTGTGTTAGGCCAAAAAAAAACTTTCACAAAAGGAAAGTTTTGGACTAGAAAGGTCCAGTTTCTGTAGGGGAAACATTGAAAACGAAATAAGTATAGACGGTTGCATCTTCGTGCTGCGTTTCACAAGCATCGTGGGCAAACGATTGTGATGTTGCAGGTTTTTAATCCTGTGATAGTGTGCGCGAGGTTTCCGGCGAATGTATTTCGTAAACCTTCTTCCTGTAAGGAGATGACTAATGGGCAAGTCTACTTCTTTGGGCAGGGTGGAAGTCGTGCTTACCAAACCGAACGGAGAGCGCATCGAAGTTGAGGTTGGTGAAAACGGCATGGTGTATATCGATGTCGAGTCAGACGCGAGGTGCACCATGAATGTGGCACAGCAGTGGACGGAGCTTTCCGATGAACGGCGCCAACTGGCAAGCAAGTTCATCGAGAGCATTCAACAGGATATCGAAGGTCTGCTGGCCTACTAACTACCATTGCACAATGCGCAAAAGGTCCGCCTCCGGCAACGGGGCGGACCTTTCGCATTTTCCGGGAAACGGTGCCTACCAGCGACAGGCGTAATTGTGGCGGGAAAGCTGGGGAATTTCTCTGGGGAGCGGCTTGAGATTGCTGTACCGGCGCATGGAGCAGGTTGCGCAGAAGATGGATGGGTACTGGCAGTTCAGGCAGAGCGGCACGAATTCCATGCACATGCCCTGTGGTTGATGGGAAAGGCCGAATTTGCACCCTTCCAGGTGAAAGGCACAGCCGTTACACGGGCCTTTGGATGCACAATGCGTCTTCATGGTTGCCTCCGGGACGATTTGTTGGACTCATCGGACATCCTAGCAGACGTCCCGATGCGGGCAATGATACCGCCCCGCCTGTCTGCAGATTATCACCACGCTAATGCCGTCCTGGTGGTGTCGGCGTTGTCTACCTGTCGGGTTCCTGCCATATTTCCCTCTGTTCCTACTACACAGGTAGGATATTGTGTGCTATACTAGGCGAAAATGGTCAGTAAGTGCTTCCATACTGAGGCAGGGGTGTCATATGCATGGAAGTAACGCCGTCCGCAGGCCTTGGCTTGGGGCGGCAGAACAATCGTTGCAAATCAGCAAAGGGGTGTAGTGGCTATGCGACTGCTCACGAACAGCCGGTATGGAACCAGGTTGTTGCTGGATATTGCCGTGTACGGGCAGGAGGAACCTGTCCTGATGCGGGATTCCGCCAGACGGCTCGGCATTTCGCAGAAGTATCTCGAAAAGATCGCACGACAGTTGAAGAACGGCGGATACATCAAGACCCGCCGTGGCCCCAACGGGGGGCACATGATGGCCGTGGACCCTGCAGGCATCACCGTGGGGGAAGTTGTGCGGCTGCTGGAGGGGGGGACCGATCTCGTCGGGTGCGGCAAGGACGCCATATCCTGTACGCATGCTCCCGGTTGCCTGACCCGCCTGCTCTGGAAGGAAGCGAGTCTTGCCATGTATTCCCATCTGGACAAGTTCTGTTTTGGCGAACTGGTCAACTATGCGGAAAAGGGCGTGAAGTTTGGTGACTATTGTGTCCGTACCCTGACGGAGCATCCGGAATTCAAGCGAGAGCTCCCGGTCGCGGCCAAGTGCTCGCTGGAGGATGTGACCCTGACAGGGCTGGAGGACTTTTTGTAGCCGATTCCGGCGTCCCGCCGGCCCGCCGACATGGCTGATCTTTTCGGTTTTCTGCACGAGGTGCCTGTGGTCAGCATCTTTCGACATCCACGCGCCACGCTGGCGCTACGCATCTTTGCCATAACGGGTATCACCCTGTTTGCCTGTCTGGGAATTCATGCCTGGCTGAGCATCCGTTACCAGCATACGCACGCCCTCAAGGAGCTGAGCGCGGGAGCGGACAGAATGGGGCACACCATCCTGCTGGGAACACGGTATGCCATGATGGGGAACGCGCGGCATGAACTGGATCAGATCATCAGCGATGTGGCCAGGCATCCGGACATCGTCTCCATCCGCATCTACAACAAGGCGGGTGAGATAAAGTTTTCCAATCATCCCGAAGAAATAGATACGAAGACGGATATCAGGAACACGGCCTGTCATGCCTGCCATGTGACGGATGTGCCGAAAACCTCGTTGACCATGGACGAGCGCATCCGGCGCTTCGACAATGCTGCCGGGGCTCCGCGTCTGGGAAGCCTCATGCCCATCATGAATGAGCCGGGGTGTGCCGACGACGTGTGCCATGCCCATGAACCGGACAAGAAGGTGCTGGGCGCCCTGGACGTGGTGCTGCGGGCGGACTCTTCGGAGCAGGAGATACTGGGATTCCAGAACCGCATCCTGTTGCTGACCGCCTCGTTGTTCCTGCTGGCTTCCGGATTGATCTATATGTTGCTGCGTCGGTTCATCACCGCTCCAGTGTCCATGCTCATCGATTCCGCCAAGCGCATCGGCAAGGGGGAATCCGTTGATCTGGACAGGTTGTGGGGGCTTGGCGAAATGGGCGAACTGGCCATGGCCCTTTCCCGCATGCAGCAGGAGATTGCGGAGAAGCGCGAGGCGCTGGAACGTCAGCGCAAGGAATACCAGCATCTGTTTGAGCAGGTGCCCTGCAGCATCACCGTGCAGGACAGGGATTACAAGCTTATCCAGTACAACCGGGAGTTCGCGGACCGATTCAATCCGGCCTCGGGCATTCACTGCTATGAGGCGTACAAGGGGCGCACAGACAAGTGCCCCAACTGTCCGGTGGAAAAGACCTTTGCCACGGGAGTGGCGCATTGCTCCGAAGAAAGCCGTGTGAATCCGGACGGCACGCGGGCCTATTGGCTGGTGCATACCTCGCCGGTGTTTGATGACCGCGGAGAGGTGGTGGCGGCCATGGAGATGAGTGTGGACATTTCGGCCCGTCGTGAGATCGAGGAGCGTCTGCGTCGTTCAGAACAGAAGTACCACGCCATCTTCGACAACATCCCCAACTCCGTGTTCGTGCTCGACGCCCAGTCGCTGGAGATCATCGACTGCAACAGCACGGCCGAAGAAGTGTACGGGGTGGAGCGGGCGCAGGTGCGCGGGGCCTCGTTCCTGTCCGTCTTCTCTCCCGAAGAACATGACCGGTATGCCTCGCAGTTGCGTGCGTTCACGGTGTTGAACAGGGCGCGGAATTTCCGCAGTGACGGCAGCCCGTTCTATGTGGATATCATGCTCTCGCCTGCGGAGTACCATGAACGGCAGATCCTGCTGGTAACCACCAATGACATTACCGAACGGCTGGATACCGAGCGCAAGCTGATTCAGGCCAGCAAGATGGCTACCCTCGGGGAGATGGCCACGGGCGTGGCGCATGAGCTGAATCAGCCGCTAACGGTTATCAAGACGGCCAGCAGTTTCATCATGCGCAAGATCCGGCGGGAGGAGTCCATATCGCCGGACGTGCTGCAGACCATGGCGTCCGAGGTGGATGCCCATGTGGATCGTGCAAGCCAGATCATCAACCATATGCGGGAGTTCGGGCGTCAGTCCGATCTGTCCCTTGAGCGGGTGGATGTGAACGGGGTGTTGCAGGCAGCCTCGGCCTTCTTCCTGCGGCAGCTTACCCTGCGGGAAATAGAGGTTGTCTGGGCGCTGGATGAGGCGTTGCCGCCCATACTTGCCATGCCCAACCGGCTGGAGCAGGTGTTCATGAACCTGCTCATCAATGCCCGTGATGCCATAGAGGAGCGTTGCAAGAATGCGCCCGAGGCGCCGCGGCGCATCAGCCTGACCACCCGTACCCGGGGGCGCGAAGTGTTCGTCATTATCGAGGATTCCGGTACGGGTATCCCGAAATCGTTACAGCACAAGGTTTTTGAGCCGTTCTTCACCACCAAGAAGGTGGGCAAGGGAACCGGGCTGGGGCTTTCCATCAGTTACGGGCTGGTACACGATTTTGGCGGAAGCATCGTGGCGGAAAACGCTCCGGAAGGAGGCGCCAGATTTACTCTGCGTTTTCCGTCCACCTCGATGGCAGGTCCGGTTTCCCCAGTGAGTGGAGAGAGCCGGGAGAGGTCAGAGGTATAGGCGTGTCCTTGGCCCCATTGCCTGTCACAGGCGAATGGGGGAAAGGGCAGGGGGACAGCAGGGATCGATTGGAACCAGTGTGAGGGAGTATGCGCGAAACACCGGATGAGACCAAGCCTTCCGGAACAGCGGACTGTGAGCGCCCAGAGGCGGAGGGCGCTGCCGAGGGGCGTACCGTGCTGCTTGTGGATGATGAACCCGGCATTCTTTCCGTCCTCGGAGCGCTTATCGCAGACATGGGGTATGACGTCCGCACGGCGCTCTCCGGCGAGGATGCGCTGGGCCACTTGCGTGCTTCTCCCGTCTCCATTGTCATTACGGATATCCGCATGCCGGGAATGGACGGTATAGCCCTGTTGGAGCATATCCGGACCATGCTGCCCGCAACGGAGGTCATCATGGCCACGGGGCATGCCGACATGGAGTTGGCCATCAGGAGCCTGCGGTTCGGGGCCGGGGACTTCCTCACCAAACCCATCAATGCCGAACTGCTGGAATTTGCCCTGCAGCGCTCGATGGAGCGCGTGATGCTGCGCGAGACCGTGCGTCGGCACACCGAGCATCTTGAACAGCTTGTGGAGCAGCGTACCCGGGAACTGCTGCAGGCAGAACGGCTGGCGACCATGGGGGAAACCGTGGCGGGCATGGCCCATGCCATCAAGAATATCGCGGGTGGCCTGGAGGGAGCCCTTTTTGTTCTGGAAAAGGGGCTGGAGCTGAACAAGCGGGAGTATCTGGAGCAGGGGTGGGGCATGGTCAAGCGCGATGTCACCCGCGTCCGTGATCTCACCATGAACATGCTGCAACTCTCCCGCCCCATGCAGATCAATCTGCGCCCCATGGACCCGGACCAGCCCGTGCGGGAGGTGGCCGAGCTCCTTGGATCGAGAATGCGCGAGGCCGGAGGCATGCTTATGCATGCTTCGGCGCGGCAACCTGAAGCCATGCTCGACCCGGAAGCGGTGCACGCATGCATCATGAATCTGGCCACCAATGCCGTTGAGGCGGTGGAGGAAGCCATTCAGGCTGGCCGTCTCGATCACGGCGATGGACGGGTGATCCTGCACACCGAATGCACTCCCAGCATGGTGTGTTATGTGGTGGAGGATAACGGGCGCGGTCTCAGTGATGAGGTGTTTGCCAGTATTGATGACGGCATGTTCACCACCAAGGCCCGGGGTACCGGGTTCGGGCTCATGGCCACCCGCAAGGCCGCACGGGAGATGGGCGGGGAGCTTGTGCTCGAGAACGGCATTCAGGGGGGCGTGCGGGCCATGCTGCGGTTGCCGTTGCGCAGAGCGCAATAATGGCGCCACTGTGTGCTCCTGTTCGGAGTGAGCTCTCAGCCATGTTTCAGTGGCATTTCCACGAAATATTATGTGTTTTTATATCCTGTGTGCGTCATGCATGTTGTAGTTTTATGGTGGCATGTGACAAAATGGTGTTGTTTGATCACTCAAAATGTCGTCTTTCCCATAGAAAAAGCGTGTTTGTATTGTCTGAGGTAATGCTATTTGGTATTGTGGCGATAGGTGCTTTGGGGGATATTTTTATCATGGAGAAATGTCACAATGCTGAGCCGCATGAAGATCGTCACAAAGCTTGCCATCGTATTGGTCACCAACCTGGTGTTGCTGTGCTGTATGGCCGGAATAGCCTATTACAGCTCAAGTTATCTTGAAAGCCAGCTGGAAAGTGTGTTCACGGTGGATTCTAAGGGGGCCAGCTACCTTCTGGAGGCCGACCGGGATCTGCATCAGGCAGCCATTGCGGAGCGGAGCATGTGTTTTTCCACGCCGGGGACCGAGATCTTTACCGCACAGATGAAGGACTATACCGAGAATATCGGGCAGGCTGACACTCGCATAGGCAAATTCTATGACCTTATTGCCACGCCGGAGACCAAGAAATATGTGGATGGGTATTTTGCGGACCGAAAAAAATGGGAGCCGGTTTCCGCAAAAGTGCTGGAATTGATCAATGCGGGCAGCAAGAAAGAGGCTCAGGAGCTTTCCCTCGGGCAGGCCAAGGAACTCTTCGACACGATGCGCGAGAACATCAACACGCTGACCGAACTGGTAAACAAGCAGGCCGCGGACAAGGCGGCGCGGTCCAAGGAGACATTCCATCAGCTGACCTACACGCTGCTTGGCATTACCTGCGGCAGTCTGTTGCTGGGCGCATTCATCACCATCATGGTCGCCCGCAACATCAGCGTCCCCCTGCACAAGATGGTCGGCTTTGCACAGAAGATTGCCGGCGGCAACATGCAGGCAACGCTTGATGTGGAGCAGAAGGATGAAAACGGGATGCTGGCACAGGCCTTCCGCGACATGGTGGTGCAGCTGAACCGCACCATGAGCGAGGTGGCTGAGCAGACCCGCATTGCCCAGGACAAGGCCACACAGGCGGCCGAGGCGGTCAAGACGGCCGAGGCGGCCACGCGTATGGCCGAACGGGCCAAGGCGGACGGCATGCATCAGGCGGCGGTGCGTCTTGAGGATATCGTGGCCAGGGTGTCCGTGGCTGCGGAGCAGATGTCGCGTCAGGCCGACGAAATTCAGCGCGGGACGGAGCAGCAGGCCGAGCGCATTGCCGGAACCGCCACTGCCATTGAGGAAATGAACGCCACGGTGCTGGAGGTGGCCCGCAACTCAAGCGAGGCGGCGTCCGCAGGCGAGGAGGCCAAGGTCAAGGCCAGCGAGGGCGCTGCGGTGGTGGAAAACTCCATCACGGCCATACGGACCACACAGCAGCAGACCGAGGAATTGCAGGCCCAGATGAATGAACTGGGCAATCAGGCCGAATCCATAGGCCGCATCATGGGGGTCATCACCGACATCGCGGATCAGACCAACCTGTTGGCTCTCAATGCGGCCATCGAAGCGGCCCGGGCCGGAGAGGCCGGACGCGGATTTGCCGTGGTTGCAGACGAGGTGCGCAAGCTGGCTGAAAAGACCATGACGGCCACCAAGGAAGTGGGCAGCGCCATTCATGCCATCCAGGATGTCGCCAAGCTGAATGTCACTTCCATGCAAAAGGCCATGCGGGATCTGAACAGGGCAGTCGAATTGGCAAACCAGTCCAGCGAGGTGCTCGTCGAAATCGTGTCGGGCGTGGAAGGCTCGGCAGTGCGGGTGCACGGTATTGCAGTGGCTGCGGAAGAGCAGGCGGCAACGTCCGAGGAAATCAATCGCGCCGTGGACGAAATCAACCAGATTACCGTGCAGACTTCGCAGGGGATAGCGGAAAGCACGGAAGCGCTGAACTCCCTGGCCGATCAGCTTGGTGAGCTTGCCGAGCTGGTGCATGCCCTGAAGAGCGAAGGGGCGTAACGGAGAGTACGGAACCGGGAAGACCGGTCATTGTTTCGGGCAGGGGGCCGACGGGTGGGCGTGATCAGCCATTGGGCACAAGATCGATGCCTGCCAGTTCGGTCCCCTTCTTGGCTTCTTCGGACAGGCGGCGGGGCATGGTGATGGTGAAGGTGCTGCCTTCTCCCGATTCCGACGTGACGCTGATGCGGCCGCCGTGCTGCTGCACCACCTGATTGGCCACGAAAAGGCCGATCCCCGTGCCCGATGCTCCCTTGGACGAGAAGAAGAGGGTGAACAGCTTTTCCCGGGTTTCCCGGTCCATGCCCACTCCGTTATCCTGTACGCTGAATTCCACCTCGTTGTCGAAGGGGCGTACATGGAACGCCACCGTGCCCTGCTCGCGCTTGCGCGAGGCGGCGCAGGCATCCACGGCGTTCTCGAGAATATTGACCATGGCGGCGGAAAAAGCTCCGGCATCCGCTTCAAAGGTGCCTGCATCCGGGGCGATGTGCAGCGAAAACTCCACGCCGGCGTCCCGCGCCTTGGGGGCGACCAGACCGGCAATCTCTTCTGTCAGGCGTGATGTCACCACCACTTCCCACTGCAATTCCCGCTTCTTGGCGTAGTAGAGGATGTCCAGCACCATCTTGCGGAGTCGTTCCACAAGGTGGCGGATATCCTGATAGCTGTCCCGGACGCGGTCGGCATTGTTCTTGTCGATGCCGCTTCCCAGCCGGTACACGCCACCGTCCAGTGCGGTGAGCAACCCCTTGATGCCATGTGCGGTGGAGCCGAGCAGAAGGCCGAGATTGGAGAGCCTGTCCTGCAGGGTGCGCAACTGGGTGATGTCCGTGGACATTTCCATGACCTCTGTGATGGTCCCGTTGGCGTCCCTGATGGGGGCCGTCCAGACCAGCACGTTGCGCTGTTCGCCCCGGCGGGAGGTGACCACTGTTTCAAACTGGTGCGTCAGGCCGTCCTCAAAGGTCTTGATGACCGGGCATCCCGTGCAGGGAGTGGTGCGGTGGGCGTAAACCTCGTGGCAGAAGCAGCCCGCACTTTCGTCAAAGTCGTCACGGAAGAGGCGGTTGCTGGCCATGATTTTGAGGTTGCGGTCCTGCACGCTGATGTAGCAGGGGGATTCCTCGAACAGCTGCTGGTAGCGGTGGCGGGAGAGGCGCAGCTCTTCCTGCAGCCGTTTCACTTCCGTGATGTCGGCGGCAATTTCCAGCACCAGCTCGATCTCTCCGTTGTTGTCCAGGATGGGGGCCGCGTTCACGATGACCGGAATGTCGTGGCCGTCCTTGTCCCGTACGAACTCCTGACAGCGTTGTCCTTCGCCTGTCTCGATGACCCTGCGGACCGGGCAGGCGTCCTCTCCGGTGCCGTTGCAGTAGGGGTAGACATCCCAGCTGCGGGCGCCGATGCCCGAGGCCAGCCGCTCCTTGTACAGCGGGTTGGAGGCAATGATCTCCATCTTGGCGTTGTGCACGGCAACGAAGCAGGGCAGCTGGTTGAACATTCCCTCGGCGCCGTCAATGGAGTTGCACAGGGCGCGCATGCCGTCCGCAAATCCTTCGGCCACCTGCAGGGCCGCCAGCTGGCGTTCCTGTTCGATGAGCCGGGCGGCCTGTTCCTCGACCATCTGTTCGAGATTCTCGGTATGCTGCCTAAGGCTCGCCCGCATGGTGATGCGTTCATGGGCCCGTCCCAGTGCAATGTCCAGGACATCGTCGTTGATGGGCTTGGTGATGAAGTCGGTGGCGTCCTTCTTGATGCTCTGAATGGCCAGCTCCATGTCACCGTGTCCGGTGATCATGATCACCTCGGTCTCCGGCGCCTGCTTCTTGATGCGTTCAAGGAGTTCAATGCCGCTCACGCCGGGCATCTTGATGTCCGTGAGCACGATGTGGGGGTGCACCCTGTCGAACATGCGCAGGGCTTCCTCGCCGCTGGCTGCGGTATGCACCGTGTAGCCCATGTCTGCCAGTGAAAGGCCCAGAACGGTTCGGATGCCGTCTTCATCATCAACAAGCAGAATGGTGTGGCGCATGAAACCTCCCGTGATGATCACCGAGCGGTGGCAGGTGCAGAACAGATGGATTTTTGGGCAAAAAATATGTGAGTACGGATAGTTGATACCCTACCTGTTTTGTGGGAAACGGGCAAGGGGGATGAATCGGGCGCCGCCGCAGGCGGCGACGCCCGAATGGATTGCAGTCAGCGTCATCCGTGCTTCGGGGCGGATGACGGCACATGGCAGGCTAGTCGTCCTGCAAGGCCTTGCCCGAGCCGTCCTTGTTGTTCAGGGTGTCCCTGATTATTTCCAACAACTGATTGGGATCGAACGGTTTTTTCAATGAGGCAACGGCATTGCGGATTGCCAGATGGATGCCTGAAAGACCGCTGATGACGATGACCGGCATTTCCTTGAACTCCGGCTCCTTTGTCATCTTGCGATAGAATCGCGGGCCCCACTCGTTGGGCATCTCAAGGTCCAACGTGACCAGGTCCGGCTTTTCCTTCTTCAGGAGTTCTATTCCCTCCGCTCCGTCCGAGGCGGAGCAGGTGGCGTATCCGTTATCGCTGAGGATATCCACGAGATATTTCACGATGTACGGATCGTCGTCTATGACAAGGATCTTGTGCGGCATTGCTACACTCCTTGGTGTTTCCTTGGCTCGTTCGTGTACATTATGCTGTCGAGGGCTGGTCTATCAACCCGCGGACAACTTCCAGCAGGGGACCCGGTCTGGGAGGTTTTTCCACGTATGCCTCCGGTGGAGGCAACTCTCCCTCCGCGAGTCCTATCATCTGCAACGCATGGGCGAATCCCTTGGCGGCCACTGCGGAGAGCATCACCACGGGGATGTCCCGCAGGTCGGGGGTCGTCTTGAGCCCCTTGTACATCTCCAGTCCACCACGTTCCGGCATCATCACATCAAGGACAATGCATGCGGGACGTTTGGTGCGGGCCTTTTCCAGACCTTCCGTGCCGTTCCGGGCGGCCACGACCTGATAGCCACCCGTTTCGAACAGGGTTTTCAGAAAGAGCCGGAAGCTGAGTTCATCGTCCACTACCAGAATGCAAGGCCCACCCATGAGCACCTCCGGTTTTGAGGTGGAATGGGCGCTATGCGCGCGTCACGCTGGCAACGGGACAGGCGGACCGGACAACCACCTGTTCCACGGTTGACCCTATGGCCGCTTCTTCCGGTTCCACATCTCTGGTGTGGTGGGCCATGATGATGAGGTCCGCCTGCTTTTCCCGGGCGAACTTCAGGATTTCCACGTAGGGAGTGCCTTCCCAGATTTCCACGGCGTAGTTGTCATAGTCGCCCATCTGCGAGATGTAGCGTTCCTTGATCTTCTCGTGGGCTTTTTCAATGTGCCGTTCGATGTCGGCCTGACCGGGAAAGACCCCCAGTTTGGCGCTGGTGATGTCGAAGGCATGGAAGATGTAGAGCTTGGCTCCGATCTTCTGGGCCGTGGTGTTGGCAAACCGGAAGGCCTGATCCGCCGCCTTGGAGAAGTCCGTGCAGTACACGATGTTGGAGAAGAGGTTCCAGCAGGTGGTGCAGGGACGGTTGACAATGAGAACGGGCGTCTTGGCAAGACGCGCCACCTTTTCCATGGTTCGTCCCACGATGGAACGGGCCCGGGCGGATTCGGGATCGTCGTCACGGGTGTTGGCACCCATTACGATGAGGTCCACGCCTTCCTTGCGGGCGAAGCGCAGGATTTCCGTGGAGGGCATGCCCACGGCAAGCTGCAGGGTGACGTTGTCGCCGTAGTTTTCCAGCTGTTCGGCATAGGTGGTGCGGACTTCCTCCTCCACCCAGGCTCTGTAATCGGCATCGACATCTTCGTCCTCGCCGGAACGAAGGTCGCGCACGGTGGTGCTGAATCCCCGGCTGGGAACGCCCAGCACGTGGAACAGATACAGTTTTGCGTTGTTGCGCTTGGCAAGGTCGAAAGCCACCTTGGCGGCGTTGTCACATGCCGGGGAAGCCGATGTAGCGAAAAGGATCTTCTTGAACATACGCTACCTCCTGAGGCTGCATTGTTGGGAACCACCCTGGAAACCGAGCTCCCATGCGATTCCTTCAATTATTTCAAAGAGTGAGAACGTTGTGTCACACTCCAGCATGCTTGTCCGGTCGCCAAAGACCACGTGGCGCAGTCTTCCGAGACGGACGGGCATGTCGAGCAGTGCATCGAGCCTGTGGAAACGGATTTCACCGGTTTTCGCAGGGGTGTCCCCATCGGGCAGGACGCCGCGAAAGGTGGTGAAGACGTTCATTTCCGGCTCACCGGGTGCTCCGGTCAGTTCCACGGTCTTGGCGAAGACCAGTTCCGTGAAATCCGGCGTGGTGCATCCCTGTTCGGGACAGGCCGCGGCATCATGTTCCGCCGTGACAAGGAAGGGGCTCATGCGCTTGATCTCCGGATGGCGGGCAACCAGCGCAAAAAAGGAGCGCAGGCTGAAGTCCGCATCCAGCCGGGCCCTGTCCGAGAGGCAGGCAAGGATGTCCTGCATCTCGTTTCCGGGGGCGCGGGAGGATCTCCCGTCGTCTCGGTGGAGAGTGCCGTTGTGCGTGATGAGTACCGTTTCCATGGTGCATGCCTGCCGTTTGTGCCTATGGATGGCGTTTGTCGTGGCAACCGCTGCAGTGCGTGGGACCGCGTCCCTTGGCCTTGTGGCAGTTCATGCAGCGTCGGTGGTACGCCTGCCGCAGTGCGGTCTGCTTCTTGCCCTTTTCCACGGTGTGACAGTCGGCACAGGGGGTGCCTTCCGATGTTTCGTCCGCCACGAGCACGCCGTCGGCGCCGCTGTGGTGGCAGACAATGCACTGGTCTTCCAGATGAGCCTTTTCGTTGTGTTCGTCGTGCTTGAAGAGCGCAGCGGGACGCGTCGCCGGTTGCAGGGCTTCCGGGCGCAGCTGCACCATGTCCTCCTGTGCCGAGACGGGGGCCGGTCCCAGCCAGAATACGGCAAGCAGCAGGAGCCCAGACAGGGCGAGCAGGCCATGTACACGCAGTTTCATGGTGTTCTCCTTCGCGCTACTCGAGCTCGGGTTTTTCCATCAGTTCGTAGATCAGGTCCCCGAGGAACTTGGTCTGGATGCCGAGCTGATAGTGGTGGATGATGTCTTCGAGGCCGCCGTGGCAGTTGTGGCAGGGGGCCACAACGGTCTTCACGCCGGTTGCCCTGAGCTGGTCGGCCTTGATCCTGTTGCCTTCAAGCCGGACCCCCTTGAAGGGCGGCCCGCAGTTGATGACACCGCCGCCGGCTGCGCAGCAGTAGTTGTGCTCGCGGGTGGGCGACATTTCGATCACCTCGGAGCACAGATGGTGCGTGACCTCGCGCAGCTTGTCCATGAGGCCGCGTCCGCGGATGATGTTGCATGGGTCATGGATGGTGACCGGTTCCTCGTACTTGCCGGTGAGCTTGATCTTGCCTTCGTTGAAGAGCTCCCAGAAGTATTCCACGGAGTGGACGATGGGAATCGGGTGGTTTTTCCATCCGAGCCAGCGGTTGCCCACGTCATACACGGAGCGGAAGGCGTGACCGCATTCGCCCATGACGATGCGGCGTACCTTCAGCTTCTGCGCGGCTTCGAAGTGGGATCGCTTCAGGCGGCCCATCATTTCGAAGTCGCCCGTGAACATGCACATGTCACTGTTGTCCCAGCCCGGGGTGGAGGGCATGGTCCAGTCGGCGCCCACATGCTTCATGATGGCGGCAGCCTGATAGATCAGCTGGGTGCGGAACTTGGGTTCCGGGGCAATGACGGAGTAGAAGATGTCCGCACCTTCCACATCCAGGGGGATGCGCAGGCCGGGGAACTCGTCGCGGGCTTCATCTTCCTGCCACTGCAGGCTGTCCACCCATTCGTCCTCCTTGACCCACATCTGGTTCATGGTGGCTGAATGGCTGTGCGCGGTGTCCTGAATGTACAGCGGCGTCACGCCCAGCTTGTGGCAGATGCGGCGTACGGTGCTGATGATGTAGCCCGTGTCGATGCCGATGGGACAGTAGTGGACGCAGCGGCGGCACAGGTTGCATTCCGTGTAGGCCAGCTGGGCCATGCCGTACACTTCGTCGGGGGTGAGGCGCCCGTGTTTGCGCAGGATGAGCCCCATGGTCTGTTCCACCTTGCCGACGGGGGAATAGCTGGGGTCCATGTCGTGCGAAACGCAGTAATGGCAGGCGGGGGCACACATGCCGCAGCGCATGCATGTTTCGGCGTATGCCTTGAGCCGTGCCCCGGCTTCGCCCTGCAGGACGCTGTTTATGACCTGCTCGATGCGGTCCGCGGAGAGTCCCTCCGTGGCGCGTTTGAGCTCGGGATCCTCTATCTTTCTATCCAGAATGGACATTACAAAACCTCCTGATCGGCTGTTACCAGTCCTGCACATGACGGACCGCGCCGAATTCCGACGCTATGTAGGCGCGGGTGAGCGGCTGGAACAGGGCATGTGAGAGGCGGGTGAAGGGAATGGCAACCAGCATGGCCTCGCCGCAGAGCACGTGCAGCAGGGTCATGATCTGACCGTCGGCAAACTGCTGAGAGGCCAGAAAACCGGTTATGAAGGGGGCCGTGGCAATGCCGAGGGCCAGCCAGTCCTTGCCGGTGGTGACGTAGCGAACCTGTATGTTCGTCAGCCTGCGGTGCACGAAGAAGCAGCAGGCTCCGATAACCACAAGGGTCAGCGTGTCGGCCAGTACTTCGGGGATCACGGGGAAGGTGAACCCGAAGGCATAGCTCCACAACACCTCATGTGCCGGGGTGAATATCAGCAGCACGAAGAGACAGATGTGGAACAGGAAGGTTGCCAGCGTGATGGACGGGTTTTCCTTCCATCCCAGCGTGCCGAAGGGAATGAGCCAGCGGACGATGGAGCGCAGGGCATGCGGCAGGCTCATGTAACTGATGAAGGCCGCCTCCTTCTGCTTTGCCAACTGGATCATCGACCATATGCGGTAGACCGAGCCCCCGATGAAAACGGCAAACGCCGCCCATGCAAGCGGACCGGTCGCGAAGTTGTAGAATGCGTTCATTCCTCTGCCTCCACGGTTATCGGGGTACGTCCGCCACGATGCGGAGCAGGGCGTTGTTCCGCATGCCGCGGATGAGGACCTTGCTGCCATCGGGGCTGAAGGCCGGGTCCCATGCCTTGTCAAACTCGCCGCCCACGGTGTTGTCGTTGACGACGACGGCATACTTTCCGTTGCTGCTGACACGGCAGCCAACGCTTCTGCTGTCGGCACTGAACACCGGCTTCCATGCCATGTCGTACCGGCCATGCCAGACCTTGCCGTCCACCATGACGTGCCAGGCCTTGTTGTCATGGTTGCCCAGCGCTGCGGCCCGCGAGCCGTCGGGGGAAACCGTGAGCTCGGTCACGACGGGAGCAAGGACGTTCCATGCCCGTTCGTCCTGGGCAACGGTGAACTTGCCGTATTCCGGGGCGACAATGGCGTAGAGCCTGGAGCCGTCCGGCGCATACTGAAGGTGCCAGCAGTTGAAGAAGACGGGCTTCCAGAGCATGTTGCCATCCTCGGCAATGCCCCATTTTCCGCCCTGGCGCACAGGGGCGACCACGGCACTGCTGTTCGGGTGGAAGCAGGGCTCCCAGGTGCACTGGAAGTGGATGGGCCAGGGGGTTCCGTCCACCGCGACGGTATAGTCGTAGAGGGACAGGCGTACCTGTGCCGCAACCCGGTGCGCATAGGGGCTGAACACGGGATCCCAGGCATTCATGAAGGTGGATTCCCAGGCTTCTCCGTCCACGGCTACCGTGAAGACTCCCTCCCGGAAGGAGATGAGGTCCGCCTGACCGATGGATCGCGTCTGCACGACCGCAGCCGTGCGTTTGCCGTTGTCGCTGAGTGCGAATCCGTTTGCGTTTTCAAAAAGGGTATCCCATGCGACGCCATTCACGGACATGCCGTAGGCCATGTCCTGTTGAACAGCCGTGGCAACGGCACCTCCCTCGCTGCTGAACAACGGGGACCACATGAAGCCGTAGCGCTCGTCCCACGGTTCCCCGTTTTCGGCGAGGGTCCATTCCTCGTCCTGTTGCACAAGCGCGCAGAAACGTCCGTCCGGAGTGAATCCGGGTTTCCACGCCTTGTCGAAGGTGTTGTCGTGCACGGTATCATTCATGCGCAGGCCGAACTCGCCATCGTCTATGCAGACGATGGCGGCAGCCGTCTCTCCGTCGGGGGAGACATGGATTTCTTCCTGCCATTTGTGCTCCGGCATCGGAGCCAGGGATTCCGTGACGACACGCTCACCTTTTTCCCAATCCCATGATTCGGAAAGTTGCATGCACGCCTCCTTGTTACACCGGTTGACACGTTGTGCTGCAGCACTGCAGCGTGTCGTTGCGGTCATGCATATGGTGTTGCATGAACGCAATGATCTCTATCTTTGAAGTATGGTTATCACAACATGGCAAGTCGTAAAGATATTTTGTGTACATAATTCAGGACATGAGTGGTAGGGAAACAATTCAACTGCAGTGGTAGTGAAAAAAAATCAATATTTGTTACTCCTTATCTCTTGTGTTGGGAGCGTGAGGTTAACTACTTTGCGGGTTCCGTATCAATGGAACTGGGTAGGTATGGAATTGTGCAGATGTGCAATAGTACTATACTGCATTGGTATAGTATTACGGGCGAAGGGGGGTGGGGAAAAGAAAAGCCGCATACCAGAGGTGTGCGGCTGAGGGATTCGGTGTGGTGCGCCCGACAGGAATCGAACCTGTGGCCTACGACTTAGGAGGTCGTCGCTCTATCCAACTGAGCTACGGGCGCACATGGACCGGCTGGCGGTCCGTGCAAGCGGTGCGGTTTTGTAGGTGAAAGCCGACCGGGTGTCAAGGCATGGCTCCCTCCGGTGCGCGCCGGGCATGGCATAACCACGGACCGGTCTTGACTTTTGCCGAGCTGCGTGGTTCCAGAAACCCATGAACAATCCCCATGCCCATGCTGCCGATATGGCCTCCGACTCCGCCCCGGACATGCGGTTGGTGCGCGGCCGTCTGGCTCCCTCGCCTACGGGGTACCTGCACCTCGGCAATGCCTGGTCGTTTCTGCTGTGCTGGCTTGCCATCCGCAGCAGGGGAGGGACGGTCGTACTGCGCATGGAAGATATCGACCCGGACCGTTCCCGCCCAGAGTTTGCCGAGGGCATCCTGCGGGATCTTGCGTGGCTGGGACTGGATTGGGATGAAGGCCCTGATGTGGGCGGGCCATACACACCCTATGTGCAGAGCAGGCGCTATGACCGCTATGCGGCGGTGCTGGAACGGCTGCAACAAGCCGGACATCTGTATCCGTGCTTCTGTACCCGGCGGGAACTGCGGGCCCTGGCCTCGGCGCCTCACGCCGGGGAGCAGGGGGCTGCCTACCCCGGAACATGCCGCCAGCTCTCGGATGCGGAACGTGAAGCACGGCGAGGGGAAGGGCGGGGTGCATCCCTGCGCCTGCACTGGAGCGGGGAGTTTCTGAGCTTCCATGATCTGCTGCACGGGGATATCCGGCTTTCCTGGGAAGACTGTGGCGGCGATTTTGCCGTGCAGCGTTCCGACGGGGTAGTGGCCTACCAGCTTGCTGTTGCCGTGGACGACATGGATCAGGACATCTCGCTGGTTGTGCGCGGAGACGACATTCTGCACTGCACGCCGCGACAGGTGCTTCTGCACACCCTGCTGGACAGACCTGTGCCCGAATACGCCCACGTACCGCTGGTGCACGATCATGAAGGGGAGCGGCTGGCCAAGCGTCATCGTCACTTTGAGCTCTGCGTCCTGAGGGATTCCGGGGTGCGCCCGGAGGCCGTTGTCGGCTATCTTGCCTTCCGGGCCGGTCTGCTGCCGGAGCCGGCTCCCGTACATCCGGCGCAGCTTGTTTCCGGGTTCCGCCTTACGGACATCCCCTGTTCCAGGGTGGTTTTGCCCGAGGACATCGTTCCGCTGCTGGCCGGTTTGTAACTGCCCGAATCCTGTTGGTATGCGTTTTCGGGGCATGTTTTTTCCTTGCACTCCTCCTTGCGCCATGCTAGCGAGAAATTTCCCGTCCAACGTGTGTTTCGGGGGTAGTATTGTTTGGAAAAACAGTATGTTTACTGTTCTTTCCGGAAACGCAGGAAGGAGGCGTCCATGGATTTGGCTCAGATATTTACGCGGGAAAAGCTCGATGAGCTGTTTCCCAAGGAGCGGGCGGACGCATTCTTTGATGCCCTGTTCGGTGGTGCCGAAGATGGTGCCTACGACATCTCGGTGGATTTCGTGGGGCAGGAAGGAGACGCAGCAGAGTTCGCGTTCATGCTGCGGCAGCGACCCGGCAAGTGTCTTGCCTGCAACCTTACCTACGGACTGCCGCAGGTGTTTACCCGGCATCCTGTCATCAATGTACGAGGATTTGCAGAGTCCGTAGCCCGGGAGGCGCAACGCGATCCGGGCGGAGTGCGCTGGGAACTGGGAGCAACCCGGGAACACTCGCGCAGCCTGCATTCCATTCCGCTGCATATCAGTTTTTAGCTCGCAGCGTGACAACTTGTCCGTACTGAAAACGGCGCCTCGGGGCGCCGTTTTTTTGTCATAAGGGGCTGGATCCGGATGGCATCGCAGGCCATACGAAAAGGCGGAAGGCTGTGTGCCTTCCGCCTTTTGTAGCAACCAGCAGGAAAGACTATGCTTTGATGCTGCGCGAGATGAAGCGAACCATCTCGTCGTAGAGACTCGGGGGAGCATAGGGAGTAAGCAGCATGGTACGAATCGCGCCAACCAGATTGCACTGGATGGCCGTGGTCGTTTCGTGCGGCGGCAGGTCCTTCTTGATGGATCCGTCCTCGATGCCTCTTCTGACGTGGTATTCGAGTTCGCGCGGTACCTGGTTGAACTTTTCGTACATGGTATCGCGGTCGCTCTTGGTCTTCATGTCAGAGTAGGGCGAGCAGCGGACAAGAACCATGAAGTAGGAATCCTTTTCCACGGAAAAATCCAGATATGCCTTGCTGAAATTGATGGCAGAGTCATAACCGGTTTCACCGCGTGCACACGCTTCGCGCAGATGGACAAGAAAGTTGTCCAGAACATCCAAGCCAGCGGCAAGAAAAAGTTTTTCCTTGTTGCCGTAATGGTGGGTAAGAAGTCCCAGCGCTACCCCAGCGCGTTCGGAAATCTTCTTGAATGTCGTCTCAGCGTATCCGTATTCCCCAAACAACTCCTTTGCTGCCAGAAGCAGCGCATCCTTTTTGGTAATCGTCATACACTTGGCCCGTTCTTTATGTGGTTTAGGCAATATCCAGTTGCAGCCCATTGCAACCGGCGGAAGAATTGCCCTAAAAGCCATATGAAAACGCACTGTTTGAGCACCCAAAAGTCAATTAGCCCACAAAGATCGAACAGTCAATCAGTGGTTGCTCTTTTGGATAGGGGCAGACGGTTTGGTATGCTGCAGTGCAGCATCATGCGCACAACAGAATATAATGGTGCCATACCATGTCCGATTCCTTTCGCTCGTTCGTCGGAGTGTGCCGACTATTCTCTCTATCGCGCATTGCCCGAAGCGGGATACGAGAAGAGCCCCCTTGCGGGGGCCCTTGAGAGAAGAGGAGCGTGTTAGAAATATCACGTCAACCGTACTGAATTACAGGAGTCCTGAATGTCTCAGCGCTTCTTAAGCGGAAGACGAAGCGAAAAGGCGTTCGTGTCTGGACTGTTTGCTCAATCAGTGACGAGTCAAAACTAGTACCAGCTGTGTGCTGTGTCAACAGAAAAAGGGAAAGAGTTTGTAAAAATAATGCCTGCAAAATCACGCTCCCTGAGCAGGGGGGATTGATGGTTGCAGCTAACCGTGCGGGGTTCCAGTCATATGGTTGAAAGGTCCGCTCCTGAGATAAGGATTGAATGCTCGCATAATGATGTAAGGCAAATTGTCCCTGATCAGGACAGCACGGACGCTGCAGCGTCTAGCGCCACTCTTCAAGGGCTGCTGAGATGAAATCGCAGATGCGCTGGTGCTCCGCCTTGCCGTTTCCTTCAATATGCAGGGGCGTGCTGAAGCGGATGCGAACGGGAATGGAAGGATGAACCGGACCGAAGTCCTTGAAGAGAGTCCCCATGCCCCAGGCGTTGGTCTTCAGGGCGAGGGGCACCACGGGCACACCGGCCCGGCGGGCCAGCTTGATGCCGATGGTGTTGAAGATGGCGGGGTCGAGGGTTTCACTGCGGGTCGCCTGCGGAAAAACGATGACGGAGGTCCCTTCGGCAAGTCGCCGGGTGCCTTCTTCCAGCACGGTCTTCAGGTCTTCACGGGGGTTGTCGCGTCCCACGGCAATGGCGCCGGTGGACCGCATGATCCACTTGAAGAAGGGGTATTCCATCAGCCCCTGTTTCACCACGAAGGTGACATTCCTGTAAGGTCTGATGAGAGCGGGCAGGACAAAGGTTTCCAGCGTGCTCATGTGGTTGCCGATGAAGACGCACGGACCATCCAGATGCATGAAGGCGGAGAGATTCTCGAAATGCAGGGATACGCCAGCCCGCTCCAGAGCCCGGACAATGCCCATGCTGCTGTTGACCCAGGTTTCCGGGGCCAGTTTGCCCTTCTTTGCCAGATGGGAAGCCCAGCCAACAGTTGCCAGTATGGAGGGATAGAAGAAGAGGTTGGGAAAAGCCCGGGTCATCACGTTCGAGGCGTTTCCCGGGGTGTGGTAGGTATCTTCAAATCGAACCGGCAGTACGGTCATGCGATGTCCTTGCTGAGGCGGGTTGTCATCCGGGGCTGTAGCTCCCGTATGCCAGGGGATGGGGCGACGCTGTTCCGCCGCGCGACCGTCGCATGATTGTCATGCGGAAGCTGGGGCGCACGCTACCCGCTCTTGTCTGCAAATGCAACTTGCGACTGGCTTGTGCGCCGTTTCTCTTCTGGACAACCTGCGGTTTTCACGGCAAAAGCTTCACAAGCCATATGGTGGCGGAAATTTCCAACGTTGGAGTGCTCATGAGCCAGAACGAACCGGATAAGATTATTTATTCAATGATGCGCGTGACCAAGCGTCACGGGCAGCGTGAAGTGCTGAAGAATATTTCCCTGTCCTATTTCTACGGTGCCAAGATCGGCGTGCTCGGTCTGAACGGTTCCGGTAAGTCTTCCCTGCTGAAGATCCTTGCCGGGGTGGATGCGAATTTTGAAGGCGAAACCGCCTGCTCGCCCGGCTTTACCATCGGCTACCTGGAACAGGAACCGCTGGTGGACGAGACCCGTACCGTTCGTGAGGTGGTGGAAGAGGGCGTGGGTGACGTGATGCAGGTCATCAACGAATTCAACGAGATCAACGCCAAGTTCGCCGAGCCCATGGAACCCGAGGAGATGGATGCGCTTATCGAGCGTCAGGCCGTTGTGCAGGAGCTGATGGACAACAAGGGCGCATGGGATATCGACTCCCGTCTTGAGATGGCCATGGACGCCCTGCGGTGCCCGCCTGCGGATACCCCGGTCTCCGTGATCTCCGGTGGTGAAAAGCGTCGTGTGGCCCTGTGCCGCCTGCTGCTCCAGAACCCGGACATCCTGCTGCTCGACGAACCCACCAACCATTTGGACGCCGAATCCGTCGCCTGGCTCGAACGGTTCCTGCAGACCTTCCCCGGCACCGTCATTGCCGTTACCCATGACCGCTACTTCCTTGATAACGTGGCCGGATGGATTCTGGAGCTGGATCGTGGCCGCGGCATTCCGTGGAAGGGCAACTACTCCAGCTGGCTGGAACAGAAGCAGCAGCGTCTTGCCACCGAGGAAAAGCAGGAATCCGACCGTCAGAAGACCCTGCAGCGCGAACTGGAATGGATCCGCATGACCCCCAAGGGGCGGCACGCCAAGTCCAAGGCGCGCATCAATGCCTATGAATCCCTGCTGACCACCGAATCGGAAAAGCATGCCAAGGATCTGGAGATCTACATTCCTCCGGGACCGCGGCTCGGCAAGTCCGTCATTGAGGCCGTGGGCGTACAGAAGGCCATGGGCGAGAAGCTGCTTGTGGACAACATGAACTTCATCATCCAGCCCGGTTCCGTGGTGGGCATCATTGGTCCCAACGGTGCGGGCAAGTCCACGCTGTTCAAGATGATCACCGGTCAGGAAACCCCGGATGCGGGTGAACTGAAGGTGGGCGAAACGGTCATGCTTTCCTATGTGGACCAGGGACGCGATACCCTCGAGAAGGGCAAGAGCGTGTACGACGTCATCTCCGAAGGCTACGACACCATAAAGCTGGGCAACCGCGAGGTGAACTCGCGAGCCTATTGTTCCCGCTTCGGCCTGACCGGTTCGGACCAGCAGAAGTCGGTGGACGTGCTCTCCGGCGGTGAACGCAACCGCGTGCACCTTGCACGCACCCTCAAGTCCGGCGCCAACGTCATCCTGCTTGACGAACCCACCAACGACCTGGACGTGAACACCATGCGCGCCCTGGAAGAAGGCGTGGAGAACTTTGCCGGCTGCGTGCTGGTCGTCTCGCATGATCGCTGGTTCCTCGACCGCATCGCCACGCACATTCTGGCCTTTGAGGGAGACTCCTCGGTGGTCTTCTTTGACGGCAACTACAGCGAGTACGAGGCGGACCGCAAGAAGCGGCTCGGCAAGGATGCCGATCAGCCCACCCGTATCAAGTATCGCAAACTCACCCGCTAGCTGCGGGATTAACGAGCACTCGTAAGGAGGCGGAGCAGTCCGCCTCCTTTTTTTATGGAAAAATCATCGTCTCCTTGTGCAATTCCGGTAGGCTGGATGCAAACTGTGTGTGCCCTGTCTTTTGCAACCGAGAACCGGGTGTCGTAACCCAAAGGGGGTGCGTATGCGCTGGTACAAGCCGGTCTTGTGGACTGTTCTGGGGGTGTTGCTGGGGTTTCCTGTCTTCAGCATGACCTACTATACCATGGTCCGCACTTCCACGCCCGGCTTCTGTGCATCCTGTCATGAGATCAGACCGGCATGGGAGGCATGGAAGACCTCCACGCATGCCAACAACGCGCAGGGATTTGTGGCGGATTGCATGGACTGCCATCTGCCTGCACCGCATGATACGGTGAACTTCTTCTATTCGAAGACCTACCACGGCATCAAGGATGTGCTTGCCCACGTACTCATGAGCGACCCCGTTGCGGAATACGACCGGGCCGCCATGCGTGAGCGGGCGTATGCGAGCTTCAGGAACGAGCAGTGCCAGAAGTGTCATCGCAACATCCTGCACCTTCCGGATAACCGGGGGGCCATGCTTGCGCATCGCACCGTGCTGTATGCCCGGCCCGGATACGAGCGCAAGTGCGTTGACTGCCACCGCAACCTTGTCCATGTGGACAGGCCCTATCATCAGTTCCGGGAGCTGGCTCCACCGTATCGGGCCACCGGATTGAACCTGTAGCGTTCCTACTTTCAACTGCCAGCATCTACGAGGAGGCGTACCCCGATGAAATCCGCGTTGAATCTCTGGTCATGGCTTGCAGTCCTGTTGCTGACGGCTGTCGTCGTTGCACCGGCGCAGGCTGAAAACTATCCGAAACTCAAGGAATTCAGGATCGAGCGTAGCATGCCCGAACAGGCCGTCGCCTGTATCGAATGCCACCGCGTCGCCACTCCCGGTCTGTTTGCCGACTGGGCCGCCAGCCGTCATGCCGCCGCAAACATCACCTGTCTTGACTGCCACCAGGCAGATGATGGGGATGCAGATGTCTCCAAGGCACACTTCAAGTATTACGAAAAGGGAGACATGCCGTACGGCAAGGCCCAGTACAAGATTCCCGTGGCCGCAGTGGTCACGCCCAAGGACTGTTCCCGGTGCCATCCGGACGAGGTGACCCAGTACAGCCGCTCCAAGCATGCAAAAACCCTTGAAATCGTCTGGAAGATCGACCCCTGGATGAACAAGGGCATGAATTCGGATAACGAACGAAAGACCGGTTGCTACTATTGTCACGGCACCATTCTCAAGGTGCAGGACGGCAAGATCGATTCCGCCACCTGGCCCAACGTGGGCGTGGGGCGCGCCAATCTTGACGGTTCGTTCGGTTCGTGCACCAGCTGTCATACCCGTCACCGTTTCTCGGTGATGGAAGCCCGCAAGCCTGAAGCCTGCGGACAGTGTCATCTGGGGCCGGACCATCCGCAGATCGAAATCTACAAGGAATCCAAGCACGGCGATATCTATGATGCCTTCGGCGACCAGTACAACTGGAACGCGGCAGGGGGCACCTGGACACCCGGCGTGGACTACCGCGCTCCCACTTGTGCCGCCTGTCATATGTCCGGTTCCGGCAAGGTCATGACCAGTCATGATGTGACCGAACGGCTTTCGTGGGAAACACAGGCGCCGCTGACCGTGCGTCCTTCGGAATTCAAGCCGCTGCCCGCCAAGACCGACTGGCAGGTGGAGCGTTCCAAGATGAAGGATGTCTGTCTGCAGTGCCATGGCATCGCCTGGGTGGACGACTTCTATGTGGACTTCGACAAGGCCGTTCAGGAGTACAACGATGTGTACTTCAAGCCTGCCAAGGCCAAGCTGGACGAGCTCTATGAAAAGAAGCTCCTGGACAAGACCACCTACTTTGACGAGGCGCTTGAGGTGGAATTCTATGAACTGTGGCACCACGAAGGGCGCCGAGCCCGCATGGGCTCCATGATGATGGCCCCCGACTATGCCTGGTGGCACGGATTCTACGAGTGCAAGCACCGCTTCAACCGGTTCATGGAAGGGGCGCATGAACTTGTCGAGTCCGGCAAGCCCGCGTACCGGTATCCGAACTTCCCCAATACCGGTGGAGACACAACCAAGCCTGCCATCATCTTCGGCAAGCAGTAGAACGCTCCGGAGAGGGTGGTACCCTGGAACAATGAGCGCCCCCGCACCATTCGGTGCGGGGGCGCAGTTCGTTTGTTCGGGGAGAAGGTCCGGCGGGCTATTTCCCTTTGACCCGCAGGTAGGATCTGACCCGGCGCACGCCTTCGATCTTTTTGGCGTATCCGATGGACAGGTCAATTTCCCGTTGGCTGCCCACAATGCCCATGAGGATGACATTACAGCGGACCACGGCCACATCCACGTTGGTGGACCAGATACGGTCATCCATGACCAGTTCCTTTTCGAGCTTGCCGCGGATGAGCAGGTTGTTCGTGGTGCCGCAGGCGTCGTCCTCGGTCTTGGGAATGAGATAGTAGGTGACCCCCGTCACTCCCTTCACGCTGCGGGCGATGGCAATGGCCCGGTTCTTCTGGGCTTCGCTCTCGTATTCCCCGGTGATGTACACGGCTCCCTCGTAGGAATTGGCGCCGATATCCAGCACTTTCACGAGGTCGTCGTCCAGATAGCGGGCCGTGATTTCAGCGGTGATGTATTCGTCGGAGGCCACGGTCTGTACGTCGCGTTCATCCACGGCGGTCTTGTAGATGGTACCGCACCCGGTGGAAAGGAACAGCAGCATGCAGCCGGCCAGAAGAAGCAGAATCTTTTTCATGATGGTTCGCTCCAGCTTTTGTTGCGTTTGTGTTGCCTGAAGTTGAGACCTTCCGGATCCAGTCCCATTCCGGCATCGTATACCCCCACCATTTCCTCAGTCACACGCACGGGCCGGGCCCTGCGATGATAGCGTATGATGTTCTTATAGTCTGATTCGTAGCCCTCGTAAACGACCCATCCGTCACACCGCGTGACCACGAGCTCTCTGGAGAGGCAGAGGCAGAGGGGATCGATGTTGGCCAGGCGGACGAGGGACTTGCCCGGTTCATCCACAGGAAGATAGGAGCCCGGGAAGGCCCGGCTGACGTCTATGCGGGCAATGACCATTTCGGCATCCGGAAAACGCCCGTAGATGGACAGGGCTTCGGGTAGGAGCATGTTGTCGTCATCAAGCAGGATGAGGCGACGTCCTCTGGAGGCCTTGATGAGGGTGTGCCGGACGGCATTGCCGAAGTTGCCCTCGTGCGGAAGGCTGAAATAGCGCAGGAACGGATAGATGCGGACCTTTTCCACGGGAACGCCGTCATAGCCCACCAGCATTTCCACGTCACTGTCGGCAAGGCCCGCGTGGTCCATGGCCGTACGGACACTGTCGATGGCCTGCGCCAGGGCCTTGGGGCGTCTGCCGGCCGTGGGGGTAATGACACTGTATGCCGGTGTGGCGGTCATGGACATCTCTCCCGTCAGGATCGTTTCTTGTGCATCTGCCGGAACCATGCGGCGAGACGGGGTTCCGCCCCGTGCTCCTTGGGCTGGTAAAAGTGTCTGCCGGCAAGGTCGTCGGGCAGGTACTGCTGCTCCACATAGCCCTCGGGGTAGTTGTGGGGGTACAGGTAGTTCTTGCCGTAGCCCCAGTCCTTCTGCAGCTTGGTGGAGGGATTGCGCAGGTGCAGGGGCACCGGACGCGGCCCGTTGCTCTTTATTTCCTTGGAGGCGGCAAGATAGGCGGCGTAGGTGGAGTTGCTCTTTTTGGCCAGCGCAAGGTACACGGCGCATTCGGCAATGGGAATGAAGCCTTCCGGCATGCCGATCATTTCCACGGCCTGCTGGCAGGCCACGGCCATCTGCAGGGCATAGGGATCGGCAAGGCCTATGTCCTCGGAGGCGGAGAGGATGAGTCGGCGGCAGACAAAGCGGGGATCCTCGCCCCCTTCCAGCAGGCAGGTCAGGTAATATATGGCCGCATCGGGGTCGCTGCCCCTGATGGATTTGATGAGCGCCGAGGCCAGCTCGTAGTGGTTGTCGCCATCCTTGTCGTGACGGATGACCACTTCCGGAAGGGCCGTGCGCAGCTGTTCGAAGGTACGGGATTCCTCGGGCAGCGCGGCCACGTATTCCATGAGATTGAGCATGGTGCGCGCGTCGCCGTGCGCAACCCCGGCCATGAAGTCGTAGGACTGGTCGTCAAGAACCAGGTCGCTTGCTTCGGCGCCGCGTTTGGCCAGCTCTATCATCTCGGGTCTGCTCAGGGGCCGCAGGCGCAGCACATGCATTCTGGAGAGCAACTGGCGGGTGACGCTGAAGGACGGATTCTCCGTGGTGGTGGCGATAAGCGTGATTTCGCCCGATTCCAGCAGGGGCAGGAAGAAGTCCTGCTGGGCCTTGGAAAAGCGGTGCAGTTCATCAAGGACAAGGACATCGACCCCGGTAAGGGATTTGCGCAGTTGCTGCAGTCCGGCTTCCGGGGCGCTGACGCGCAGCCAGTTTTTGCCGGTCTGGCGGGCCAGCAGCAGGGCCAGGGTGGACTTGCCGCAGCCGGGAGGGCCGAAGAGCAGCAGGCTGGGCAGACGGTTGGCGTTGGAAAGGGCCGTAATGCGGGCCCGCAGATGATCCTGCCCCACAAACTGGTCGAACTGTTCCGGACGGATCCGGTCCGCCAGCGGCTGCCGTACGCTCATGCCTGTTCTCCCTTTGCAGGAGCGGTGCTGGCGTTCAGCCCGCGTTGCCACCAGTCGAGGCCCAGACACAGCAGAGCCGCCGTTTCCCAGCGCAGCACCCGATGACCGAGGCTGACGGGGGTGAAGCCGTTGTCAATGAGTGCACGGACCTCCGTGTCGGCAAAGCCGCCTTCCGGTCCCACAACAAAGAGGGTCCGGCCGGATTGTCCCAGCATGGCCGGGTTGAGCTGGTCGGAGGGCGACTGCCCTTCCCAGAGCAGGTAGGTGTGCTCGAATTCACCGGCCATGGCGATGAGGCCCTGCACGCCCTCCGGGATGGTGCGCAGTTCCGGGAGCCACGGATTGAGGCTCTGTTTGGCGCCAGCGATCATCTGCCCCTGCCATGCATCCTGAATGTCGTCAGGCACGCGTGACTGGGAACGTTCTGCCTGCCAGAGCCAGATGCCTCCGGCCTCCAGTTCCACGGCTTTTTCCAGCAGCCAGCCGCGCCGCACGGCCTTGGCCCATCCGAGAGCAAGTACCGAGGAGGCTGTTGGGGCAGGGTGTTCGGTTATCTCGTCCGGCGTGAGGTGCACGCGGGTCTTTTCCGTTGCGCTGATGCGGAAGATGCCTTCGCGGCCGCGGCCGTCGAGCAGGCGGATGGAATCACCCGTGCGGGCCCGGAGCACCTTGACGAGGTGGCGGGCTTCCTGCCCTTCGAGCAGATAGGGGGAGTGCCATGCGTCAGGGGCCAGATAGAACGTCTTCACCAATGCTTCTCCGGTTGTCTGTCATGGCATGGAGTCATGCCTGTTCGCCATGCTGAGTACCTATCAGTACGGCGGGCGTCTGCCAACCGCCTTGCCGTCATGGGGCCGCAGAAAATGCTGTTTCCGGCCGGATACAAAAAAAGAGGGAGGCGTCTCGGCCCCCCTCATCTAATAGCAAGGTCAGTGCGGACCTAGCCCTCAAGCTTCATGCGGGCCGTGCCGTTCTTGTAGAAGGGCAGCTCGTCACGCTTGGCCTCCAGTCCGGCGCGGGCCGTTCTGATGACGAAATCGGTTTCCTGAGCGTATTCCCTGGCAACATAGGCAAGGGCTACGGAGTTGCCCACGGAGGGGCAGAAGGAACCGCTGGTCACGACGCCCACTTCCTTGCCGCCCTTGGATTCGGGCAGGCAGACCACGTCGTAGTGACGGGCTGCCCGGCGTCCGGGGATGGTCAGGGGAATGAGCATCTCCCGTACTGTGGCGTCCTTGCCCTTGCCGGTGTAGGCGGCAGGGGACTTGAGCAGCCAGCCCATGCCCGCCTCGGTGGGGTTGTGGCTGGTGTCGAGATCCTGTCCGTAGAGCGGCAGTCCCACTTCAAGGCGCAGGGTGTCTCGTGCGCCAAGGCCGGCCGGTTCCACGCGGGTGTCGGCGTTCAGGGCGTCCCACAGGGCCTGCGCGTTGTCCCACGGCAGATAGAATTCGTAGCCGAGTTCACCGGTGTAGCCGGTACGGCTGATGACCACGGGCTTGCCGTTGAATTCGGCTGTCACGTGGTTGAAGTACTTGAGCGAGCGGAACCCTTCGCCGAACACGGCTTCCAGTACCGCGTAGGACTCGGGGCCCTGCAGGTCGATCTTGGCGGTGCTGTCGGAGATGTCGGTCAGGGCAAGGCCGGCGGGCAGGTGCTTGGCAATCCAGGCAAAGTCGGATGCGGTGCAGGCGCCGTTGACCACGAGCATGTAGTCGTCTTCAGCCATGCAGTAGACGATGAGGTCGTCAAGGATGCACCCCTCATCGTTCAGCAGGAAGCCGTAACGGCATTTCCCGGCGCCCAGCGTGTCGAGGTTGTGCGTGACAATGGCGGAAAGGGCATCCTTGGCCCCCTTGCCCTTGAGGGTGAATTCGCCCATGTGGCAGATGTCGAAAATGGACGCATGCTCACGCGTGTGGTTGTGTTCGACGATGATGCCCTTGTACTGGATGGGCATTTCCCATCCTGCAAACGGGGCCATCTTGGCACCCTGTGCCTTGTGCCACGCGCATAACGGCGTCTGGAGCAGGTCAGCCACGCTGTCCTCCTGAATGGTGAAAAGTGTATGTGGTGTGGTTGCTTGTTCTGTCAGAATCGTATGGGAAAACTACCAATTCTGGCTGAACTCACGGCGAGATTTGCGGATTGCCTTGAATTCGTCAAGTAGCGAGACGAGTTTTCTGTACTGTTTTTTCATTTCGAATCCGTATCCGGTCAATTCCTCGTCCTTTTTCTCGATGTACGTGCGGCAGAGGTACCGGTCGTTGAGGATGGATTCGATGATGGCGATGACGCTGGCAACCAGCTCGTCGAAGTAGCTGACAATCTCGAATTTCAGACCGTGCAGCAGGTTCACGGTTTCCGTGAGCATGACCCCGTAGGATACGCGCTCTCCCTTGAACTCACGCTGGAGCAGATCTTCCAGCACCTTAACCTTGCGGGCCTGCTGGATGAAGCTGTAACGGGACCAGACCTCCTGATACAGCTCGTTCAGATTGCCGAAGACTTCGTAGTTGTCCGGCGAGAGCAGGTAGCCGTCCAGCACCTTGACCACGTTGGAGAAGAACTCCTCGGAGTAGCCGATGATGCGTCGCTGGTGCTTGGAAAGCCAGGCCGAGAGAAATTTCAGGCGCTTTTCGTCGGTGTCCGTGTTCTCCACGATCTCGTTGCGCTTGTACGTGATGCGGCCCACATATTCGCCCCGTACGATGTCGTTGAGGCGCAGGAACATGTTGGAGGTGTCCTTGATGATGTTCAGGTCGTCCAGAACCCTGCCCGTGATGGGGTGTATGACCTCCTGTGCCGCTACGGAAAGTGCGCGTTCCTGCCGTACGTTGTCCGGGTTGAATTTGTGCTGCGCGTAGAGGACACGGAGGATGACCACCTTCCGGTCCCGGTCCACGAAGAAGCCCCCTTCGTCGAGGCGGCGGATGACTTCGGTCTGGTCGTCGTGCACCTTTACGAGGGCGATCTTTTCCACTGTGGGGTAATGGCGGCGTTTTTCGGAGGTATAGAGGGTGGTCAGGGTCCGGTCGCTCTGGCCGAGCACCCGCACGAGGAAGCGCTCTCCCATCTTGTGCAGGCGACGGGAGAAGAGGGCGCTGGAGGTGCGGCGCTCGGACACAATGGGGAAGCCGTACAGTTCCATCAGGTACTGGTACACGAACAGGCGGTTGCGTTCGTACTTTTCGTTGTCGCCCACGGAGAACTTGCCTGTGCGAATCCCAAACCGCTTGATTTCCAGGTCCAGCTCCGAGGGGAACGAGGCATAGATGCCAGAAAGATAAAAGTGGCCGAAGGAGTCCCGCGCCATGACCTGCGCCCGGTCCATCTCAAGCAGGTAGGGCAGAATCTGGGGATAGTGATCCAGAACGGAAAGGTCGTACTTCAGGAAGTGCTGCTTGAAGGTGTCCTGCAACTTCTTGGGGAGACGATTCTGCATTGCCTGCACATTCTGTGAAATGACCGTCTGTTCCAGCGGGCAGGATTGTCCCTCTGCCGATGCAGTTTTTTCCATCAATGAATGCAGGATGTCGAACTGAAACACTTCGGACGAGTAGTTTATCTCCCTGTCGAATGCGACCATGGAGAACCCAGGCAGGCTTTTGTGCTCCCATGCATCGGATTCGAAGGAGGGCAGCAGTTCCCTGTTTTCGACAACAGGATAGTCTGCATTTTCGCAGTAGGGCCTGAGCAGGCAGTTCTTGATATGGACAATATCAAGAAATTCTTTCAACTCCTGAAGCGAGGAAAGATTGACGGGTGCAGAGAAGGTATTGTGGGTTTCCCAGGGAAGCCCACATTTGGAGAATGCTTTTTTCCAATCGAAACTCATAGGGCGACAACCATATGCATCTGTTTTGGTCTGCGGGTGAATGGGGGAGGCCTGTCTCTGCGTTTAAAGTGTTACCCCATCGTACTGCATTATCTAAAAAAATTCTACTATTTCATTAGAATTTGATGTGCGGTGAGTTTTGTGGGCGTGTAAAAAATATATATAATTATCTTGGATTGTTGCGTGCGTCGTTTGGCTTGGAGGGGTGGCGGCTGGTAAGGTGGAGATTGAAACAGTCGCGGTATTCCTATACAAATGTGGGAATTGGACGCCTCTGTGTGTTTCCGTCCAGACGTTTGCTTCTGCGCATGATGCTAACAGTCGCCGGACCGTTTTCGTCCGGCAGGTATATTTTGATGAATACGAAGTCCTGCTATGACCGCATTCTGGGTATCGTCTGCAGTGTGTTCGATGCCTATTCCGCCGTGCTGATCACTCCCGACACCACCGGGAGGGGGTTTGCGGTTGCGGGCAGCTTCAGTCTTGGCGATCAGGTCAACACCGGGGCGCAGTTCATTCCCGGCAAAGGGCTTGTGGGCTGGATACTCAGCAATCAGGCGCCCATGCTGGTCAACGATTTTGATACCCGCCAGTATCATCTCGGATACTACGTGAACAACGAGGAATCCAAGATCAAGGCCTTCATGGGGGTATCGCTCAAGAACGGCACCGGGGCACTGTGTCTGGACAGCAAGCGGCAGTATTCCTTTTCCGGAAAGGATCAGAAGATCCTGCAGCTGTTTGCCGACCTGGTCTACGAGGTCCAGTCCAGCTCCTGTCTTGCCGAAGAGCGGGTGAACCTGGGCCGGCACTACAACTGCCTGCAGCTCGTGTACGGGCTGCGCAAGCGCCACAAGAACTGGACCAAGTTTCTCGAGCAGTTTCTCGGCCTCATGGCGGAGACCTCCGGCTTCGGATACTGCAGTTTTGCTTCCCGTGACGAGGCAGGCAACAACTACTACATCGAGGATGAGACCCAGCCGCTTTCGCAGGAGGAGCCCAAGGCCATTCCCTATGGCAGCGGATTGGTCGGATGGGTGTTCAAGAACGGCAAGCCCGTGTTCTCAAGCGCCTCGGATTCCGGTGCCCAGAGTTCGCCGTTATACGGCAAGACCACGGCGCATCCCGGATTTCAAAGCGTGGTCTGCCTGCCTCTGACCATAGGGCGCATTACGCGCGGCGTTCTTGTCTTTGCCAGCGAAACACCTAAGGAAATTTCAGAAGAGCTTAAGGTTTTTTGCCAGATGGCCTCCGAACATCTGGCCTTATTTCTGGAAAACCTGTATCTACGGAGTCGGCTGCATGAAGCCGCGCAACAAATGCATCTGCTGCAGCAGGCCTCGGCCCCCCGCACGACGGATGCCGCAGAACCAGAGTTCGAATTCACCTCATCGAGCCAAGAAGAGAGTGCCTAAATGTTCGGCAAATTGTTAGGACTGTTCGGCAAGGATCTTGCCATGGACCTCGGCACCGCCAACACGCTTCTATATACCAAGAACGATGGTATCGTCCTGAACGAACCGTCGGTTGTCGCCATTGACAACGACCGCAATTCCGTGCTCGCCGTGGGCAAGGAAGCCAAGGAATTTCTCGGCCGGACGCCCCAGCGCATCCGCGCCATCCGCCCCATGAAGGACGGCGTAATCGCCGACTTCGAGGTGACCAAGCAGATGATTTCCTTCTTCATCAAGAAGGTCATCACCGGCTTTTCCCTTGCCAAGCCGAACATTGTGATCTGCGTGCCCACCGGGATTACGCAGGTGGAAAAACGTGCGGTCATAGAGTCCGCCCAGCAGGCCGGTGCTCGTGACGTGCGGCTCGTGGAAGAGCCCATGGCTGCCGCCATCGGGGCCGATCTGCCCATCCACGAACCCATGGGCAACATGGTGGTGGACATCGGCGGCGGTACCACCGAGGTGGCCGTCATCTCCCTTTCCGCCATCGCCTACGCCGAATCCGTCCGCGTGGCGGGTGACGCCATGAACAACGCCGTGCAGCGCTATTTCCAGGAAGAGTTCAAGCTGCTCATCGGCGAGAACATGGCGGAGCGCATCAAGATCAAGATCGGGTCCGCCCATCCGCTGCCCGAAACGCTCTCCATGGATGTTTCCGGCAAGGACATGGTTACCGGTACGCCCAAGTCCGTGCTGGTCACAGACGGGCATGTGCGCGAGGCATTGGCCGATCCGGTCAAGGCAATCATTGTTGCCGTGCGCAAGTCCCTGGAAAAGACCCCGCCGGAACTGGCCGGGGATATTGCCGACAACGGTCTGCTGCTGGCCGGTGGCGGGGCGCTGCTCAAGGGCCTGAACACCCTGATCACCCGCGAGACCAACCTCAAGGTCATCATTGATGAGGACCCGCTGACCACGGTCGTGCGCGGTACAGGGCGTACGCTGGATGATCGCAAGTTCTACAGCAAGGTCTACATCAACTAGGCCACGATCACGAACCTCAAGCGGCCTGCGGGCCGCTTTTTTATTGTCCTGCATACGGGACTGACAACAGGGTTGAAGGAAAGCATATGTCGTTTGCCAATGCCGAGCTGTACGAGGCCGCCATCACGGCCGTGCGTGAATCCGCCACGATCATTGAAGAAGCGTGGCACAAGCCGCGCACCATCACCCTGAAGGGGCGTATTGACCTTGTTACGGAGACGGATGTGGCCGTGGAGGAAGACCTAAAGCAACGCTTGAAGAAGGTGCTGCCCGAGGCCGGATTCCTTGCCGAGGAAAGCGCCTCGGATGCCGATCTGGGCGAGCTTGCATGGATTATCGACCCTGTGGACGGCACCACCAATTTCGCCCATCAGATCCCCTTTGTGGCCACATCCGTGGGCCTCTGGCACAGGGGACAGATGGTGATGGGGATCGTGCATGCGCCCATTCTGCAGGAATGCTTCACGGCCCTGCGGGGAGCGGGGACGTATGTGAACGGCAGGCGCCTTGAGGTTTCGGGGACGGACAACATGGAGCATGCGCTGGTGGCCACCGGCTTCCCGTATGCCATTCGGGAGAACGTGGACGAAATCTTGGACTGGCTTTCACGTACACTGGTGACGACCCGCGGCATCCGCCGCTGCGGCGCCGCTGCGGTGGATCTTGCCTTTGTGGCAGCCGGACGGTACGACGCCTACTATGAGATAGGCCTGCGACCGTGGGATGCCTCTGCCGGCTGGCTGCTTGTGGAAGAGGCCGGAGGGCGCGTATCGCAGCTGGATACCAATGCCCCGTTCGATCTCTACGCCCGGGGGGTGCTGGCCAGCAACGGTCCCCTGCATGATCCGCTGTTCCGTCTTCTCAAGGACGGCGGGCGCTAGACGGGCTCCGGCGGTTCAGTCGCCATCCTCTTCGGTGTCTGCCCCCGGTAGCGGCATGGCGTCCTGCGGGAAGATGTAGTGGTTTTCCGCTGCCCAGAGCAGGGCGGGGGTGAGCAGGTCCCGGAAGTGGGTCATCATGCTTGCCAGTTCATCCGGATCCACGAAGAGTCCCTCGGAGACCTCCTCGGGATTGGGACAGGGCATTTCACCGCCGAGTCGCGCGGCAAACAGGGTGATGCTGGCGTGGTCCGTTTCCGCGGATGCGGGGATGTGTACGATCTGCGTCACCTTGCCCGGAAAGACGCGCAGTTCCTCGTTCAGTTCGCGCAGTGCCGCATGCTCGCGCGATTCTCCGGCAAGAACGTGGCCGGTGGAGGAAAGGTCCCAGCGGCCGGGGTAGAGCGTCTTGGTCTTGGCCCGGCGCTGCAGGTATATGCGCCCCTCGGCGTCGTGCAGCAGGGTGAGCACCACGCGGTGACGCAGGCGCTGCGCATGCACGCTGGCGACCGGCATGACCAGAATGGGGTTGTCATTCTCGTCCACAACCTCTACAAGCTCGGCAATGCCGTCTTTCAGCTGGGGATAAATTGTTTCAAGCATTGTACCAGGCTATGTCGATTGTTGAGGATCTGTGATCATGGATAAACGAGATGCCGTTGTGGCCGGTTTCCGTGCCGAGCCGACCGGCCCCGACGATTTTTTCCGTCTCGGTCCGGAAGATATAGCCGAGGTTGCTGCGCTGGAAAAGCGCTGTTTTTCCATGCCGTGGGAGGAAAGGCAGTTTCTGCTTGCCTTTGAGCAGAACGTGTTTTCCGTGTTCGGGCTGCGCCGCTCCGGAGTGCTGGTGGCCTATGTGGCCGTCTACCACACGCCGTATGAGCTGGAAGTCCTGAATATCGCCACGCACCCCGAGTATCGGCGTCAGGGGCTGGCACAGCGCCTGCTCGGACTCATTCTGTCCATTGGTACCAAGATGGGCATAGAGAACGCCGTGCTGGAGGTGCGGCGGTCGAACGCTCCCGCCATTGCCCTCTATGAGGGCTTCGGATTTGTCCAGTGCGGGGTGCGGCGGCATTATTATGCCGACACCAACGAGGACGCTCTCGTCTATGCGCGCCCCCTTGGCGAGGCGGAGCAGTCCCTGGCCTGACCGGAAGAGCAGGCGGGAGTCAATCATTGCCTTCCTGTCTGCCCCTGCATACTGTGCAGAATATCATCCAAGGAGAATCCTGACATGAAGAAGCTTATGGCCGCCAACTGGAAGATGTACAAGACTGCGGACGAGGCCCGGCAGACGGCCGATGCGCTGGTGAAGGCCGTCGGCACCCTGCCCGGTGACAGGGAAGTGCTGATCTTTCCTCCGTTTACGGCATTGCATGCCGCCCATGACGCGTTGGGGCAGGCTGCGGGCTTTCATATGGGAGGTCAGGATGTCTATCCGGCCGAAGAGGGCGCCTTTACGGGCGAGATTGCCCCGGGCATGCTCAAGGCGGCAGGATGCGGCTGGGTGCTCACCGGGCATTCCGAACGCCGTCACGTGCTGGGCGAGACCGATGCCCTTGTAGGCAGCAAGACGGCCTTCAGCCTTGCGGCCGGGCTCAGCGTCTGTCTGTGCATAGGCGAAAAGCTGGATGAACGGGAAGCCGGAGCCCTGACCACGGTCATTCATCGCCAGTTGGAAACCGGGCTGGCCGACGTGCCTGCTGACGTGGACCCCGGACGGCTGGCCATTGCCTATGAGCCTGTCTGGGCCATCGGGACGGGCAAGGTTGCGGGGCCTGCGGAAATTCTGGAAGCGCATGCCATCGTGCGGGCAAAACTGTGCGCCATGTTCCCCTCCGCAGGCACGGATATGCCCATTCTGTATGGCGGAAGCGTCAAGCCGGACAACGCCGCAGAGATCGTCGGCCTTGACAATGTGGACGGTGTTCTGGTAGGAGGCGCTTCTTTGCAGGCTGACAGCTTCAGCCGCATCGTGCTAGCGTAAATTTCGGTTAATAGTTCGTCATTGTTCCAGGAGGACAATCTCAGTGGAAAACCTGATTCTTATCCTGCATATCGTTGCCTGTGTGGCGCTTGTCATTCTTGTTCTGCTTCAGTCCGGCAAGGAAGGCATGGGCGTTATCTTCGGCGGCGGTAGCCAGTCCATGTTCGGCAGCAGCGGCGCTGGTGGCATCATTGCCCGTCTGACCGGCATCATGGCTGTTATCTTCCTGTTCACTTCCCTGAGCTACAACTACATGACCGGCCACAAGGCTTCCGACGAATCCGGGATCATCGATGTGAAGATCGAGGAAAAGTCCAACGCCGACAAGCCGATCCTCCTCGAAGAGGCAGCGCCCAAGCAGGAACCTGCTGAAAAGCCTGCCCAGTAAGTTGATATTCGGGGGTATTGCTGACCCTTGAAATACACGGGAAAATGCCGGGGTGGTGGAATTGGTAGACACGCTATCTTGAGGGGGTAGTGGGAGAAATCCCGTAAGGGTTCGAGTCCCTTCCTCGGCACCATAAGGTAGGAAGGCCTGTAGCATATGCTACAGGCCTTTTTCCTTTGCGTGTGGATCTTACTTCGCATGGGGCGGTGTGGCGAGAAACGTGTTGATGTCGGGCATGATGCGTTCCGGGTGCTCCTCGTGGACGCAGTGGCCGGCAAACGGCACATTCAGCAGAAGCGCACCGGGCACCATGTCCGCCATGTCGACGGCATGTTGCCGTGAGATCAGCATGTCTTCATCGCCGCGTACGACAAGCAGGCTCCCCGGTATGTTCCAGATATCCTCGCCGGGATACCCCTGCTCACTGGTGTCCAGCCAGAGCTTGAGAATCGCCTCGGTCAGCATGGCAAAATCCGGCTCGGGATTAAGACGCTGGTAGGCATTGTAACTGTCCGGGAACATGGTGCGCCAGCGTTCCGCAGTGATGCCTGCCATAAGGGGACGTGCCGGGTCGTCTTCCGGCAGTGCCCAGTGCGCGCCGATGGTCACCAGCTTGGAAACGGTAACGTTGCCATTTGCGGCCATGCGCAATGCGACAATGCCGCCGTCGCTGTGCCCCATGATGGTGACATCGGACAGGCCCAGGTGCGCAAGGACCTGCTCAACATCCTGCTGCAGGCGGGCATAGGTCAGCGGTTCGGAACCCAGGGTTGATTTGCCCTGTCCGCGGCTGTCAATGCCGATCACCCGGAATGACTGGTCAAGAAAGGGGAGCATGGGGTTGAATGTTTCCATGCTGCCGAATCCCCCATGCAGCAGCACAAGCGGCGTGCCGCTGCCGTCACCCCGTTGTTCAAAATAGATCCTGGCACCGTCTATCTCCAGATGGTGGCCGTCCATGTGGTTGAATGCCTGCACTGTGTTCTCCTTACGGCTGCTTGTGGAGTCTTGCCCAGCAATGAATATGTGAAACGGCATCCCGGGGGCAGACCGGGATGCCGTGTACAAGGAAACCGTCGGCAGGGGAAGCCAGTGTGCCGGGCAGTTTCCGGGAATCGTCTGTTCATAAAAAGCAACATCGAGTGGCGAAAAAAACGGGGTATCCCCGTTGCCGCGGCCGATCCCCCGGAGGGGGAGGCGCTTGTTCCCTAACGCAGGGAGTCGATGTCCAGCGGACGGCCGCAACAGGGACAGGTTTCCACCTTGTGGCCGTCATTGAGTCCGGCGGAGAACACCCGGTAGGCAAAGGAGTTCGTATTCATGATGTAATCCACCAGAACCATGAAACCGCAGGTGCAGAAACGCTTTTGCATGGATGTTCTCCTTTATGCTGAAATCTTGTTTATGTAAGTTAACATTCTGTTGCTGAAAAAGGGGCGCAGGCCCCTGAAATACCGAATACAATTAGCGATACTCTCTGCTTATCCAGACAATGCGCCCGATGATGCGAAAGTTCTCCAGCTCGTCGCCGCGAATGTGCAGGGGCGAGTAATCCGGGTTGTCACTGTGCAGGACAACCTCTCCCGGCTTGCGCTCAAGCCGTTTGACCATGACCGTGTCCTCAAAACCCACGGCATAGATGGAACCGGCGTACAGATCCTTCTGAGACTGGTCCACGAGCACCATGTCGCCTTCCCGGATTTCTGGTTCCATGCTGTTGCCGAATACATCCATGAGCACCATGGAGCCGGGGGTACCCTTGCGGGAAAGCCAGTCCTGCCTGAAAATGTGTTCTTCGGCCACAGCCGCCTCGACATCGAAGGAGCCACCACCGGCGCAGAGCCGTGCATATACCTTGGGGACTGTGGCTATGGCCGGGAGTTCCGTCCTGATATTCTGCTCAGAATGGGCGGAGGCGGGTACAGCGGGGGCGACGCCATCCGCTTTTGCGCGTCGCGCTGTCCCTTTCCCGAATTCCAGCCAGTCCGGATTCAGCCCGAACTCGCGCGAGAGGGCCAGAATCCACTTCTGGGGTATGGCATCACGCCGCTTGGCTTGAGTGATGGCGGAACGGTTGACTCCCAGAGCCGTGGCAAGATCCTGCTGGCTCTCTATGGCGGTTGCTTCCGTCAGACGGCGGAAGAACGTATGGAAATCAAGCTGTGCCATTCCCTCTCCTTGTGATGTCGTGTTGCCGTATATAAACATCATCGCCGATTTCAGGCAAGTGTTTTCTAAGAAAAAGTTTAGTTTTATATACAGGCGAATGCAACGGTCCGTTTTTCAAAGAAAAAGCCTGTCCTTGCGGACAGGCTTTCGTGTTGCCATACGCCGGAGAACGGTGAAAGAGGGGGCTATTCCTCCAGTGCAGTGAGGTCCGCATAGGTTTCGCGTCTGCGGATGACCCGGGCCGTGCTGCCTTCCACCAGCACTTCGGCGGCGCGCAGGCGGGAGTTGTACTGCGAGCTCATGGAAAACCCGTAGGCACCGGCGGAGAAGAGCGCCAGAAGCTCGCCCTGTTCCACGCCCGGGAGATCCCTGTCCTGTGCCAGAAAGTCGCCCGATTCACAGATGGGGCCCACCACGTCGACGTTGCGCTCCGGGCGCCCCTTGGGCTGTACTTCGGCAATGCGGTGGTAGGACTGATAGAGGGAGGGGCGGACCAGATCGTTCATGGCGGCGTCCACAATGACGAAGTGCTTGCTGGGGGTGTCCTTGGTATAGACAACCTCGGTGACCAGAATGCCCGCATTGCCCGCGATGACCCGGCCCGGTTCAAGGATGAGGGTGAGGCCGGAGTCCTTGATGCGTTCGGAGACGACGCGGCCGTACTCCACGGGGTGAGGCGGTTCTTCGGCGTGGTAGGGGATGCCCAGTCCGCCGCCGAGATCAAGATAGGTGATGTTGATGCCTTCGCTCTTCAGGGTTTCGTAAAAGCGCATCACCCTGTCCAGCGCTTCGATGAAGGGCTCTATGCTTGTCAGCTGCGAACCGATGTGGCAGTCGATGCCCACAGGTTCGATGCCGTCCAGTTCCTGCGCCCGGCGGTACGCTTTGAGGGATTGTTCAAGGTCGAGGCCGAACTTGTTTTTCTTGAGGCCGGTAGAGATGTAGGGGTGGGTCTTGGGGTCCACGTCCGGATTCACACGCAGGGAAATGCGCGCCACCAGATGCATCTCGCCGGCCACGGAGGCGATGCGTTCCAGTTCCTGCATGGATTCCACATTGAACATGAGGATGCCGGCTTCCAGCGCCTGCCGGATTTCCGCGTGCTTCTTGCCCACGCCGGAGTAGACGATGCGCTCCGGGGGGATGCCGGCTGCGAGGGCCCTGTGCAGTTCACCGCCGGAGACGATGTCCATGCCCGCGCCAAGGGAGCCGAGCAGCCTGAGGATGTTTACGTTGGAACAGGCTTTTACGGAAAAGCAGGTGCAGTGCGGAATGCTCGAAAACGCGGAATCGAACGCCTTGAAGTGGTGGGCGAAGGTGCTCGAGGAATAGATGTAGAGAGGGGTTCCGTATTCCCGGGCCAACTGGCGTACCGGAACGTCTTCCGCGTAGAGTTCTCCGTTGCGGTATTCGAAATGGTGCATGCGTTCTCTCCCGTTGCGTGAAGGTTACTGCATCTCAACACTGCGGACGCTGGACAGGGCGTGTTCCAGACTGCTGTGCAGGTTGACCCCTACCAGACGCCACCGGTAGGCACTGGATTCGCGTTTGGGGCAGTACAGGGTGGAAAGCGCGCCCTGTTCCGAACTCAACCCGATCTGCGCAGGCATGAATTCCACGCGCTCGTTGGGGTTGAAGGGACAGGTGGGGCAGTCTTCCGCCGTGCCCGCCGTCTGCAGTTCCAGCGCCACATAGTCGACGTTGCGCAGGTTGCCCTCCAACTGAGCCGTTACCCGGATGCATCCGTTTTCGGGACGGGCGCTGGCCCGTATCCAGTGGAAGGTGTCGCTGGAGTTCTTGGGTTGCGGCCAGGCCTTCTTGCCGCAGCCGGTCAGGCCTGCAACCGTGATGATGGCGGCAAGCCCGAGCAGTATGATGGTAACGCCTGCATGTCTGGTTTGCATATTATTCCTCGTTTGTCTTGCTGCCCCACAGCAGCTTCCATTCCGTTATGCGTTTCAGGGCGTCCAGAGGGGTCATGTTGTCCGCATCCGTGTCGCGCAGCGCCGTGAGGAGCGGATGCTCCGGAGGTACAGCCGCCGGAGCGGGAGCCTCCCTGGGCGGTTCAGGTGCCGGCATGCCGGGCAGCCGGGGCTGCGCGGCAGGGACGTGCACGTGGTGCTGACCGGAAGACCTGGATTTGCGTTCCAGATCCCCCAGAATATCCTTGGCCCTGCGTACCACGCCTGCAGGCACTCCGGCCAGCTTGGCGACTTCTATCCCGTAGCTGCGGTCCGAGGGACCGGGCACGAGACGGCGCAGGAACACGATGTCGCCGTTCCACTCACGGATGGCGATGTTCATGTTGTGCACGCCGGGGATGGTGCCCTCCAGCGCGGTCAGTTCGTGATAGTGGGTGGCGAACAGGGTGCGGATGCCGTCTGAGCGGCGGGCCAGATCTTCCACCACGGCCCAGGCCAGGGAAAGGCCGTCAAAGGTGGAGGTGCCACGGCCTATCTCGTCCAGGATGACCAGGCTGCGCTTGCCTGCCTGACGCAGGATGCGCGCGGTTTCCATCATCTCGACCATGAAGGTGGACTGCCCCTGCGCCAGATTGTCCGAGGCCCCCACGCGGGAGAAAATGCGGTCGGCCACGCCGATGCGGGCCTCGCGCGCGGGTACGAAGGAGCCGATCTGGGCAAGGATGCAGATAATGGCGCATTGGCGCAGCACCGTGGACTTGCCCGCCATGTTGGGGCCGGTGATGAGCAGAATGCGACGCTTGTCGTCCATGCGCAGGTCGTTGGGGATGAAGTTGCTGCTGCCCTGCACGGCTTCCACCACGGGGTGACGGCCTTCCACGATGGTGATGTCCTGTCCGCTGTGCAGTTCGGGCCGGGTCCAGTTCCACTTGCGGGCCGTTTCGGCAAGGCTCTGCCAGTAGTCGAGGCAGGCCAGGATGTCGGCCATGAACAGCAGTCGGGGCCGGGCCTGCGCCACGAGGTCCCGAAGGGACTGGAAGAGGCGGTATTCAAGGCTCTTGCGCTTGTCCGAGGCTTCCAGCAGCTTTTCCTCCAGCTCCTTGAGCCGGGGGGTGGTGAACCGTTCGGCATTGGCCAGGGTCTGGCGGCGGATGAAATGGTCAGGCACCGGTTCCTTGGAGGCGCTGCTGATTTCAAAGAAGTAGCCGAACACCCTGTTGAACTTGAGCTTCATCTTCTGGTTGCCCGTGGCCTGCTGCTCTTCCTCCAGAAGCTCCTGCAGCTTGCCTTCGCCGTGCTCGGTCAGCTCGATCAGCTCATCCAGTTCGGCGTTGTAGCCGGGCTTGAAAAGACCGCCCTCGGTCAGCAGATGGGGGGGATTCTCCACAAGGGCCCGCTCCAGCAGGTCGTGGTAGTCGTACAGGTCATCCCACCCGGTCAGAAGGCGTGACAGGAAGGGGGGCAGGTTGAGCCCCTGTTCGTCGTCCGCCGTGGGGTAGGGGGCGCTGCTTTCCGGGCGTTCAAGAATGGTGCGTATGCGCGGCAGCGCGGCCAGGCTGTTGCACAGGGCCGTGTAATCCTTGGGCATGGCCCGGTTGAGCTGGATGCGCGTGCTCAGCCGTTCCATGTCATAGATGTCGCGCAGGGCAAGGCGGAATTCGGCACGCAGCTGGTCACGGCCGAAGAAGTGGTCCACGGCGTCCTGTGTTTCCGTGATGGGGCCGAGCTCGCGCCACGGGTGGCGCAGCCGTTCCTCGAGGAAACGACCGCCCATGGGCGTCTGGGTGTTGTCCAGTACGTGCCACAGGGTGCCGAGCCCCTTGCGTCCGTCCAGCCTGCGGAAGATTTCGAGATTGCGCTCGGTTACCTCGTCCAGAATCAGGTGCTTGCTCAGATTCAGCAGCCTGAACTGCCCGAGGTGGTTGAGCTCCTGCTTCTGGGTCTGGGCGATGTAGGCAAGCAGGGCGCCGCAGGCCCGAGTTAGTTCCTTGTGCTTTTCCAGGCCGATGACGTTCAGGTCGGTGATGTTTTGGGCCTGCATGATGCGGGTGCGGGCTGCCCCGTGGTCGAAGGAGGGGCGCAGCGGCATGCGGTTCACGTGGGTTTCCGTCAGGGCGAAGGAATCGGGAATCTGGACGGAATCGGGCACCAGCAGTTCGCGTGGCCCCATTTTCTGGGCCCACTGCCACAGCTCGTTCACCTTGTTCACGGCAAGGCCGGACCACTCGCCGGTGGAGTAGTCGGTCCAGGCAAGGCCTCCGTTGCCGGACGCGTCGTCCCAGCACAGGGCGGCCAGAAAATTGTGGCCCTTGGCCGCAAGGTTGGCGTCCTCGACCACCGTGCCCGGAGTCAGCACCCGCTTCACGGCGCGCTTGACCAGCCCCTTGGCTTCCTTGGGGTCTTCAATCTGTTCGCAGATGGCGACCTTATGGCCTTTTTCCAGCAGCTGGGGAAGATAGGTCTCCGCGGCATGGTAGGGTACGCCGCACATGGGAATACGCACTTCGGCATTGGGGCTGGAGCGGCTGGTCAGGGTAATTTGCAGGTCACGTGCGGCGGTCTCTGCATCCTCGAAGAACAGTTCGTAGAAGTCACCCATCCGGTAGAAC
>QKEJ01000086.1 GCA_003252375.1 Halodesulfovibrio sp.
AATTTCTATCCCGCTCCTCATACAGGGGGTTTGGGCGGGCCTTTTGCGTATCCATGGTACGGGCCACCAGCTTGCCATCCTTGTACTGTTCTGTCTGCCATTCCAGGGAGTACTCCGCATCACCATCCGCTCCCTCCGCCAGGGCGGAGGCAATCCCCTTGCCGTGCGTCATGCCGCTCTGCTCAGGTGATGGCATGACGGTAAGCCCGGGATGCCTTCGCGCGGATTCCGGATGTGTAAGCAAGACCAGAAGACTCTGCCCTGCGGTTTCTTCCCTCGCCTCATCCGGCTGCCCGGACAGATACCGCGAGACCTCGAAATCCTTGCCCTCCTCCAGAACGAGTTTTCCTCCGCTACGCTCGCTCAACAAACTGTGGTCATACCAGGCGACGGAAACCGTCTGTTCCACCATACCCCCCGGAGCCAGCCGGCCACCCGAGAATTCCGCGCTACGGAGCAGGCTCCCCTCAGTATCGTAGTCGCGTACAGCATAGTCCGGCCCCCCCTGAGGATACAGAGCTTCCGTCAACGTGCCATCCTGCGCCTTCGAATCCAGCCCCCCCCATCCAAGGGAGACTTCCTTGGTCAGGACATCTCCGGTGTATTGCCGGACAAGAGCCTTGTAGCCATGTTCCTGAAAGGCCCGTTCAGATTCGGCAACCAGTGTCGATACCTCGCCTGCCTCCTGTTCACCGAACACAGACGCCGGTTCGTCAATACTGATGTCATTGTCCCTCTCACCCAGCACCATGCTGTCCTGCAGTGTCATCGCCAGTTGTCCAGACCGGTACCAGGCGATCTCTCTGCTCACGACCGGTGAACGGGTATCCAATGCACTGACCTCCGCATGAATGGTCTGCTGAACCGTACCACGGGCATCATATAGCTCTGTATTAAGGACAGCACCGGTAGTACGACGCTCGCCGGTCACACGCCGAACAAGACGCTCACCGTCGTACTCCTGCATTTCCATGGCATTACCTTCGAAAGAAACCTCCCTGCGCAAACCATTCTTGGTGACACCGGCGGCAATGCCAAAGTGCGTGTGCCAATAGGTTTCCTGATCCTCTGGCAGCGAAGAATCCTGCAGGGCCTGCGCCTCCGAAGAAATCGTCACCCTGTCACCACGGGCAGTGCCCGCATCGTTCCGATTGGCCTCCCGCACGACCGTACCGAACTGCTGAAACCGGGATGCAGCGCCATCAGTCAATCCGCCTTGAATGCCCCACTGATATCCCCCTGATATGCCGCTCATACCTGCCTCCTCAACATACCCCATGGTGACTTCAGAACTCTACGCTACCCATATCTATCGGTCGCACTGCGAATTTGTTTATACCTATCCATCTTGCTATACACATCCCTTTCTACAAACCAAAAAGCCCCCGGATTGCTCCGGAGGCGTCATGTACTTCACACTGTTTCCCAAAGAATTACTGCTTCTTGAGCCACGCTTCCCATGCGGGCAGGGCGGGCTTGCCGTCCTTGGTGGTCACACCGGCGAGCCATGCCTTGTATACCTCGGGATGCGCCTTGACCCAGGACAGACCGGCCTTCAGCGGGGTAAGATTGCTGTCCTTGTGCATCTTGGTCATGATCTGGTTCATCATGGCGAGGGGGAATCGCAAATTCTTCACGAACGCCATCACGTTCGGCTCTTCCTTCTCAAACCCCTTGCGGTAGTTGGTATACACCGTGGCAAGCCCGTCATTGCCGCCGAAGGTATCATCCGTGCTGCCGGTAAGATAACCGATGTCCATGATCTCGTTCATGTAGTGCGGGGTCCAGCCGAGAAAGACGATCCACTCGCCCGTACGGATCTTGTCCTGCACCTGTCCCAGCATCCCCGCTTCGCTGGAGGGAACCAGCTCGAACGAGCCCAGGCCGAACATGTTCTTGTCGATCATCGCCTGGATGATTTCGTTGCCGTCATTGCCCTCTTCAATGCCGTACAGCTTGTTGCCCAGCTTGTCCGCATACTTGGCGATATCCGAAAAATCCTTCAGCCCGCCTTCGATCACATACTTGGGGGCGGCAAGCGTGTACTGGGCACCCTCCATGTTTGCAATGGACTTCACCACGGTGCCCTTGTCGAAATACGTCTCGGCAATGGTCTTCATGGAGGGCATCCAGTTGCCGAGAAAGACATCGGCCTCGCCGGTGTCCATGGACTTGTACACCACGGGAACGGACAACATGTAGTTTTCCGCCTGATATCCCAGGCTCTTCAAAACACTTACGGCGAGTTCCGTCTTCACGGTAACGCCTGTCCAGCTGACGCTGGCGAAACGGATGGTGTCGCGGGCATATGCCGCCATGCTGAACATGCATACCATGACCAGAACAAGGCAGGCCACGAGGGGAGTTTTCCTGACGCAGTACATTCTCTCTCCTTCTGTTACGGTTCCCGCGAAGCCGCCCCCCAGCCGGGTGGCTCACTCCGCACTATACCGCAACCAGTTCGCCGCACGCATCCGACCGCAACAACATGACAACATGGCAGGGCATGCCCCTGCGGCGCGACCGACCCGGACGAACGGGCTGCTGCTACCCCCCAAACCAGAGCAACGGCTTGGGTTGCAGATTACGAAACACATGTTTCGTTTCCAGATATTCCTCCAGACCGGCACGACCGAGTTCCCGCCCTATGCCGGACTGCTTGTATCCGCCCCACGGGGCCTGTACGAAATAGACATTGAAGTCGTTTATCCAGACCGTTCCGAACCGCAATGCACGGGCAACGCGCTGCTGACGCTCCGGGTCAGCGGTCCAGAATCCGGCGGAAAGGCCGTAATTTGTGTCATTGGCAAGCGCCACGGCCTCCTGCTCGCTGCTGAAGCGCTCCACCGTGATGACGGGACCGAAGACCTCCTCGCGCACAACGCGCATGGCGCTCGTGCAATCGGCAAACAGGGTGGGTTCCACGAAGAATCCATCCTGCAAGGACGGATCGTCGGGCCGTCCGCCCCCGGCCAGCAGGGTTGCCCCCTCCGCAAGACCGGACGCGATAAACGCCTCCACCTTGCCGCGATGCTGCTCCGAGATAAGCGGCCCCATCCGGGTCCCCTCCTCCATTCCCAGCCCCACCTTGATGGACCGCACCCGGCGGGTGAGTTCGGCCACGAAGGCGTCGTGGATGGTATCCTCCACGATCAGGCGGGTGCCGGCGGAGCATATCTGGCCGGCATGGAAGAACACGCCATTCAGGGCGTAATCCACAGCCGTGTCAAAGTCCGCATCCGCAAAGATGATGTTGGGATTCTTGCCGCCCAGCTCCAGCGCGATCTTCTTGGCGTTGCCGCTGGCGGCCTGCATGATCGTACGTCCGGTCTCGATGCCGCCGGTAAAGGAAATGAGGTCCACCCTGTGGCTCTCCGCCAACTCGGCCCCCACAGGGTTGCCCGCCCCCAGCACCAGGTTGACCACGCCGCGCGGGAAGCCCACGGCTTCCGCCAGCTCCGTAATACGAATTGCAGTCAGAGGTGTAATCTCACTGGGCTTCATGATGATGGTGCATCCGGCGACCAGGGCAGGAGCCATTTTCCACGAAGCCTGCAGCAACGGATAATTCCAGGGGGATATCTGTCCGCACACGCCCACCGGTTCGCGGACAAGCGTGCTCTGCGTGTTGTCGATGGGGCTGTCTATGGGCTCATCAGCCATGTCCTTCTCGGCCATGTCCGCGTAGTAGCGGAAGATGCCCGCAATGTCGGCCATGTCCCACCGGCTTTCCTCCAGGGTCTTGCCGGTATCCAGGCTTTCCAGAGTGGCCAGTTCCTCGGCGTGGGTTTCCACGGCGTCGCCGAGCGCCAGAACAAGCGCACTGCGCTCCGCCACCGGCAGGCCGGACCAGATGCCGGAATCAAAGGCCGTACGGGCCGCGTCGATCGCGTCCTGCGTATCCTCCCGGCATCCTTCCGCAACCGTGGCAATGATCTCGCCGGTTCCCGGATTGACAATGTCCCGCGTGGCCCCCTGGCGCCCCGCGGTCCATGCGCCGCCTATGAACATCTCGCTGTGCATGATGCCCCCTGTTCCTGTTGTTGGGGTTGAACGCGCCTCCGGCGGGCCGGGAACCTTTGCCCGACCCGACCGGAAGCGGTGATATGCGACACTGTGCGCGACAACGGTATGCAGTCCGCGGTTACGCGCCTGCTGTCCCGTTCCGGTCCTTGTGGTAGAAGGGCGCGGACGACGCTTCCAGCGGCGTATTGCCGAGAATGATGTCGGAGGCCTTTTCCGCAACCATCATGACCGGCGCATAGATGTTGCCGTTGGTGATGGAGGGGAACACGGAGGCGTCAACCACGCGCAGCCCCTGCACGCCGTGTACCCTGAGATCCTTGTCCACCACGGCCATATCGTCGTAGCCCATCTTGCAGGTGCAGCTGGGGTGATAGGCGCTTTCACCCTCGCGCGCCACGAAATCGAGAATCTCCTCGTCCGTCTGGGCATCCTTGCCCGGCGCCAGTTCCTCGCCCCGGTAGCAGTCGAAGGCCGGCTGCTCCATGATGTTGCGGGTGCAGCGGATGGCTTCCACCCATTCACGGCGCTCCTGCTCCGTGGAAAGGTAGTTGAAGAGGATGGAGGGGTATTCCAGCGGATCGGCCGACTTGAGCTTCACATGGCCGCGCACGTCCGTGTTCATGGGGCCCACGTGGCACTGGTAGCCGTGCCCTTCCTGGGGCGCCGAACCGTCATACCGGATGGCGATGGGCAGGAAATGATACTGGATGTTGGGGTATTCCACCTGATCGTTGCCGCGGATAAAGCCGCCCGCCTCGAAATGGTTGGTTGCTGCGGCCCCCTTGCGCCCGAAGAGCCATTGCAGCCCTATCCACGGCTGGTTGTACCACTTGAGGGCGGGGAACATGCTCACGGGCTGTTTGCAGGCATACTGCACATACAGTTCAAGATGGTCCTGCAGGTTCTCGCCCACGCCGGGAAGGTCCGCCACGGACGCAATGCCCAGCTTTGCCAGTTCCCCGGCATTGCCCACGCCCGACAGCTGGAGCAGTTGGGGCGAGTTGATGGCGCCGCCGCAGCAGATGATCTCTCCACCATGCGCGGTATGCAGCTTCTTGCCGCGCCGGAACTCAACGCCCACGGCTCGGGTGCCGTCAAAGAGGATGCGTGTGGCCTGCGACAGGCAGCGGACAGTGAGATTGCGACGGTTCCTGACCGGATGCACATAGGCTCGAGCGGCATTGTACCGACGCCCGCGATACGTGGTGCGCTCGAACTTGCCGAACCCTTCCTGCTGGTAGCCGTTCACATTGGAGGTAAGGGGGTAGCCCGCCTGCTTGGCGGCTTCGAAAAAGGCATCGAAGAGCGGGCTTTCATTGCAGTCAGGTTCGGTCAGATACAGGGGGCCGTTGTTGCCCTGATACCCGTCCGTTCCGGAAAGGCTGTATTCGAAGCGGCGGAAATAGGGCAGGCAATGGCTGTAATCCCAATCGCCCAGCCCTTCGTTCCGGCCCCACTTCTCGTAGTCCATGGCATTGCCGCGGATGTGGATCATGCCATTGATGCAACTGGAGCCGCCCAGAACCTTGCCGCGGGGCTGATAGATGCGGCGGTTGTTCATGTACGGTTCCGGTTCGGACTCGTACCACCAGTTGTAGGTCTTGCCCTGCAGCGGATAGGTGAGAGCTGCAGGCATATGGATGCGAAAATCCAGCTTGAAATCGGGAAGCCCCGCTTCCAGCACCAGCACCCTGTTCTTGGGATTGGCGCTCAGACGGTTGGCGAGCACACTCCCGGCAGAGCCTCCGCCAACAATAATGTAATCGTACGTCTTTACAGACATTCCTTCTCCTTGCGTTCGTATTTCGGCGGATCGGCCTGATCCGGATATTCCTTGGTGAGACTCGTGCCGGTCATTGCGGCATCACTGCGATCCAGCAATTCCGCAACATCGGCCTGCGCCGCGCAGGACGCTACGCAATCGCGCAGCAGCAGGTAGTGCCTGCCGATGCAGGCACTGCAGCGCATGAGATCTCCGGCGGCCAGCGCGGCTGCGGTATCCACCCAGTTGCGGGCGGTCTGTTCCCTGAAATAGGCGTCTTCATACAGGGCGTAGTCCTGAGAGCTGAACCCCATCTGCAATGCCCCCATGACCCATTCGAACACGGGGTTACGGCTCATGCGTGCAAACAGCAGATTCAGTTCCCTGTCCTTTTCCCCCAGCTCGTGCTGGTCGGTTTCCGGCACAAGAGCCATGGCCAGCAACGCCTTGCTGCCTTCCGCCAGCGCCTGCTTTTCAGCGGAACTGGCGTGCACGATGGCCATCATGGCGATGCTCCGGTCCATTGATTCCCGGAAGTCGATCACGTGCCTGGGTTCCACCTGCTTCTGCCGCAGGAAGAGGGCCAGCGACTCGCTGACGTTGGCCACGTCGATCTGCTTGACGTACGTGCCGCCCTTGGCGCCCTTCCGCACTTCGATCATGCCCTTCTGGCGCAGCATCATGAGCGCCTCGCGGATAACACCCCGCCCGGTCTTGAACACGTTCTGCAGCTCGCGCTCACTGGGCAGGCTCTGTCCCGGGGCAACCTTGCCGCCCACAATGGCGGCTTCAAGCTGCAGGGCCACATCTTCGCTGGCTCTGCCCACGCGGGCAGGAGTGAACAAGGGTATTTCGTTCATGCAATACCGGCTATTCCAGGGTAACAGGTGAAGGATCGCATCCGCCACGGGCGCGGACGATGGCCCATGTCGGAGGGGCGGTACTCCCGCCCTTTGACCCAAATGGTAGTACCATTGTGCCCGCAAGATCCCCTTCTGTCAACGGGCTCTCCTGACGGCGCATATCCTTAAACATCCGCGCTTCTCTTCGATCAAAATTTTTTATTCTTTTAATTCAGCAAACTATCTGCGAAAGCGTTTCAATCAGCATACTTTGTCGCCCAGCGTCCCCATCCGATCTTCTTCGCTTAATGGTAGGGCCATTACCCTCGGCAAGCTGTATCCCCTTCCCGATTTTCGCGTGGACGGAACAGCACCGGAGGTGTATAGCCCCTTTCTCCGTTCGGACCGGCAGCCGACAGGGTCTACCGGACACGCAACGGAACAGACCGGTCAGCCAGTTTCTGGGGTTGGCCGTCACCACCAACATGCAGGAACAAATTGCGATGCGTACTCCGGACGTTGCCGTACTGCCCTCCCTGGCGCTCTTTACCGCCATGATCCTGTGGGCAAGTTCGTATATCGCCATGAAGGTGGCCGTGGGCGGATACCATCCCGTGGTGGTCATGTCCGGCCGTCTGCTTCTGGGCTCCTGCACCCTTGCCTTCGGCTGGCGCTATCTGCGGCAGATACGCATCCGGCGGCAGGATATCCCGCTCCTTCTGCTGCTGGCCCTGTGCGAACCGTGCATCTATTTTCTGCTCGAAGGCTACGCCATGCAGCTCACCTCCGCCTCGCAGGCCGGCATGGTGGTCTCCTCCCTGCCCATCTTCGTGGCGCTGGGCGCGTTTCTCTTTCTGGGAGAACGCCTTTCCCTCAGGGTCTGGACCGGCTTCATCATCGCCATGATCGGGGTCTGCTGGCTTTCCCTGGCCGGTGTCGCCACGGACCACGCTCCCAACCCCCTGCTGGGCAACACCCTCGAAATGCTGGCCATGGCCTCGGCCTCGGTCTATGTGGTCATCGCCAAACGCCTGTCCCCCCACTATCCGCCCCTGTTCATCACCACGGCCCAGTGCGTTGTAGGCATGCTGTTCTTCATGCTGCTCTATGGCGTCATGCCCTCTATCCCCCGCCCCACGACCGTGGACCTGCCCGCCATCGGCAGCATCGTGTACCTGGGCACCATTATTACCACCGGCGCATACGGCCTCTACAACTACGGGGTCAGCAAGATGCCTGCGGGACAGGCCAGCGCATGGGGCAACCTCATTCCTGTGGCCGCCCTGATCATGGGGCAGACCTTCCTCGACGAAGTACTGACCGTGCAGCAGTACTGGGCCTCCGCCCTCGTGCTGGGCGGGGTATACCTTTCCCAGAAGCGGCAATCGGCCAGGCAGTAGCTCCCTGCTTCCGGTCCAGCGCGGCTGACCTTCTTTTTCGTGACAAAAACCATCACAATGGAGTAGGCTGGTATTGATATGCCCACAGCAGGCACTTGTGTCGCCTGCCATTACCACCGGAGCAGCCATGTCTACCCTACACGCCGCCATACTCACCTCCCTTGCCGCCGATTCGCTGGCTCTCGGTGCGCATTGGGAATATGACCAGCAGCACATCGCCAGCACACTTGGTCGCGTCACGTCCCTGCTTGCACCAACCCTGAGCACCCAGTACCACCCGAACCGCACCGCCGGAGACCTGTCCCACTACGGGGACCAGATTCTCGTGCTCATGGACAGCCTGCGCACGACAGGGCACTTTGACCTGCACGCCTTCTGTCAGGCCTGGCAGACGCGCATGGCTGAGTACGACGGGTACATTGACCGGGCCACACGGGAGACCCTGGCCAACCTGCAAAACGGCGCTTCCCCCGAGCAGTCCGGAGCCCAGTCCTCCGATTTTTCCGCAGCAGCCCGCATTACTCCTCTGCTTGCCGTGTACCGGGACGATCTGGACGCATTGGTGGCCGCCTCGCGCGCACAGAGCCTCATGACCCACAACTCCGTTCTCGTGGCCGATGGCGCCGAATTCTTCGCTCGCACCGTCCACGGCATCCTGCACGGAGCTGGCGTGCGCGAGGCACTGGATGCCGCTGCCGAGGCAGGCTATGCGCAATTGCCCGCCGAGGACTGGCTGGCCTTTACCTACATGGCCTCGGACGAGAACGCCCGCATGGCCATTGCCCGGTTCGGGCAGTCCTGCGGCATGAAGGGAGCCTTTCACGGCGTAGTACATCTTGTAACACATTATGAAGACAATCCGCAGGAAGCGCTTATCGAAAACGTCATGGCCGGGGGTGATTCCTGTGCCCGCGGGCTCATGGCCGGACTCATTCTCGGAGCCCGTCACGGCGAACTTGCCTGTGCGCCTGCGTGGTGCAGCGAATTGCGCTGCCTGCCGCAGGTAGCCACTTTTATGCGCAGCGTGGTCATGCGGTAAGCAGCGCCACCTGCAACACGACGAGACGGCCTGCGCTCCGCATGGAGTGCAGGCCGTTTCGCGTTTGTTTTCATCTGCCCCCCGGAAGTCGGCTGCTGCCGTTTTTCTTGTATTCCCCCCGTGACATGCGCACCGTATTGGGTAAGAATCCGGCTGCAAGGTGCGGGGGGCGGAACAGGCATCTCAGCAATGGATACCACCATGTGGGACAAGGATACCGTACGACGTTACGAAGAATGGTTCGACACGCAGGAGGGGGCGTTCGCGCTCAGGGCCGAGACACGCCTTGTGGAATTCCTGGTGTCCGGATGGCCACGACGCGGGCATTCCTTTCTGGACGTAGGCTGCGGGCCCGGACGCATGCTGGAGACCCTGTATGAATCCGGCTTTGACGTGACCGGTCTGGACGTTTCCCCGTCCATGCTGGCTGCTGCCCGACGGCGCATGGGCCTCAGGGCCGACCTGCACGTGGGCCACGCTGAGCACCTGCCCTTCGAGGACAACCAGTTCGATTATGTCTCCCTGCTCACGGTGCTTGAATTTGTGGATGATCCGCAACAGGCGCTTGCCGAGGCCTTCCGTGTGGCCGCCCGGGGTGTCATTGTAACAATGCTGAATCGTTGGTCCTTCTATTATCTTACCTACGGACTGCGGTGTTGCGGTTCCTGCCCGTCCAGCCACGGAATGCTGCGCGAGGCCACCTGGTACACGCCGCTGACCATGCGGGCCATGGTGCGCAAGGCCGTGGGCCAGCATGCCTTTACCATGCGCTCTGTTCTGCCGGGGCCCCCTGCCACATGGCGGGACGCCATGCCATGGAAGTTCCTGAACACCCTGCTTCTGCCCTACGGTCTCGGCTCCTACACCGGCATTCGCATCGACCTTGGCAACCTCAAAACCGTTACCCCGCTCATGGCGCCGACCAAGCCGGTTCGCTCCGCCAAGCCCATTGCCAGCCCATAGCAGACCTGTACTCCGAAACTCCAAGCGAAAAAAAACAGGCAGGGATCACTCCTCTGCCTGTTCAACGTATGCGCTGTATGTCCTGCCTGACCGGATATCCGGCGGCAGTACCGTCATGGACGAACGTGGTGGTCCCTACTGGGTAATCGGATCCACGCCCCCGAGGTTCAGGAATTTCTCCCGCATCCGTTCAATCTCGTCCGAAAGCTCCTGACGATCTTCGCTGCTCAGCGAGAAGATATCCATGCGGTGCACCTCCGGCTCCAGATACTGGATGGAGATAAGACCGCCCTCCTCCGCAAAGATGGAGGCAAGTCCGCGCACGCTGTAGGCCTCGCCGACCGCCATGCGTTCGCTGGTCTTTCTGTCGCACTGCGGGAAAAACAGGATCACGTCGTTTTCCCCGTCCTCGGCAAAGAGGACCTTGCCGTACACGTCCAATTCGTTCCCGCCTTCCTCCATGTGCTTTTCCACAATGAAGATATCGGCATTCACTTCAACGACCAAAGGCATTGTCTTGTCCAGTGGCTATAGTGTCTCGGTGCGATACCGCACCAGGAAATTTCCTTGCTGTTCATGGTCCGGGAGCAAACACGCGCCTCTGCGGGCATCTGTACGCATTCGGGGTTGCCCGTTCCGGAAGCCCTCTCTACGCCGCAACCGGCGCCTTGGCGAGCAGTCTTTTTGCCACGCTACCGCGTGCGCACCGAAATTTTGGATACAACTTTCTCATAATATTCGTTTTCCATGTCCAGAGCCACGGTCTGGTTGCCGCGCTCCTTCATGCGGAAAAAGATGGACTGCAGCTTCTGCATCTGACGATACCGGGTCTGCTCATCCACATTGCCCTGCAGCATCTCGATGATGGTCCGGGCATCCTTGATGTCCTGCGCCTCCGGCGGCAGGTAGCCGGCATTCTTGAGCACCTTGTACGCCATGCGCAGGTCCGGGGGCACAAGCGCATCATCATCCAGCACCTGTGGTCTGCCCCGGCCCTCCAGATTGTCGAAGCTGCCGCGCTCCTGCGCCTCGGCAATGCGCTGCTCCGCTATGCTTGCCCAGATATGCATGGGGCCCTGCCTACTGCCCTGCCCGTATGGCGTTTCTGCCGTCCGTACACAGCCAGTCCGCCGCCGCGCCGGAAAGCTCCTGCATGCAGCGGCTCGCCGCTTCGGCAATGTCCTGCGCCGCAACGGACCGTAACGGCATTGCGGATGTCAGCACCCGGGTCAGCAGCAGGGATCTGCCGCGCGGCGTCCAGAGTGCCAGCCGGATACGCACCAGCATCTCCATGGCATCGGTGCGCACCTCAAAGGCCTCAACCCGCCCGGTCAGCATGGCCTGATGCTCCAGCCGGTTCCGATACGGCCATACCAGCGTCACCTCCGTCCTGCCCTGCAGGGACGCGGCAATGCAGGCTCCGGTTATGGCTGCCGGAGCCCCTTCCCAGTACCAGCGGCTGCTGGGCGTCAGTACCCGTCCGTGCGACAGCATCACTGCGTTGCGGTCCAGTGCCGGGAAGGCCGTCAGGTCTTCCATGACAACCAGCGGCGCATTCTCGATTGCTTGGTCCGCCTTCTCCTGCCGGGATATTACGATTGGCTTGCTGTCCGAGCTTATCCGCAGGATCTGCTCGGAAGGGACCTTGCCGCCTATGCATCCGGCAAGCAACAGAACCAGAAGCACCCACATGCCCCCCATACGGGGATATCTGCTTGCAGTTCGCATCGGCTACTCCATCTGCCTGTCATCAGGCCGGTATATGACCTGCCAGGGCCGTTCCTTGAGCGATTGAGTCAACACCTTGAGATTGTGGGTAAGTTCTGCCGTATTGTCCAGAATCTCCTCAAGCTCGTTCTGGTCGTAATCCAGATCCCGCTGCAGCTGGCCGCTCAGGGCTGTCAGGGCGCCGCCCACTGCCGCCACCTGTGTACGCAGGACCGCCAGTGTCTGTGTGGTATCCCCGTGCACCCCTTCTATGGCGCTATTCAGGGAAGTCATGGTGCTGCCCAGCCCCTGGCGGACCTCTCCCACAAGGGCACGCGTTTCACGGATGCCCTTCCCGGCCTCGCCCGCCACGCTGCCGAACTCCTTGAGCACCGTGTCGGCGTTGTGTACCAGAGTGGCCATCTGGGCCAGAATATCCTCTATCTGTCGCCGGTTATCCGTCTTGAGCAATTCACGGAGGCTGTCGGCAATCTCGGCAAGTTTCGGTTTCAGTTCGGTTGCCACGGAGGCCATGGCGGATGCCACCTCCATGAAGTCAGGCGCGGCCTCAGGAGGAATCAGGCTGCCCGGACGCAATGCCGGCCCCGCCTTTCCGCTCAGGTTGAGCAGCACGAAGTTGTCCCCCACGATCCCCTTCTGCGAAATGGACGCCCTGGTTCCCTCGTATACCGTGAACCCTTCGCGCAGCCCCACCACGACGCGGACCAGCGCCGGATTGTCGTTGTCCACCTCGATTTCCAGCACCCGGCCCACATTGATGCCCGCATACTTCACCGGCCGTCCCACTTCGAGGTTCTTTACCCCGTTGAAGCGGATGATGTAGGTATCCAGCGCCTCCCAGAACCGGTGGCCGCCAAAGGCGATAATGAACAGGCCGAGAATGCACAGGCCGGCGATCACCGTGACGCCCGCTTTTACGAAATCCTTTTTTCCTGCTTGCTGATTGAGCACGCGCTTTCTCCCTCTCCTGTTCCTGACCCGTTATACCAGCCAGCCCGGCGCCTTGCGGGTGTTGGGCTGTCTGTCGAGAAACTGTCGGATATACATGTCGTCCGTCTCGCGCAGGGCCTCAATGCCCCCTTCGAACAGCACGGCTCCGCCGTGCAGCACCACCACATGGTCGGCAATGGTGAACAGGCTGTCCAGATCATGTGTTACCACAACAATGGTCATTCCCATGGCGTCGTGCAGGTCCAGGATCAGCTGGTCCACCTCCGCGGCGGTTATGGGGTCCAGCCCTGCCGAGGGTTCGTCGCACAGCAGCACTTTCGGATCCATGATCAGGGCCCGGGCCAGTCCGGCCCGCTTGCGCATGCCGCCGGAAAGCTGGTTCGGATAGTAGTCCACAAACGGCTCCAGCCCCACGAGCGACAGCTTGAGACGCACCATGGTGTTGATGGTCGCTTCGTCCAGATCCGTATGCTCCAGAAGCGGCAGGGAAACGTTTTCCCCCAGCGTCAGGGACCCGAGCAGAGCGCCATCCTGAAACAGCACGCCCATGGACTTCTTGTGACGGTAGAATTGCTTCTCATCCATGGCGAACAGATCGGCATTGTCCACGAGGATGGCCCCTTCACTCGGCACGGCCAGGCCCAGAATATGCCGCAGCAACGTGGATTTTCCGCATCCGCTTCCGCCCAGAATGACCGAAATGACTCCGCCCGGCAGGGTGATGTTGGCATCATGCAGCACTACGTTGCCCGGATAGCCCACGGCAAGATTGCGTGTGGAAATGGTGGGAGCCTTGGGGCGTTCTCTCATGCTGCGGGCCTCACAACACCATGTAGTTGATGGCGGTAATAAAGAAATCCAACAGAATGATCATGAAAATGGACTGCACAACAGCCCGGGTTGTCCGCTTGCCCACATCCGCCGCGCCGTCCCTGGCCAGAAGCCCCTGCCAGCAGCAGATAACCGTTATGGACACCCCGAAGCCCGCGGCCTTGATCACCCCGGAAAACACATCGCCCACTGTGAGAAAGTTTACGCACTGCTCAAAGTATGTCTTGAGGGTAAGACCCAGAAATATTGCGGAAAACAGACCCCCTGCCACAATGCCCACAAGATCCGCAATAAGCGTGAGTATGGGCAGCATGACCACCATGGCCAGCATTTTGGGCCAGACGAGAAAGCGTATGGGATCTATTCCGATGACGTGGAGGGCGTCGATCTCTTCCGAGATCTTCATGGTGGCCAGCTCGGCGCAGAAGGCAGCCCCAGATCGGCCGGTGAGGATAATGGCCGTAAGCAACGGCCCGAGTTCCTTGATGATGGTCACGGAGACCATGTTCGCCACGTAGCTCAGGGCGCCGATCTTTTCCAGCTGACCGGCGGCCTGCAGGGCAAGAATCATCCCGGTGCAGGCGGCAATGGTGGACACGATGCCTATGGAATCCGTTCCCACTGCGGTCATGTGGTTGCTGTCCTGCCACCCGTAAAAGGCACGACGTCGCCGGAACAGGGAGAATACGCAACGCATCAGGTCATTGATCAGGGTGCTCAGAACCGCAAGTTCGTTCACGTGGTTCTCCCCCTGTCCGGCTACATGCCGAACAGGATACCAACCTGTGTCAGGCTGAAAAGCTTGCGGACCTGCGGCGAGGCATCGGTCACCTTGAGTTCCCTGCCGTCCATCATGAGAATCCGGCGGGTTTCGATAAGCACAGCCAACCCGGAGGAATCCAGATAGTGCACGTCACCAAGGCTCAGTCTGAAGGTTCCATTGCTTTCGCGGACCGCCTTGAGCAGCAGTTCGCGCACGTCCGGGGTAACGGAGTAATCGATCTCACCACCCAGAATGAGGGCGTCATCTGCGTTCCGCGCTGTCCATATATCCTTGGCCATCATACCATGCCCCTCCCCGGGATCGGTATTGTTCGGCTGTTATGCCTCGCGCCAGAACTCGACGATGGTCTTGTCATCGTTGCTGGGCACGCCTGCCTGCCACCGGTCCACCCCGCCCATGAGTTTCGGACCATAGGGTGCGCCCGTGGCATGCCGGAGCAGGTCAGTCACCCGCTCCTCACCAAAGAGCTCGTGCGTGGCGCTGCGGGCCTCGGTGATGCCGTCCGACAACAGTAGCAAGGATTCGCCGGAACGCAGTTCCACACGATATTCAGTATAGGCCAAGTCAGGCTCTATGCCAAGCGGGAGGCCCGTGGGCAGTGCTATTTCCTCCACCTCGGCTCCGCCGGAGGTACGGGCAATGCGCAGGGGCAGCAGATGGCCCGCGTTGGCGAGATCCAGGGCGTGCGTCCCAGTATCATACACCGCAATACATACCGTAACGAACAGTGCGTTCTCCATGTCGTTAACGAGCATTTCATTCAGTAATTTCAGGATCTTCGACGGAGACTTTTCCGTCATCGCCAGGCTTCGCATACGCGACCAGACCGCAGTACCCACCAGGGCTGCGCCCAGTCCCTTGCCCGCCACATCGGCAATATAGGTGACCATGCGCCCGTCAGGGAGCATGATGCAGTCGTACATGTCGCCCCCGACATGGATGGCGGCGCGGGTCTGCGCCCAGATGTGGCACCCGCCGTCCAGTTCCGGCAGCTTGGGCAGAAAAGCCTGCTGGATCTTGGCCGCAGCCTGCAGCTGCACGTTCATGCGCTCCTGCTCCAGCAGGGCATCCAGGAGCTTGGAACGCACCATGGCCACCCCGGCCAGATGCGCAAAGCTTTCCAGGATCTCCAGATCATCCCTGTCGAAACTTTCGGTATAGCGCGGGTTGAGCACCTGCGCCACGCCCAGCAGTTCGTTCTTGTAGAGAATGGGAACGCATAGCAGCGAACGGGTAACAAATCCCGTTGCCGCATCCGTATCCCTGTTGATGCGGCTGTCACACGGTCCGCACAGAATGGAGGTACGGGTCTGGGCAACGCTGCCCGCAATGCCTTCGCCCATCTGTACCGTAAAGTCCCCTTCCAGCAGTTGCTGGGCAACGCCCGGAGTGTCATTGCGGGCAAGGGCAAACCGCAGCACATCCTGCACGCCGTCATACAGGAGGATGGAGCACGCAATGGATTCGGTCACGTCCTGCGCCAGCTTGAGCAGGCGGGGCAGGAGCTCGGGCAGCGATTCCATCTGCGCAAGCATCTGGTTCGCCTGAATCAGCATCCGCAACCGGCTTTCCTGCCTCGTGCTCTTCTCCTTGCGCTCCATGCTCTTTCCTCTTCCGGCCTCGCGCCGTTACCGCCAGCGGCGGATGGCAGGAGCCTCGGCGTGTTCTATGGCCTCTGCAAGTGCCTGCGGAGAGACCGTTGCCGCCCCTACATGGGCGACAACCACCCCGGCGGCATAGTTGGCCAGCATGCATGCTTCCAGCAATGAATACCCGGCGGCAAGGCCGAGCGCCGCTGTGGCAATGACCGTATCACCCGCGCCGGTCACGTCGAAGACTTCCTGCGCCATGGTGGGAATGTGCAACACGGTGTCACGCCCTTCAAACAGGGCCATCCCTCGCGGTCCCAGCGTGGTCAGCAGTCGTTCGCACCCGAGGGAATCAAAGATGGCCTGTCCGGCCGCCACGATTTCTTCCTCCGTCCCCACAGGCAGATTCGCGCCCTCGCTCGTTTCCTTGGCATTGGGCGTGAGCATGAACACGTTTGTGTACCACTTGAAGTTCGGCGTCTTGGGATCGACCAGTATTTTGGGCCTACTTGAAGAATTCTGGCACAGAACCGTAAGGCGTTCCATGAAAGATTGTGAAACCAGTCCTTTTCCGTAATCCGAAACAATGACCACATCGTAGTCGTTGATGCAGTCGGTAATGACTCCAAAAACGGCATCCAGTGAGGACGGTGCAATGGGGGCCACATCCTCGCGATCAATACGCAGCATCTGCTGCCTGCCGGCAATGATGCGGGTCTTGCGGGTGGTCTTTCTGCCTTCGATCCTGACAAAGGCATGCCGGATACCTTCCGCGTCCAGCAAGCGCTCCAGCAGGTCGGCTCCGGATCCTGTTCCCGTAATGCACACAAGGAACGGATCTCCGCCCAGGCTGCACAGGTTGCGGGCCACGTTGCCCGCCCCGCCCAGCACATGCCGTTCGCCTTCCACCCTGACCACGGGCACCGGGGCTTCCGGCGAAATACGTTCCGCATCACCGGTCAGGTATTCATCAACCATCACGTCGCCCACAAGGAGCACCCGCTTGCCGGACAATCCGGGGATAAGCGCAGCCAGGGCATGGGAAGCAATATGCGTTTCGGTCATGGGCATCTATCCGTTCACCGCTATACCCAGCGTGGCAAGCAGTGCCTGCAGCTGCTCCTGACTGGAAAAGGACAGGGTCACCTTGCCCCGTTCCTCCGTTCCGCTCACGGCCACCTTCATGGCAAAGCGGTCGGCAAGCTCGGTCTGTATCTGCTGCAGCTTCTGGCTGGGTGCAGAAGCCTGCCGCGCAGTTCCCTTTTTCCCTGCAGGGGCAACTCCGTCCTTGGACGGCAGTGCACCATGCTCCTTCCAGTATTGGGCCATGGCTTCCGCTTCGCGCACGGTCAGCATATCCTTGATAATGCGTTCCAGCATGGCTTCGCGCACATCTTCGCCCACGGCAAGGAGCGTCCGGGCATGACCGGCGCTGATGGTGCCGGCCTGCAGGCTCGCACGGGCAGCTTCCGGCAGCTGCAGCAGACGCAGGGTATTGGCGACTGCCGAGCGGCTCTTGCTCAGCTTTTGCGAAAGATCCTCCTGCGAAAGGCCGAACTTTTCCTTCAGCTCCTGCATGCCGAGCGCCTCCTCCATGGGATTGAGGTCTTCGCGCTGCAGATTTTCAATAAGCCCCACGGCCAGGGTTTCAAGATCCGTCATCTCGCGGATGATGACCGGAACTTCGCGCAGTCCCGCCATTCGGCTGGCCCGCCAACGCCGCTCACCGGCAACGATCTCGTACGCGTTTCCCTCGTCACCCTCTATGGG
>QKEJ01000125.1 GCA_003252375.1 Halodesulfovibrio sp.
CCTTTTCTGGGTATGTTCTTCTTCGGCGCATCGCACAGGATTCGGGCCGTCTGTCATGCGCAGACTTCCGTGATTCTTGTGCTTGAGGGCATGAAGGTGGTGTACCGGGGGGATGAAATTACCCGGGTCAGGGCCGGAGAAGGGGTGTTGCTTCCCTCCTGCATGGAAACAACCATTGAAAACTGTCTTGATGTGCAAACAGGGAAATATGCGGCGCTGTGCCTGACCTATGACGAGGCAATGATTTCCCGTGTGGCCGCTGACGCCCGTCAAGATGACGCCGGGGAGGCACGGCGTCTTGCGCCCCAGCATTTTGTCTGCGACGCCCTCGTGGAATCCTCCGTGAGGCATCTTGTGGAAATGGCGGCTGCAGCCCCCGACAGCGAGCGTCTGCTGAACCTTTGCCGGGAGGAACTTCTGCTGGTCGTGGCCGGAAAGACCGGAGGTCTGCCCCTGGTATGGCAGGCGGTGTCCTCGTGGAGCTCCCGTTGCAGCTTCATTGTAGGGCTTGATCCGGGGCGCGAATGGACGGCAGAGGGGCTGGCAGAGAGGCTTGGCACCAGTGAGCGCTCCCTGCGCCGTCACCTGAACGGAGAGGGCGCAGGCTTTGCGAAAATTCTTCGTGAAGTCCGGCTCAATACAGGGCTGGCCATGTTGCAGGAGGGCAGGACATCCGTAGGAGAGGCCGCCTACCGTTGCGGGTACAACTCTGCCTCCCGCTTCGCCGGATTGTTCAAGGAGCGCTTCGGCGTCTCACCGAGCGATGTGCTGCAGTACAATGTCATTTCGGGACAACCTTTGGCCGGATCGTGACAGCATCCCCTTCCCGAGCGTGCTATTTCCTCAGGAACACACGCAAAGGAGGTACGTATGCGTATCATATCCACCGCCCTGTCGGCGGTACTGGCCATGGGATTGGTTCTGTCTTTCTTGGGTGCAGCCGGAGCGGCTGCGGACTTCACGCTTATCAGCCCCACCGTGCAGAACGGAGGCACGCTGGCGGAGCAGCATCTTCTGAACGGATTCGGGTGTTCCGGAGGCAACGTTTCGCCTGCGCTTGCGTGGAGCAATGCCCCTGCGGGCACAAAGGGGTTTGCGCTTACCGTGTATGATCCGGATGCTCCCACGGGGAGCGGCTGGTGGCACTGGGTTGTCTTTAACATCCCCTCCACAGTTACCGGACTGTCGGAAGGCGCGGGCAGTGCAGGTGGCCTGCTGCCGACGGGAGCTGTGCAGGGCAGAACCGATTTCGGTGCGCCGGGGTATGGGGGCGCCTGCCCGCCGCAGGGGCACGGGAACCACCGGTATGTCTTTACGGTGTACGCGCTGGATGTGGAGCATCTTGATGTTGCCCCGGACAGCGGTGGGGCCATGGTCGGATTCTTTCTCAACGCGCATACGCTGGGAAAGGCGACGCTCACGGCTACCTACGGTCGATGATAGCAATGCCCGCCCCCATGGGGGACGGGCATTTTGTTGTGATGCTCGGGAGTCCCGGCACAATGGCCGGATGAGGAGCGTGGTTCGATTATGGGGCCAGGCGCCTGATTGCGGCCTCCGCTTCGGGAGCATTGTCGCGCGCGGCAACCCGGTACCAGACGAGAGCCTGGGCAACGTCCTTTTTAACGCCCAATCCCATTTCATGGAAATAGCCCAGTCGCATCAGGGCAAGGATTCGGGGATGCACTTTGCGGGCGGCCTCTTCCGGTGAGGGGGCGGCAATGCGGTACCAGTGCAAGGCCTGCTCATAGCTTTGTGCAACGCCCAGCCCCCGTTCGTACAGCGATCCTATTCTGGCGGCAGCGGTAATGTCTCCGGCATCCGAGGCAACAAGGTAGTAGCGGAGCGCCTTGCCGAAATCCACCGCGCATCCGCGACCTTCTTCCTGCATGATGCCCAGATAGCGTGGTGCCTTCATGTTGCCGTGCAGACAGGCAAGCCGGAACAGACGTGCGGCCTTGGCATAGTCCTGCGTAACGCCGGTACCGTTGAAATACATGAGCGCCAGGTCCAGCATGGAACGGTCCGTCCCTTGGGCAATAGCCTTTTCATACCATGCGATAGCCTGCGCTGAATCCTGAGCAACACCACTGCCGGAGGCATACGCCTTGGCTACCTGGTGCAGGGCGGGGCCGTAGCCGAGTTTCGCCGCCTGCATGAAATAGGAGAACGCCAGTGTCTCGTTGCTGGTGGACATGCCTTTTTCGTACATGTCCCTGACAGAGGGGGCCTTCGTCTGTCGGAACAGCCAGTCCCGAACCGCTTTCAGCTTGTAGGCGTAATCGAAGGAATACATGTGCTCCCCGCCGGGGCCCTGCGGGCCTGCAGGCGTGACGGTACCCGGTGTGAACCGGACGAAATTGATCCGCCGTTCCTTGTTCAGAAGATGCTGTATGCGGTTTTCCTGCTCCGCTGCTGGGAGCTTGGCGGAAAATTCCGCCGAGCCGAAGGCGACCTCCTTGCTCTGCAGCATGTCACCCAGTTCCTGCATGCCCCCGGACGCCTTTTCATCACCTGCGGATACTATGTAGAAGAACTTCTGCTTGGCCAGAGGCGCAAGGACGTTGATGTCCCACTGGCTGCCTACAAAGATGGAGGCGGCAAACAGGTCCGGGTGGTTCGCATTCAGGTAGAAGGAGATCATTCCGCCCATGGACTGTCCCGTGGTGTAGAGTCTGTCCCTGTCTATGCTGAACCGGGAAACGACGGACTCGAGGAGGCGCAGGGCCATGCCCACCTCTTCGGAGGTTTCCCAGTTGTCGTTGACGGCATTTTCGGGACCTGCAAAGGCCGGCACCAGAACAAAGCACGGATGTTCGGCCTGGCTTTCATTCGTGGCCCAGATGATTCCTCCGTAGCCCTGCATCAGGGGGGCGTCGGGCCGCTTGCCCGTGGTGCTGGCATCGGCCATGAACAGGACAAGGGGGTAGCGCTTGTCCGGATCGTAGTCCTTCGGCACATACAGGTTGTAGTCCATGGTTCTGCCGGTTTCCTGGTCTTCGAACGTGAGACTTTGGAATCGCGGTGCAATCAGGGCTCGCAAGCGCAGCAGCTCCGAGTCATAGCTCTTGTCCGTTCCTCCGTACGACTTGTCCCAGACTGCCTGCCGGGCTGTGGCGGCGGATTCATCCGCAGGGGGCGTGGCGCCCGTATCCCCGCCCGTTCTTGTGCACGCCAGTGTTGCAAGAAGCATTGCTGCGCATACCCACACTCTTTTTCTCATGCTGCACTCCTTAATATTCAGTCAGAACTGTCAATGGCTGCTTCCTTTTCGAAGATCGGCGCAGCCATACAGGCCTGTTCTGTTCGTGTTCTGGGATGCCGTGTTCTATCGGGGGTGAGGTTAACGACAGGTTAACCCGTCCGGGGCTGCGTGGGGAACGGAATAATCGCGACCATGTGGTGTTAACCGCTGGTTAACCGGGGGGCTGATATTTCGTTGCCACGGCACGCAGGGCGGGAACCGCACGCCTGTCGGGCCCGGCCTGTCACCCGGATGAAGTGGCAGGTGTGATGTTCAAGTTTGTTGAGTGCATTATGCACATGCATCCTGCAACAGTATTCCGGAAAGGAGTCAATATGCTTAAGAAGGTAACGGAACGTTCATTTCTTTCCCCGGTTGTGGCCTATACGTTTATTCCCGTGGCACTGAGCGGCGTGCTGCTTCTGTTTCATCTTCGGGTTCCGGGAATGAAGGACATACATGAGTGGGTCGGGCTTGCCTTTACCATCTTCTGTGTCTTTCATATTGCGGTCAACTGGAAGCCTCTTGTGAAATACCTGCCGCAGAGACAGGCGAGACGGGCGCTCGTGCTGACCCTTGTGCTCACCCTTCTGTGCGGCGCTCTGGGAGTGTTCAAGGGCGATAACGGTCCAAGACGTCAGGCCGAAATACCCATGGCTTCCGGTCAGATCCAGTAAAGGAAGGGTGTTGGTAGGCAAGGGGTGGCGTGGTTGGGGCAGGGCATTGTGCTGGTCTCTGGTAGATCGTCTCGTCTCTTGTGTCTGGCCGCATTCAAATGGAAAGGGCGCCACCTATGGGGGCGCCCTATTGCATGTCTGGTTGCCTTTTTGAGGCCTTGCTTGCTGATTGACTTGGAGCCAGACTTATTGCTTTTTCAGAATAGCAGCTTCAAATGGTGAAATCTTTCTGAATTCATTAACATTAGTAATGATTGTTGACAGGAAGGATTCGAACATTTTCTTTTCATCTGGTGACGCGGAGTTACCAATTGCTCCGCAATAGCGCTCAGCAAAGTCGTAGCCCACCACGTGAGACAAGTGGGCCCATGCCCATCCTTGAATCTTGGACTCTTCGACAGCTTTTCCTTCAAGAAAATCAAATGCAAAGTTGAGCATGCTCGATCCGTCTCCTCTGTGTGCCTTTACCATGTGTATGAACGTGTATCTTGCATTATCATTATCTCTGTCTATCCTGTATTTTGAAAACATTTTCATAATGAATTTTGCAGGCATATGGCCGTCGTTGGCTGCTTTTTCGTAGAGTTTTATTGGGTCTATATCCTTGTCAAAGGAGGCGTGATCAATTGCAAAATTTGCAAGTTCGTATGTCGATCCGATATCGCCATTTTCAGAGGCCTTTGAGAGGTAGTATTTGTATCGATCGTATCGTTCAAAAATATGCGCCTTAACGGCCATATCGTATGGGTCGTTAATTATTATACGATATGCATTTGTCGTAAATATATATAGAGAGCAGAGTGCAACGATAGATAGTGATAATGTGTATATCCTCCTGTCTTTGTTTTTGAACACATTAATAAGCATCGTAACTGATAGAAATGTATATAGTGCTATAAATATAAGTCGACT
>QKEJ01000159.1 GCA_003252375.1 Halodesulfovibrio sp.
CACCCAGATATCCCCGCGGTGCGATTTGACGATGCGACGGCAGATGGCCAGACCGAGCCCGGCGCTGCCGTTCTTGGCCGCAGGCTCGCTGCTCTGCTCTACGCGATAGAAGCGCTCGAAGATGCGGTCCCGGGCCTTTTCCGGAATGCCCGGCCCCTGATCGCGCACGCAAAAGGCAATGCGGTCCGATGAAGGACGCATGGTCACGCTCACCGTGGACTCCGCCGGACTGTACTTGATGGCGTTGTCCAGCAGGTTGCGGAACACCTCCAGCAACCCGTCCCTGTCGCCAAGCACGGCCACGGGCTGATCCGGCAGGGCATCCTCCAGGGAGATGCCCTTGTCCTCGGCAGCATGGCTCAGATCGCGGATGGACTGCCGGATGATGTCATGGGCATCCAGGGCCACGAGATCGGTAATATCCCCCTTGTGCTGACTGCGGGCCAGCACCAGCAGGGAGTTGACCATCTTGGTCATGTGGTTGGCGTTCTTGAGGATGGTCTTCAGGAACATGGCGGTCTGTTCCGGGCGGGCAGGGGGCGATTCGATCAGCGTTTCCGCAAAGCCCTTGATGCTGGTGAGCGGGGTCTTCAGCTCATGGGACACATTGGCCACAAAATCGCGCCTTACCTTCTCCAGCCGCTCACGCTCACTGATATCGTAGAAGACCACGACCACGCGGCGGGCTCCGGCCGGATCGTCAAAGGGCACAAAGTTGACCTCGAGGAATCGGTCTCCCGAAAGCTCCATCTGCGTCCGCACGCCCTGCGGGGGAGCCCCTTGCTCGATGATGTCGGAAACCATGTTCTGCAGTTCCGGCTTCATGGTCGCCTCGATGGGCGTGGTGCCCACCTTGGTTTCAATACCGGGGAACATGGCCACAAGCGCCTTGTTGAAGGAATGAATGCGCCCCGTGGAATCAAGCACCATGACGCCTTCGTTCATGCCGTTGAACACGGCCTCCAGCCGCCCCTTCTGGTCCACCAGCATGGACAGGTGCTGCTCGATGTTGTGCGCCATGCCGTTGATGGCATCCACCAGCGGCTTGAATTCCTTGCCCGGATACTCGCGGATGCGCCGGTTGTAATGCCCCTGCCCGATGCTCTGTGCGGCACGGGCCAGCTCGTCAATGGACCGCAGCAGGGGACGCGTGGAAAAATAGCCGATCAGCCCGCTGGCCAGAATGACCAGCGAAAAGACCCACGACATGCCCGATTCCAGCCTGTTGAGCCGCTCGTTGGCCAGTGACACGGGAATGGCAATACGCAGGATGCCGTCCTTAAGACCCGGAAGATCCTTCACCTCCCGCGCCACGTAAATGAGGTCCTTTTTCAGCGTGGTGGAGTAGCGCACCTCGAACCCGAGGCCCCCGCCGTGCGCCGCCCTGACCTCCGGCCGACCGCCATGGGGGTCCAGACCGGGAATCGCATCCAGGGGCACATTCGAATCAGCGAGCACGATACCGTCCACAATATACGTAATGCGGATGCCCATGCTCTCCCCGAGCCCGGTCAGCCGCTCGTCCAGCGTGGTAACATCCGAGGTATGCCCATAGGATTTCAGGATATGCTCGACCGTATCGAGCCCCTTGATGGCCCGCTCACGGGCGTCACTCATGATGTCATTACGCAGGGTGCTGTCGTAATAATAGAAGGGCGGCAACAGCGCCACCAGGAGCAGCAGCACGGTTCCGACAAGAAGTCGCTTTCGAATCGAGAAATTTTTCATAGCCTTACACTAAACCGTAACTTTGTGGCGTTTGTGTCACACGAATGTTACAATTGGATGGTAGATGTGTCGCGGTTTTTTGACAATGCAGCTGTTTCCCTTTAGTACTCGCGAGCACGTGCCTCGCTGTCGGGCGCATTCACTGTAAAACACTTGGGACGTATCGGAAAACACATGGATATGTATACCGTTTTCTTGTTCCTTGCCGTACTGGCAGGGTTCATGATGGCTTTCAACCTGGGTGCCAACGACGTAGCCAACTCCATGGCTTCCGCCGTCGGGGCCAAGGCCATCACGGTCAAGCAGGCCGTCCTGATCGCTGGCGTTCTCAATTTTGCCGGTGCCGTGTTCCTTGGTGCCCATGTCACCAAGACCATCTCCAAGGGCATCATCAACCCCGAGATGATCACGGACCACCGGGTGCTCATGATCGGCATGTTCGCCGCCCTGGCCTCGGCCGGTCTCTGGGTGCTCGTGGCCACACTCACGGCGCTGCCCGTCTCCTCCACGCACTCCATCGTGGGCTCCATTCTCGGCTTCGGCTTCGTTGCCGGCGGTCCGCAGGTGGTCAACTGGACCAACCTCGGCTACGTGGTCCTCTCCTGGATCATCTCGCCCCTGTTCGGCGCCGCCATCGCCTACGTGGTTTTCTGGCAGATACGGCGGTTCATCCTGTTCAAGGCCGACATGATCCGCGCAGCCCGCAAATGGGCGCCGTTCTGGATAGGCATGACCATGGTGCTCATCTGCCTGTCCTTTCTGTTCAAGACGCCCCTCGGCAAGGGGCTGAAGCTCAGCTGGGGCTCGGCCCTGATCATCGCCCCCCTCATTCTCGCCATTTTCTGGGGGCTGGGACGCCTGTTCATCCACAAGATCATCCCGGACATCGACGAGCAGCCCGAAGCCGTGGAAGGCATGTTCCGCACCATGCAGATAGGCACCAGCTGCTACGTCGCCATCTCGCAGGGCGCCAATGACGTGGCCAACGCCATCGGCCCCGTGGCCGCCATCTACATGATCGCCCGCGACCACGCCATGCTCGCCAACGCCGAAATCCCCATCTGGCTGCTTGTCATGGGTGGACTGGGCATCGCCATAGGCATCGCCTGCCTTGGTCACAAGGTTATGGATACCGTGGGCGAGAAAATCACCAAACTCACAAATACCCGTGGTTTTGCCGTGGACTTTGGCGCGGCAACTACGGTACTTATGGCTTCAAACCTAGGCATGCCGGTTTCCACCACCCATGCGGCGGTGGGCTCAATTGTCGGCGTCGGACTTGCCCGCGGTTTCGGAGCTGTGGATTTCCGCGTGCTCTTCAAGATCGTCCTGTACTGGGTGCTCACCGTGCCCATTGCAGCCTTCAGCAGTATCGTGATCTTCCAGCTTCTCCGCTGGGGGCTCTTGTAGTCCCGAACCGCAACACACATTTCCGCACCGGAGGTATTGTATATGACTTTTCGCGTACCATTCTTCGGCATACTTGCCGAACGCAACCCCATGGACGGGCTGATCGAGCACTACTCTCAGATCGGCAAGGGTATGGATCTCATCCGTGAGTCGCTGGAATGCTACATCACGGGCGGCACCTGCCGCGAATTCGACCAGCTGCAGAAAGAGGTGAACGACGTCGAAGACAGGGCGGACAAGATCAAGCGGAACATCCGCAACCATCTGCCGCGCGGCCTCTTCATGGCCGTGGACAAGACCCTGTTCCTCAACTACACGCGCAGCCAGGACAACATCCTCGACTCCGGCCAGGATGCCCTGAACTGGCTTGCCATGCGGCGCGTCGCCGTGCCCGAGGAATTCCACAAGCAGTTCATCGACTACATGGACAGCGTGGGCAAGACCCTGCATCTGCTCGGACCGGCCCTTGATGCCACCATCGACCTGGTGCAGGGCGGCGGCAAGCTGGACCGCGAAGGCACCAAGGACACCTACCGGGCCATCCGCCACAACCACAAGGACGTGTTCCGGAACAAGCAGATGATCATCTCCGCCATCTACAACTCCGACATGGACTTCAAGGACATCTACCAGCTTCTGCACTTTGTGGAATGCCTGAACGACATGTCCCACAACGCGGAAAACTGCGCCGACATGCTGCGCGCCATGATCGCCCGCTAGTCCGCCACTCCCGCGAGACAACGAAAAGAGCCGGAAGCGAATGCTTCCGGCTCTCTTTTTTGCATGCGTGCCGCCCCCGGATTACAGGAGCGGGATGTCCCAGTTGAAGGGCGAGGTACGGCGCGCCTCGGGCACGGCCTGCGGAGGCGTTTCCAGCATCCGCACGAACATGGTGTACCCTGCGGCCACCAGCTGGTCGCGCTTGTTCTCGATATCCAGCGGCCAGCCGGGATACAGCCAGGTGTTCTGCCCGTACTTGCGCATCCAGAACACCTCTCCCTTGGGCGAGGTGAAGGGCTCATTAAGCTTCACGCCCTCGTGCGGCAGCCGGGAAATGCCCATGGGCCAGAACCCGGAAAGCACGATGCCGAGCGGCAGGCAGCTCTGGCGCGGCAGCTCCAGAATGTCTTCCTGCGACAGCTCCGGCGAGATGATGGCCCCGCGGAAGCCCAGCCCGCTCAGCGCGGCAATGGCTGCGGGGTTGGAGGGGTTGCAGAACGGACCGGCCACAAGGTCGGCCTTGGCGCCCTCAAAAAGCCCCACCTGCCACGGCGCGCCGAGCACGAAATGGCGGGCTCCGTTGCGCAGGGCCTGATGCACCATCTTCTGCCAGCCGGCCTCCTCGTTGGGCCAGATGACCGGTGGCAGCCACCACGACATACGGGAGAAGAGCGTCTTGCCCACGGTCTGCAGGGTTTTCTGGCCCAGCCACAGCCCGTTCACGTTGTTCGTGAACTTGCCCGCCTTGCCCTCCTTGCCGTGGGGCAGGCCGGGACGCAGCTGCACATTCACGATGGGCAGGCGCTTGCCCTTTTCGGGATAGACCGGCTCAAACTCCACGGCCGAGCCCTTGCGGCCCTTGCAGTGGCGCAGGCGTGCTTCCCACTCGCCCAGCACGCGCACCATCTCCGGCTCGCGCCGGTCGATGAGAAACACGGGCGTGCCGGACTTCGGGTCCTTGCGTGCGGGAGCGCGCAGCATGTAGGTGCCGCCCTTGGGCACGCGCTTCACCACGCGGTCGGTGAAATGCCACGGCTCGTCCTCGTAGCCGATGCGCAGAAAATCATGCTGCAGCAGCTCGAAGCGGGGCTTGAAGAAATACTTGGGATAGGTGCGCTCCCCCTTCTTCGCCTTGGCGGCAGGCTCCATGACCACCTTGCCAGCCAGCAGACCGGAACTGGTCTGTTCGCCCGGCTGGGTGGGCGCATGCGGCTTCTGCGGCAGGAACATGGAGTGGGTGGAAGGACGCCCCAAAGCCTGCTCCAGCAGATCCTCGGCCTGCTTGCGCGCCTTGGGGTCATCGGGATTGTCACGCAGTATCCGGTACGCCGTGGTGGCGTAATAGACGTAGTGCGGCCCCTTCTTGCGCCCTTCGATCTTCCAGGAACGCAGATTCTGCAGGGGCAGCAGCGTCTTGGCGAGCACATCCAGCGAGAGGTCCATGCAGGAGAAGAAGCGTCCCTTGCGCTTGTTCTGCTGGTACACGCGACGGCACGGCTGCACGCACCGGCCACGCAGGCCGGACTTGCCACCCATGTAGCTGGACCAGTAGCAGCGCCCGGAAACGCAGTAGCACAGGGCGCCGTGCACGAAGAGTTCAAGGCTCATGCCCTCCGGGCACGCCTCGCTGCACTGACGAACCTCGTCCAGATTGAGTTCGCGGGGCAGGATAACGCGGGAAACACCCATGGATTGCGCCACGTTGAAGGCGGCCGGGTGGGTCACGTTGGCCAGGGTGGAAAGATGCAGTTCGCCTTCAAAGCCCACCTGTCTGGCCAGCTCCACGGCCCCGAGATCCTGCATGATCAGGGCATCGGGCTGCACATCGCGCTTGAGACGGGCAATGAGCCTGCCTGCCGCATCCGGATCTCCGGGCTTGAGCAGGCTGTTCAGGGCCACGTAAATGCGACGGTCTTCCTTGTGCGCCAACTCCACAATGCGGGAAAGCTCGCTCACGGAAAAGTTGCCCGCCTGTGCGCGGGCGGAAAAATGCTTCAGGCCGAGGTATACGGCGTCTGCTCCGGCAGCCAGTCCTGCCAGGCACGCCTTGGCGTCGCCGGCCGGGGCCAGAATTTCTGGTCTGTTGTCCATAGTGCCTTCTTCAGTCCTGCCGGTGTGGCGCGCTGCGGGCGCATCCCCGGACTTGCTGTCGGATGGGTAACACGGTGTCTGCTGCCCGCGGTGCCGCCGGACACGGTATCCGGCAAACCAAGGCAGGCATCCCGCCAGACCCGGATCGGGCATGTCAACGGGCGGGCACTGCACATAACCATAGATGCGCTCGCTGGCAACTGCAAGATGATAGCTGTAAAATGAAGTCTTGCCACCGGAAGAATGTCGGTCTATGTCAATGCAGGCGTAGCATTCCCGCATTCTTGCGGGCATACGCAACGGAAGCCTTGACGGACGCGGCCTCACGGCGGCATGCCATACCCGCCATGCGTATCGGTGCCCGATGCACCGGTCGCCTCGCGCCAGCCATGCCGCCTGCCAGCAGATCTCCCCTCCCGCTCCGCCGGGCTCCCAACACATCTTGAAGGTATTGCACATGAATAATGAACAATGCACCACCCTGAAGGTTCTGGACAACGTCCCGTTCGGTCAGGTTGCCGGTGAAAATCTCTTTTTTGCCCTGCGGCTGGAACGCCCCGAGTGGAAGAACTGGCAGCCTGGCCAGTTTGTCATGGTGCGTCCCAGCGGATGGGCCTTTGACATGCTCTGGGCCCGCCCCTTTTCCATCTGCCGGGTCAGCCCCCGCGACCTCGTGCTCTTCTTTCAGGTCGTGGGCCGGGGCACCCGCAGGATGGCGGAACTGAAAAGCGGGGATGACGTCCTTGTCTGGGGCCCTCTGGGCAACGGCTTTGCCGTGGAACCGGACAGCCCCACCCTGCTGCTTGCGGGCGGCATCGGCATTGCCCCCTTTGTAGGCTATGCGCACAGCCACCCCAAGCCGTGGAACCTGCACATGGAATTCGGGCACCGCATGCCGCTGAGCTGCTACCCCTACGAATCCATCAATGAAAAGATCATGGGCGACGCCCATCTCGAGGAAAAGCCCGAGGACCTTACCCGGTTCATCGAGCTGATGGACAGACGCATCGCCGAGCATGCCGAGCAGAACGGGCTGGTACTGGCCTGCGGCCCCACGCCCTTCCTCAAGACGGTGCAGCACCTTGCCCTGAAGCACTCGGCCCGGTGCCAGCTTTCCCTGGAAACGCGCATGGCCTGCGGCGTGGGTGCCTGCCTCGGCTGCGTGACCAAGGTCGCCGACGACATGCACGCCAACGGCGTTGCCGCAGGCAGGGCACAGGTGTGCAACCACGGCCCGGTCTTCTGGGCTCATCAGGTCAACCTTTCCGAAGGCTAGGGAGCAACGTTCATGGATATGCGTCTGAATCTTCCGGGCCTGCCCGATTTCGGTTTCAAGAACCCCATCCTCACGGCATCCGGCACCTTCGGGTACGGTGTGGAATTCGCCCCCTTCGGCGACCTGACCGCGCTTGGCGGCATCGTGGTCAAGGGACTTTCCCTCAAGCCGCGTCCCGGCAACCCCATGCCCCGCATTGCGGAAACCCCGTGCGGCATGCTCAACGCCGTGGGCCTGCAGAACTCCGGGGTGGAATCCTTTCTCAAGGAAAAGCTCCCCAAGCTGCCCTGGCGCGAACTGCCGGTCATTGCCAACATCTACGCCTGCGATCCAGGCGAATTCGCCGAGCTGACCAGCATCCTGGCCCGCGAGCAGGGCATTGCCGCCGTTGAGGTGAACATCTCCTGCCCCAACGTCAAGGAAGGCGGCATCCTCTTCGGGCAGGACGCCGCACAGGCGGCCCGCGTCACCGAGGCGGTAAAACGCGTTGCCGGCGACAAGCCGGTCATCATCAAGCTGAGCCCCAACGTCACCGACATTGCCGCCATTGCCAAGGCCGTGGAGGATGCCGGTGCCGACATGATTTCGTGCATCAACACCCTGTCCGGCATGGGCGTGGACATCCGCTCCCGCAAGCCGCTGCTGGCCAACGTCATCGGCGGTCTTTCCGGCCCCGCCATCAAGCCCGTGGCCCTGCGCTGCGTGTGGCAGGTCTGCCGCGCCGTAACCATTCCGGTCATCGGCATCGGCGGCATCACCAGTGCCGAGGATGTGCTGGAGTTCATGCTTGTGGGCGCGCACGCCGTACAGGTGGGCACGGCCAACTTCATCCGGCCCGATTTCAGCTTCCGCCTCGTGCAGGAGTTTGAACAGCTGGTGGAAAAGATGGGCATCACCGATCTTGAGGAATTCCGCGGCTCGCTGAAGCTGTAGTCTCCTCTTCCCGAAACGCAAAACAGCCCGGAAGCCATGCTTCCGGGCTGTTCTCGTGTGCGACGCACACTTCAAGGCTTTTGGCGTTAGTCACTCGCCAAAAAGTGAGGCCCTGCGGGTGTGGGCGTGCAGGGCCTCGTAGGGGAAAAAGGAGGAAGAAGCGCAAAACCAACTGGTCGGAATTTCAAGCACCTCAAATTGGCAGTACGTGGTGCTGGCCATTCCCGTTGTGATGGTGAAGTCACTCTATCCGGGCTGGCATAAAATGCAAATTTATAATATTTAAAAAGTCGTTCAATAATACTGAAGAGGTCGCTCATGAACATAACCGTCCGCCAGCTCGAACTCTTTGTCTCGCTCATGCGCCACCAGCATATCGGCAAGGTGGCCGAGGAACACTACATCACCCAGTCCGCCGTTTCCATGGCCATCAAGGCGCTGGAGGACGGTGTGGGCGAACAACTCTTCGACCGCATCAGCAACCGCCTCATCCCCAACGAAAGCGGACGGCTGCTGCTCTCGCGCATCCGTCCGGCCCTCGAGCAGCTGCAGGAGGTGGAAACCATCTTCCGCCAGGACCGCATGGCCGGTGTGCTGACCGTGGCCGCCAGCTCCACCATTGCCGACTACATCATGCCGCAGGTGCTCTTCGACTTCCGCAGTTCCTACCCCGAGGTGCAGGTGGAAATGCTCAGCCGCAACTCGGCGGAGGTCATTGCCGGAATCGAAGGAGGAACCGTGGCGCTGGGGTTCATTGAAGGGGACTACGAATGCCGCGTGGCGGACTTCCGTGAACTCTGCACCGAGGAACTGGTGGTGGTCTCCTCGGACAAGGCCTTTGCCTCGGCCCGGGAATACGCACTGGAGGAGCTGCTGGACAAGAAGTGGATTTTGCGTGAATCCGGCTCAGGCACGCGGCAGACCATGTGGGAGTATCTGGGCGCTGCCAAGAAGCGGCTGAACGTATTCCTTGAGCTGGAACACATAGAATCCATCAAGATGGTGCTCAAGAACCCGGATACCCTGAGCTGCATGTCGCCGTTCTGCTTCCAGCGCGAATTGGCCAACGGCGAACTCTTCCCCGTGCAGGTGGACGGCGTGGAATTCAAGCGCCGCTTTTATGCGGTCACCCACCGGCAGAAATACAAGTCCAGCCTGCTGACCGCCTTTGCCGAGCACGTGAAGCGGCATCTGGAAACCACCTGTCCCTGGATTATCCACTCTTCCACCCGATAAGGGTGCCGCACCGTACGTCAGTTGCAGATGTTTTGCACGGCGTCCCAATCCGCCTGCGGCAGGGGCGCAGCCCCCATGATGCCCCCCTGTTCCGATGCCAGCGTCTGCAGGGTGCTGATGCGTTCTCCCGTGTCCGGATGCGAACTGAGCATGCCCAGATAGGCGAACACGCTCCTGTCCCCCGCGGCGTCCTGTTCCAGCCGTTGGAAGAAGGAAACCAGCCCCGCAGTGGATATGCCCACCTTGCGCAGCAGGGCAAAGGCATGGGCGTCCGCCGCGCGTTCATAGTCGCGGTTCCATGAGGAAGAGGTCATCTGCATGGCCAGCCCGCGGGTTGCATCGCCCATGAAACCACCGTCACTGCCAAAAAGGACGGTTCCCAGCATCTGCAGGCTGTATACGCCCGCCATGCTGCGCAAGCCGTGCCGCTCCACCACATGCCCCATCTCGTGCGCCAGCACGCCTGCCAGCTCCTCCTCGGACTGCGCCTTTTCCAGCAGGGCGGAGGTAACCAGAATGGCGCCTCCGGGGGCGGCAAAGGCGTTCATGATCCGGGAATCCACCACCTTCACGGAAAAGGTGTACGGCGAGTCCTCCGCAGCGGCGAGCCGGTCCACCAGCCGGTCAAGCGCGGCAACGCCCTGCGCATTTCTGCACCAGATGACATCGCCATCCTTCTTTTTCGCCATGAGGACGCTGACCTTGTCCCGCACGTCCTCTCCCAGCCTGCGCTCGGTCTTCAGCGGCACAAAGGCGACCGCACCGTCTATGAGAGAGGGGAAGGCCAGCCAGAACAGGAACCCGAGCAACCATACCGCCGCGCTGGCCCACGCCCACTTGCGAAACGAGGAACGCCGGGCACGCGTGCGGACGGCCTTGAGATGGGGCGCAAGGAGCGCATGTGCGGCCTCGTCCACCACGGTCAGCCGTTCCCCGAAATCAGGCCTGCGGGTCAGGGTGTAGGGCGGGCGCAGGGAATCGGGCAGACGGATGCTTTCGAGCGTCCACACCGTGACATGATCACCCGAAGGCGATGCAAGACGCAGATGCGTGCCGACAACCTGCGGCACAACCGCATGCGGCTGCGCCGAATTGCCATCGTAATATCGGAATCCGGCGGACTCCCCCGCTGAAGAGGGAGCCGCTGGCATGGTTTGGTCGTGTATCGTATTGAAGACGGTCATGCCGTTCCTACATTGCAAGGTCCACGTCAAAGGTCTCGAAAAAGCCTTCCCCGTACTTGGGGGCCGCCTGCCCGTCCTTTTCGAGATGGGCGTACGCAAGCGAGCCGTCCACCTCCACGGTGTGCATATACAGCCGGAGTGAACGGATCGTAGCCCACGGCGCTGCGAAACCAAGCGTGCACAGAATAAGCAGCAGGTTGCTCACGTGGAGCCACAGCAGCCCTCCCCACGTAATACGGCTGCGGAACTGCACGCCCGGGAACCGTGTGTTGCAGATCTCCCAGCGGATCAGCACGGCTTGGTACCAGTAGGAAAACAATCCACCCAGCAACAAACAACCATAACATATCAACATTGCGGAAAGATAGGCCTTGGACGTCGCCTGGGTCGGGTTGTCCATAAACTCGATAAACGTTTTGTACACACCACTACCAATGGCACCTGCGGCTCCTAAAACAACAACGCCTGCCAGCGCCACCATATACGTGGCATACAACGGCCTGGCCGTTCCCGTAAACCCGAACTGGCGGTTGCCATACCACATGTTGCCGATAACACGCTTGCGTAGCACTACGCGAGATTTGGGGTACCAGAGCATCAGCGTCAACATGTTGAGCAGACTCTGGCCAAGCGCCACGAACATGTATTTCCACGCGCTGCCGGACAGATTGAACCGGATGCCGCGCCACCGGGTGCGGGTCAGACGATAGCGGAGGGTGCGATAGGTGGCGAAGAGCCAGAGTGGCAACAATGCCAGTTCCGCCACGACGGACAGTCCCAGATGCGCCCTCTCCAGCATGAAGCGGGCAATGCCGTACACTGCAAGTACACCGGCAACCATCAGAAACCCAATGACCAGTTCCTCGGCCGTTCCCGTGTATTCAAGAGGCTCTCCCTCCACAACGGTGTGCGACCACAGATACTTGCGTACCTTTACCTTGGCCCAGAAATGATAGATGCCGAACGTTATGACCGTCAGCAGGAAATTGACAATCCAAATCTTGAACAGCTCCCACCCTGATCCGGTAAACTGCACGAGCTGACGGTATATCCCGGAATACACATCGCCATCACCATCGCATTCACCAATTGGCGGATGCATGTGCAGAGCATCCAATTCTGCAGCATTGCCACCTGAATACAGCACGTCATCATCTTTCAATTCCATAGCTGCCCCCTTCTGTAATTTGCAGTAGGGCCTTACTACATCGCATTATAAAACAAAAGCCCTGGCCAAACATTTTATTCAGCCAGGGATATCAAAAATATGATTGCATTATTCTACAAAGACAGGATGCCCTTGATGCGTTCCCGTACATCCTCCAGAGGCAGTTCCACGCCGGTCCAGATGCGGAACTGCTCCTGTCCCTGCGCCGCAAACATGTGCAGACCGTCCAGCACCTCCCAGCCCGCCGCTTCGGCCTCGCGCAAAAAACGGGTACGCAGCGGATTGTACACCAGATCATAGGCGATGCCGCCGGATGCGCCAAAGGCCTCTGACGGATAGGGTGAATGCTCCGCATTCTCGCCGGACATCCCCAGGGGGGTGGAGTTAATGACAAGATCTGCCTGGACATGGGCACGCTCTTCCCACGGCACAACCATCGCGCCAAAGGGAGCGGCCACCTGCTCCGCACGCTCACGCGAACGGTTGGCCATGTGCACCCCGGCCACACCCAGCTCCTGCAATCCGGCCAGCACGGCCTTTGCCGCCCCCCCCGCACCGAGAACCAGCGCACTGCGGATACGTCCGGCATGGGGCCGAAGCGGGGAAAGGAACCCGGTAATGTCCGTGTTCTCGCCCATGAGCCTGTCTCCGTCCCAGTACAGCGTATTCACGGCGCCCACGGTGCGGGCTCTTTCGGTCATGCCGTCCAGAAACGGCATGACCGTTTCCTTGTGCGGAATGGTCACGCTGGCGCCGGCAATGGGCAGGGTGCGCAGGGCGGACATGAAATCCGCAAGCGCTGCCGGAGCGGTGGGGAACGCCATGTAGGCGGCGGCAATGCCGCAACGCTCAAACCCCCAGTTATGCAGGGCCGGGCTCATGGTGTGGCCCAGGGGATGGCCGATGATGCCGTAGAGTTTTTCGGGAATGCGGGTCATGCGGGCCTGCCGGAGTTGCAGATGACGGAACGGGACGGGCACGGCGCACGGTGCGCATTCAGAAGCAGCCCGGTACGCCGCCCACACTGCCGTGCACAACGACGCAGGTCAAGCCTGCACCCTCCGGTCCGGAGAAGGCTGGCTTGACCTGCATCCTGAGCCACGCCACAGCCGCCTGTCAGTCAGGCTTTTCCTCCAGCGCAAACGACATGTGCCGCACATCTTCCTGAAACTCCTCGCCGCATTCAAAGGCCGTCTCGTTTTCGGGATGATAACGCCACTGCACGGACACGGGCTTTCCCTTTCCTGCAGCAGCATCAAGCAGGTCAAACAGATCCATGAAGGTCTTGGAGCTGGAGCTGTTGAAATACACGATTTCCATCTCCAGGCGCAACGGACGGTCACCGGAGGCGGACAGGTAGTCGCGCAGCCACTGGAACATGGGCTCATAGAATCTGGCGCAATTCTCCGGGTAGGATTCCCCCATGATGCGCAGCGAATGCGTCTCGGGGTCAAAATCGATTTCCGGCGACGACTTGGTCGGCGCCATGTAGTAACGGGCCAATGGAGTCATGGGGACGTCCCCTCCCTATATGTGTACCTTGACGGCAAAGAATGAGGTGCTTTCATCAATGGGATCAAACCGGTATTGCAACGGCCGGCTGGCCTTGCGGGCCATCTCGATGAACCCGAGCCCGGCGCCGCACGATTCCTGGTCCGGGCCAAGGCGCCGCTGCTCCTTGTAGTATGCCTTCAGCTCATCCCGGCTCATCCTGTTGACCGTGTCCAGACGTTCACGGATACGGTCCTCCCGGTCACGGCGCACCGCGTTGCCGCACGCCACGTAGAACTGGTCGTCACTCCTGCCCACCATGATCTGCCCCGTGCCGATGCACTCGTCACCAAGCTCCGGGGAACAGGTATCCCGGGAGTAACAGATGATGTTCTGCATCTGCTCCACCAGCACGGAAAACACCTTGCGCGCCAGCTGCATGCCGTTCTGCTCAAACTCCATCTTGCGGCGCATCATGTCACCCACGCCCTCCACGACACTCTGCGAGATGGGACCGTTGAAATACAGCACCACTCCCTCGCGGTTCATGGATTCATAAAACGAGAGCATGTTCATCTCCATACATCTACCCTGCCTGCATCATGCAACCGAGAACGGTCATGTCATCCCTGCGTGCCTCGCGCCCGAGATACTCCCGGAACGCCTTCTGCAGCAGGAGTTTCTGCTGTGCCATGGACTCCTGCCCATGCGTTGCCACAAACTCACGGAAGCGCGCCCTGCCAAAGGGCAGCCCCTTGTCCCCCCCCACCTGATCCACCAGACCATCCGTCAGCATGTAGTAGCGCGCTCCGGGCTCCACAACCAACGCATGGTTTGCAAACGCATAGGTATCGGGCGTTCGCACGTATCCCGCACCACGCCTGTCACCCTTGACCTCCCGCACGTCCCCCGACGCATCACGGATAACAAGCGAACTGCGGGCTCCGGAAAAATGCAGCATGCTGCGGGCCGTATCCACGAAGAGCATGGCGCAGTCCATGCCGTCGTCCGAAAGAGGGTTTTCCCTGTCCTGCGCCAGCGCGCGCTTGATGGCCCTGTTCATGGCGGCAAGTACCCCGGCGGGATCCCGCTGCATGGACTGCACATCCAACCGCTCAAAGAGCGAATGCACAATGAGCGTCATGAACGCGCCGGGGACGCCGTGCCCCGTGCAGTCCACCACCGCAACAAAGAAGCCGTCCGGTGTCTCCTTCACCCAATAGGCATCGCCCCCCACGGCGTCACGCTGTTCCCAGAGCAGGAAATGATCGGCAAACAGCGTTTCCAGCATGCGCTCCTCAGGCAGGAAGGCGCTCTGGATAAGGCTGGCGTACTCGATGGATTCCACCATCTGGGCCTGCGCCGCGTTCAGGTTCCGCATGGCCCCGTTCAACGCCTTCTGCCGGCTGTCGATAATGTGGCCGATCCAGAACATGTTATGCCGCAGGGTCTGCAGCGGATCCTTGCCCGAGGGCTCAGGCGGCAATGTGGAAAAGGGGGTGAGGTTGCCGGACTTCATCTCCTCGCACAGCACGTTCAGCTCCTGCACGCTGCGCAGGGCAACCAGTCGGGCGCACCAGTGCGAAAGCGGCGCCAGCAGGATGAAGCCCATGGCAATCCAGGCCGCCAGCATGTTGCCCAGCTCGATATGCGTCATGTGCTCCATGGCCAGGAGCAGGCTCAGAGGGCAGGCAATGAGGCATCCTGCGAGGATGATGCGCATCTTGGTAACCGAACGCAGCCCAGACCCTGCCGCGGGAAGGCCGAACTGGCGTTTGCCCTGACGGACCCGGGACGAGGGAGCTGCCTGTTCGGCAGACGGCGTTACTGGCACAAGCGTTCCTCCTTCGAGGAGGCGCACTCCGCAATGCAGTCCGGGCCGGGATAGCGTTCCACCCTGTTGCGCCCGTTCTTCTTGGCGGCATACAGGGCCACGTCCGCACGCTTGAAAATGGTTTCCAGATCGCACTCGCCGTCCTGCGCAGTGGCGGTGGTGCAGCCTATGGACACGGAGATATGCACCGGCTCCTGCTGCACCGTCAGCCGGTTGGCCTCCACGGCCAGGCGGATGCGCTCGGCAATGATCCCCGCCTCCTGGCAGTCGGTCTCCGGCAGCAGCACAATGAACTCCTCCCCGCCAAACCGGGCGGGCACGTCATGGCCGCGCACGGAACTGTTCAGCAGTGAGGCAATGTCCTGCAGCACCCGGTCCCCCACATCATGCCCCCAAGTGTCGTTCACGGCCTTGAAGTGGTCCGCGTCAATCAACAGCAGGGAGAACGGCTGCCCCGTCCTGCAGGAACGGGAACACTCCCGGCGGGCCACCTCCATGAAGTGCCGCCGGTTATCAAGACCGGTCAGCGCGTCCGTACGGGCCATGTGGCTCAGCTCGTCGTTCAGAGAACTGAGCTGCCCCTGCATGCGGTCCCCCATGGTAACAAGGCGCCGCGACTGCCTGAGCAGCTTGCGGGCCACGTCGAGCAGCTGTTCAAAGGGCTGTTCGGCAACCGTGCCGCTGAGCACCGAACCGAGCAACTGCTCTGCCTGTTCGATGCATTCCTCTTCCTTGTGGAACATGGACTTGTCCTTGCGTGATCCCTGCATACTGCGTGCATCCTGTTTCGACGAAGCGCGTGGATGCGCCCGCCGTGCCCCCCTTCTATTGATTCTGAAAATCAAAATCAATAACAAATGCTCAGGAATTGCCGTTTGCCGCCCTAACCGACCACCCCGGTTGTGAATATTTTATCGCGCCGAACGGCCTTTCCACACCATCTGGTAGCAAAATATTATGGTTTGTAGCATGACGTGGCATTATTTAGTTTTTAGTGTTACGAATCTCGCACATTAACTTTACAGGAGGTTTCTTTCATGAAACGCATGTTCATCACCGCCCTCAGCCTGATGCTTCTCGCCGCTGCCGCCCTGCCCGCTGCTGCTCACGAATTCCTTGTTGTCCCTCAGTTTTGGCAGACCTACACCGCAGGTCAGTCATTACCCATCAGCACGCACTCCGCTCATGTCTTCATGAAAAGCGAAGAACTTGAAAACCCGGCCAACGTGCGCGTCAGCTACCGCGACCAGACCATTCCGCTCGCTGCCGACACGGCCTTCAAGACCTATACGGGAGAGGTTGTCCTTTCGGGCGGCAGCGCCGCACTGCTGCACGGACACCGCCTCGGCGAAGTCTGGAGCAAAACGCCCAAGGGAGTGGTCAAAGGGGACCGTTCGACCCTGAAAGGCGTGGTGTGGTCGCGCAAATACGAGAAGTTCTGCAAGACCCTCCTGCCCGTAGACGGCAACACGAAGGGCTGGGATACCGTGGTTGGTGACGCGCTGGAAATCGTGCCCCTTACCAATCCGCTGACCCTTCGTCCCGGTGACGTTCTCAAGGTGCGCATCCTCCACAACGGCACGCCCGTAGCTCCGGAAACCGTCACGGCAACCTATGACGGATTCACCGACATCCCCAACGCATACGCCTTCGTGACGGAACCCTATGGAGAGGGAGAGGCGGCCATCAAGATTTCCGCCCCCGGCCTCTGGATGGTGCGCGTGCAGTACATCGTCGACGAAAAGGGAAGCAACTACGACCAGCACGCCATGCGCGCGGTGCTGATGTTCCCGGTACGCTAACCATGCGTATCGTCCTTGCGTTTCTGCTCTGCCTGCTTCTGCAGGCGGGGCAGGTCTACGGGCACGGTGTTCATTACAGTCTTGCGGAAGCCCAGGCCGTTTCCGTGGTCTTCGGGTACGCGGGGGGAGAGCCCATGTCCTATGCCGAGGTTCTAGTCTTTGGCCCGGACAGCCCGCCGGACCTTGAATTCCAGAACGGCCGTACGGACAGCCGTGGCATGTTCGCCTTTATCCCCGACAAGCCCGGCACCTGGCGCATTGCGGCTTCAGACGGTACCGGCCACCGTGCGGAGTTTTCTATTCCCGTCGCAGAATCCCTGCTACCGAACGAGGGTGACGCCCCATCCCCCTCTTCACGAATCGGCCCATCCGGCACTACCATACTGCTCGGGCTCAGCCTGCTGGCAAACCTCGCGCTGATCGGCATTGCCCGGCGACGTCGCTGAAAATGCCCCCTGACAGGAATCCTGGCAGGGGGCTACACATTTGTCTCTCTATTATTTCTTACAGCAAAAAAGCGAAACCCTCTTTTCAATATTTTATTGCATGTATATGCTTTCATGCACACGGCGGCACTTACCTCTCCCCTCCCCTTCCGTCCCCCCCCCCGCCCTCGTCCGCCCTCCCCGTAACCCC
>QKEJ01000018.1 GCA_003252375.1 Halodesulfovibrio sp.
CGCCCTCACGCTGGACGATCCGGTGCGCTTCTTTGTGCTGGCTTCCTCGCGGACGGCTCTTGCCGGAGCGCCGGGGCAGACCGACTATGCTGCGGCCAATGCCTATCTGGACGCCTTTGCACACTGGCGCAGGGCGCAGGGCCTGCCTGCCTTGTCCATCAACTGGAATACCTGGGAGCGCATCGGCATGGCGGCGCGGTACGGCATAGCCGATACGCCGTCGTCCATGCTGCCGCCCGAGCAGGCCATGGACGTGCTGCGCGGGGCGTTGGGCAGCGGGCAGGCGCAGGTGGTGGTGACCATGCCCGGCGAACGGCTCGGGCCGGAGGAGAATACGGCAGAGATGCCGGCGGGCGCAGATGCCGGACCCGCGATCCTCGGGGCCGAGGCGCGCGCCGCAGCGGTGCTGGAACTGGTCGGGCAGGGGCTTGGCTATGATGCGCCGCTTGCTCCTGATGACGATTTCTATGCGCTGGGTGGGGATTCCATTTCCGCATTGCGCATCATCAACACCATCAATACGCGCCTCGGGACCACCGTGGGGCTGGCGGATCTGTTCGCCAACAGCCGTCTGGGCGATTTTGCGGCCCTTGTTGTTCCGCACGGTGCGGACGGGGACCCGAATGCAGGGCAATGGGAAGCGCCCGTCATGGACGCCTACCCCGTCAGCCGTGAACAGCTGGCCGTGCTGCGCGCGGAACTGATGTCCGGGGCGCATACCGGGTTCAACCTTTCCCAGTTTCTCCTCCTGCCGGAGAATGTGGACCGGGCACGGCTGGAAGGGGCGCTTTCCGCGCTTGTGGAGCGGCACGAAACGCTGCGTACCCGGTTTGTCGACCTGTCCACGGGAACACCCCGCATGCAGATCCTGCCTGCCGCTCCGGTGGTGCTGGACGACGCAGAGGGGGAAGAGGCTTCCCTGCAACAGCTGGTGCGTCCATTCCGTCTGGACGAGGCGCCGCTCTACCGGGCCGCGTTTGTCCGGCTTGCTGACGGGCGCCGTGTCCTCTATTTCGACGTGCACCATTCGCTGGCCGACGCCCGCAGCGTGGATCTGCTGCTGGCGGAGCTGGAGGCGCTGTACACGGGCCGCTCCCTTGCTCCTGTCCCCCTGCAGCAGAAGGACGCCGCATGGCGTCAGCATGTTCCCGATGCCGCAGCGGCATCGGACGAGGCCCGCCGCTACTGGTTGTCCCTTTTTGCCGGTTCCCTGCCTGTGCTGGATCTGCCAGGGGACGCGCCCCGGCCCCGCATGCATACGTATCGCGGTGGTACCGTCGGGTTCTCCGTTCCCGCAGGATGGCCGGAACGGCTGCGGGCGTTGGCCCGAGCCGAGGGAACCACCCCCTACGTGCTGATGTTGTCGGCGTGGAGCGTGCTGCTGCACGGCTATGCCCGCACGGATGATCTGGTGGTCGCGGTGGCGTCGGATGGGCGTGACAGCGAGGCGCTTGCCGCAACCACCGGGATGATGGTTTCGCTGCTGCCGTTGCGTCTGCAGGTGCATGGGCAGGAACGCTTCGGCACGGTGCTCGCGCGCAACCACCGGCAGCACGGTGAGGCCATGCGGCACCGGGCCTTCCCTCTGAACCAGCTGCTCGAGGCCCTCAAGCCGCCGGCTGCTCCGGACAGGACCCTGCTGTCCGAGGTGAGTTTTTCGTACATGAATTTCGAGAGCGCCAGACGCTCGCCGGAGGCGGATGCACCGTTCTTCACCCCTCTGCTGGTGGCCAATCCTTCCTGCAAGGGCGACCTGTCCATCTTCATGTCCGATCTTGGCCAGCAGATGGAGGTGGCGCTGGAATACTATGCCGATCTCTTCTCTGCGGACCGGATGCGGCACATGGGCGAGGATTTTCTGCGTCTGCTGGGCGTTCTGCTCGAGAAAGGAGCGTCTGTCGCTGTCAGCGAGCTGGTGCACCATTGCGCCCTGCCCGAGGCCCTGGCGGAGGAGGTCGCGGAGGCTGCTGCGGCATCCGGTGCGCCCGCATCCGACGGGGCCGTGGAACCCGACGGGACGCTGCCGTATCTTCCGCTGGTGCTGGGCGTGTTCCGCAAGGCCTTTTCGCTTCCGGACCTCGGCCCGGATGCCAGTTTCCATGATCTTGGCGGGCACAGCCTGCTCGGCCTGCAGATGGTGAACGACATGGCGCGGGCCAGCGGCAGGGAACTGGGCATGCATGATCTTTTCGACCACCCCACGCCCGTGGCCATGGCTCGCAGACTGGAGCAGGCTCCCGGGCACGGCGGAGCCATCGGCAGGGCCGAGTCACCCATCGGCGGCATGCCCGCCGGCTACTATCCCCTCAGCCACGCCCAGCAGCGACTGTACGTGCTGCATCATACCGAGGGCGGCGCGGCCGCCTACAACATGCAGTTCGTCTTCCGCCTTTCCGGGAAACCGGAAACGGCGCGGCTGCAGCAGGCGCTGCGCGGTCTGTGCCTGCGGCACGAGACGCTGCGTACCTCCTTTGCCGAGGTGGACGGAGCGTTGTGGCAGGTGGTGCACGAGGCGGCCGAACCGGAATGGCATGAGAACACCGGGGAATGCACTCCGGCCATGGCCGTGGAGGCCTTCCGCCGCGACGCGGCCACGCCCCTTGATCTGACCCGGGCGCCGCTGCTGCGCATGCGGGTCTGCCGCCTGACCGGCGGGGATGTCCTGTTCGGGCTGGTTCTGCATCATATTGCCGGAGACGGCTGGTCCATGCAGATTTTCTTTGCGGAGATGCTGGCCCTGTACGCCGGTGAGGAAGCCGGTCTGCCTGCGCTTCCGGTGCAGTATCGCGATTATGCGGTCTGGCAGAAGGGCCGCAGCTGGGATACCGAGGCGGCGTACTGGAAGGCTCGGCTGGCCGGTGCTCCGGGGCGCATTGCGCTTCCGGCCGATGCCCCGGTCTCGCAGGTTCCGCTGGCGGCCGGCGAGGCCATACGCATGGTGCCGGATGCACTCATGCGCGCCGTGCGCAGCGCCGCCCGAAGACAGGGCGTCTCGGTGGCCACCTTCATGCTCACCCTGCTGGCGGCCCTGCTCTATCGGCTGACCAGACAGCAGGACATGGTCATCGGCATGGGCGTGGCAGGCCGGGAGCGCAGTGAACTGGAGGGGCTTGTGGGTTTCTTCGTCAACATTCTGCCCATCCGGGTGCAGCTGGATGACGACACCGAACTGGAGAGCCTGCTCGATGCGGTGCACCGCTCGGTACTGGGCGCACTGGAGCGTCAGGACTATCCCTTCGATCTGCTGGTCCGGGCGGTGTCGCCGGACAGATCCATGCAGCATGCGGCGCTTATCAATGTCATGTTCGAGTATCAGCGGTACAGTGACCTCGGTTTGCGCCGTGAGAGCGGACCGGGGCGGATGCACGGAGAGATCGTGGATCTGGCCGCGTATGCCCGTTCGCTGGACGGAGGACAGGCGGATGACAGGGCTGCGGAGCCTGTGCAGGGGCCGGGCGCCAAGTACGACGTGACGTTGTTCGTGCAGGATGAGCCTGCCGGGTGTCGTCTGCGGATGGAGTATGACCGGCATGTGCTGATGCCGCAGACAGCGGACCGTTGGCTGGAATATCTGGAGATGTTCATGGGCAATGCAACCGAATCGGAGGACGGCCACCATGCGAATCGCTGATATCCCCCTTGCGCCGGTTGCCCCGGGGCAGCCGCATCCCGAAGGGGTTGTGGCGGGCAGGCCCGGAACGCCCGTTGAGAGTGAGAGGGCTGATGCGGCGTCTGTCGTATCCGACAGGCCCTACAGCTCTCTTGCGGCCCGGTTCCGGGAACGGTGCGCGGCCCATCCGCTGCGGCCTGCCGTGGAGGATGAGGAAGGGGTGCTGTCCTATGCGGAACTGGACATCCTGTCCCGCAGGTTGGCCCGGTTCATTCTGGAGCGCGGGTACGGCGCGGAAGCGCCGGTGGGCGTGATGTGCGGCAGAAACCGCTACGCCGTGGCCGCCATGCTGGGCATCTGGCGGGCTGGGGCCGTGTACGTGCCGCTGGACCCGGTGTTGCCCCTAGCGCGTCGGCAGACCATGCTCACGTCGTGCCGGGCGCGGCTGCTGGTTACCGATGCGCGCCATGCTGGCGAGGCCCAGCGCCTGCAGTATGCCTGCCCCGACCTGCAGGACCTGCTGTGTCCGGATGTGGACGAGTTCGAGCAGGCCATCGAGTCGCCGGGCGAGCTGATGTCACAGGAATTGTGGAACCACGTGACCGCTGACGCGTCGGACGGCAGCTGGAAGAGCTATTTTGACGGCAAACCGCTGCCTGCGGCCATGCTGCAGGAGCTTGCGGAGAACCTTGTACGCAAGGCGGCCCCGGGGCCGGACTGCGGGCAGGTGCTGGATATCGGTAGCGGTTCCGGAACGGTGGCCCGGGCATTGCTTGGACGCTGCACCCGGTATACGGCGGTGGATCTTTCCCGGAACGAGCTGGACCGGCTGGAGACGCTGGCCGTGGCAACGGCGGACGGCCCCGTTGTGGAAACGCATCAGATGGAGGCCATAGACATCCGCCTGCTGCCTGCCGGAGCATTCGACCTGATCACGCTGAACAGCGTGGTGGAAAATTTTCCCGGCTACAATTACCTGCGTGCGGTGCTTACCCACGCGGTGCAGTGTCTGCGCGAGGAAGGCGCACTGTTTCTCGGCGGGGTGTGGGACCTTGCCATGCGTCCGCGGTTTCTGGATGCCCTGCGCAGCCATGCGCAGGAAGGCGGTGACAGCGCCGGACTGGTGCGGCTGGAACGCTCGC
>QKEJ01000102.1 GCA_003252375.1 Halodesulfovibrio sp.
AGACCGCACGCAGGGTACTCGATACCGCCAATGCGTTGGCCGGTGAATCCTTTGCCGACGACGCCCATCTTACCCAGCTGTCCGGCGGACAGTCCCGGGCACTCATGATCGCCGATGCGGCAATGCTGAGCTGGTCCCCCATTCTGCTTATCGACGAGATAGAGAACGCAGGGGTGGACAAACGACGGGCATTGGATCTGCTGGTAAACAGCGACAAGATCGTGGTGATCGCCACGCATGACCCCGTGCTGACCCTGTCAGCGGACAGGCGTCTCGTGTTCGGGAATGGTGCCGTGCACACCATCCGGGAGCGCGCGGCGGCAGAGGATGGATTGTTGCAGTCGCTGCTGACTATGGAAGAGACCATCGCCGATGCGCGCGAACGCCTCAGGATGGGGGAACGGCTCGGTCTCGTATGAGCAGGAGAAGCCGGTGCCGGCTTGATTGTCTAGAGCGAGGCGTACAGCATGATGTGGGCCACCGTCTCGATCTCCAGATTCAGATTGGCGATGATGTCATCCATGCGATTTAGCCCGAGCCCCAGTTTGGTCCATGAAAAGTTGGAGACCTTGGGCACGTAGAAATCTCCCCGTGCATGATAGCCCAGCGCCTTGGCGATGGCATCGGCCAGATGGATGATATGCTGGTCGTCAAAAGGAGACTCCGGTTGGGCTTCCGGTGTGTGGTGCAACCGGACCGCCGCAGTCGTGGCCTCGCTCAGATTCCATTTTTCCAGAATTCTCCCACCGATATCCACGTGGCTGAACCCGATCAGCGCGTTTTCTGCCTCATGCAGCGACATCCCCATGGCGCTGGCGTAATTGTAGACGGCTTCGGCATTCTCCGGGAAACCTCCCAGAATGAAGAGCCTGCCGATGTCGTGCAGCAGGCCGTCCACGAAATATCGCTCGGGTTCCTGCCTGTTCGTCTGCTCGGCAAGGCGCTTGGCAATGGTGGCGCAGGCAATGCTGTGCAGCCAGAACTGTTCCATGGCCTCATTGTGCATCTGCCTGTTGAACCCGCTGAGCAGCGTCGCGCCCATGGCGAGGCTGGCCAGCGGACGCAGCCCGATGATGGCGACGGCCCGTGAGACCGTCTCTATCCTGGTGGCCAGCCCGTAGAGCGGGCTGTTGACGAGCCGGAGCAGAGATGCCGTGAGCTTTACATCGTTACTGATGATCTTGGCGATGTCGTCTGCAGACGCCTTGGGCGAATTAATCGCCTCCTGTAATTGCACCACCAACTGGGGCAGGGCGACCAGGTTGATGCGCTGGGAGAGCAGGGCATCTATGGAAAGGGACTGCGGGATGTGCGGAGCGGACGTCTCCACCGGCTGTTGGGGGATTTGCAGGGCCGGGTCGAGCTTGCCGTCATCAAGGCTGGCCGCAAGGCGTTCGAGCAGTTCGCTGTATGCAAAGCGGACAAGCTGGGCAACAAGCGGGTGGTCATGATTCGTGTGCCTGAATCGGACGCGCAGAACGGCCTTGGCCTTTTCCCGTGATTCAGGATCAATGGATTCGAGAAGTTCGCTGCTGATCATCGTGCTATCGCGTGGACCGGAACCAGTCCACTGTTTGGTTGAGGCCGCTCAGGAAGTCGACATCCGGGGTGAATCCGGTGGTCCTGGTGAACAGGTCTATGTCCGCCTGCGAGTGATAGATGTCTCCGGCCCGTGCGGGGGCGTGCAGGATGGCGCTGGAAGCCCCGGCCGACCGGATGGCCTGCTGCGCAAGCTCGTTGATGCTCATGATGGAGCCGGTACCCACGTTGAAGATCCCCGCAAGCGGTTCTGCCGTGCCGGTTCTGGGATTGGGCAGGATGCCGCCGGCAATGAGGTAGGAACGGATCACGTCGGAAACATAAATGAAATCCCGGGTCTGTCCTCCGTCGCCGAAGATGGTCAGGTCCTTGCCTGCCACGGCCTGGGTGATGAACTTGGAGATGACGCCGCTGTAGGGGCTGCTGGGGTCCTGCCGCGGCCCGAAGATATTGAAGAAGCGCAGGGAACATCCGAAGCCGCTGGTCTGCATGAGCCGCGAGGAAAGATACTTGGCCTTTCCGTACGGGCTGGCCTGTTCCGTGTCGTCGGTGGCGTATTCCTCCTTCAGCGGCAAGCGGGGATCATCGCCGTATTCCGCAGCGGACCCGGCAAAGATGAAGGCCTGCGCACCGGCAGCCACCGATTCTTCGTGCAGGGCCCTGGTGGCCGTGGAGTTGGTGGCCATGGTCAGTTCGGGATGGTCCATGGAGAAGGCCACCATGACCACGGCGGCAAGGTGAAAGACGTGGCGGATATCCGGGCAGACCTGTCTTGCTGCAGCCAGTACCCCGTGCTCGTTGATGTCCCGCTCCATATAGTGGAAACGGGGATCGGCAAACGCACCGGCAAGATTGACGGCTTCAGCCCGGGGGCGGATATCCACGCCGACAACGGGGTGGCCTGAGGCGAGCAGGGCGTCGGTGAGATGGCTGCCGATGAACCCGGCACACCCTGTGACGAGACAGGCTGCTTTGGGGGCGATTGTCATATGGGCCTCATGTGCGGGCTAGCCGATGGGCTGCCGCGCAAAGGTAATATATTCAAGGTTCCTGATGTTCCAGTCCAGAATCCAGTAGGCTGCGAACAGGGAGATGAAGCAGGCGTAGCAGTAGCCATACCCGTAGAATGCGACATCAAAGTGTGTGGAATACCAGCTGAACAGGCCGTTGGACCCGAGAAACAGGGTAGAGACGATCAGGACATCCCTTCTGAGATCGAAATAGAACAGGATAATGATAACAACAGACAGCAGCACCTGCAAGAAGGCACCGGTGAGGGCAACCCGGTATATGGGAATCTGGATGGGCGCAAGCTGGGCAAGGGCGATGATGTCCGGGGCAAAGGCGATGCACAGGCAGGTAATGGCTCCCTGAATGATCAGGATTTCCCGCAGGGAGGCGTGCAGGGCGAGGACAAGGCGCTCCTTTTCTTCAAGGATGGCATGCAGGGGCTGATTGTCCATGATCTTGGCATAGTAGAGCCGGTAATGGTCGTAGAAGGAGGTTTCCACCTTCATGAGGAAGATGGCGAGGGTGGGGACAATGGTCAGGTACGCAAAGAAGATGGGGCCCTCGTAGAAGTCGTGGGTTCTGAAATAGGGGACGATGGTCCGGCCGTCCGGGGCGAACCAGAACACGATCTTGTCTATCCAGATGGCCAGATTGTACACGACCCCGATGATCGCCAGTTGCCAGTATTTGATGAAGTATCCGAGCAGACGCGCATCCCATATGGCCCCGGCGGGGAATTCGGAGGTGAGGCGGGCCACAAGCCAGAAGAAGATGACCGCCTGTCCCGCAATGTAGCCCAGCATGTGGCCTTCTGCGCCAAAAGAGCGGCTGAGCCACAGGGCCCCCCCTATGCTTATGGCTGTGCCGATAGCGAAGGCCATGACGATCTGGATGTAATCCTTTACCGCGGAAATGAAGATCATGGCCAGCCAGATGAGGCTGACCACGACAAAGAGCATTACGGCCAGTCCGCGGTACGGCCCGGATATGTCGAACTGCATGTAGGTGAGCAGCGCCAGCGGCGTCCCCGTTCCCAGTACGACGGCGCAGCTTGTCCAGAAGGCCTGCAGGGAGGATTCGACCCTTCCCTGATAGAATTCGTCCGCAAGGTAGCGTGTGGCGACAAGCTGGAAAAAGCCCACGTAGACCAGCGAGAAGGCGTACGTGTAGATGATGGTGGAACGGAACACCTCATGCTCGACGTTGCTGAGAGTCTGTTCCCTGAACAGGCCGAGCACGGAAAGGGTGAAGATACTCATGAGCCACGGGCCGGAGGAAATGAGGGCGGCATACAGGTATGCCCCCAATTCGTTGAGGTAGGAGCCCTTGCCGAGAATGCGGCGCAGTTCAAAGCCTATGCCTGCCATGGGTCCGCCTCGCTGTTTTTCTGAGCCGTCTGCCCGGCGCTGGCGTCGTCCTCGTCTTCGCGCGGTGCCTCACCACCGGGACCATGCCATGCGGGCATGTCCATCAGTTCGCCGTACAGTTCGCTGTATCGGGCATTCAGGGCCGCCTCGCTGTAATAGCGGGCGATGCGTTCCCGGCCCGCGTCGGCCATCCGTTTGCGCATGGGATAGTCGGCAAGAATCTCGAGCATGGCGGCGGCCGTTGCGCCCGGATCGGCGACCTTGGTGACGATGCCCGAAGGGCCCAGTGCCCTGTCCTGCGGGGTGCGTCCCTCAAGGAGTTCCCTGCAGGCCCCCACGTCCGAGGCAACCACGGGGATGCCCGCACAATTGGCCTCCATGACGACAAGAGGCTGTGCTTCGCTGATGGAGGTGAGCACCACCATGTCCAGTTTGGGGTAGTATTCCCGCACATTGATGCGGCCCAGAAAGGACATGGTCTCTTCCAGCTGCAGCACCCGTACGAGGTCGGTGCATTCCTCGTAATACGCTTCGTCTTCCTCCGTGGGCCCCAGTATCCAGAATGTTACGTTGGGTACCTTGAGGGAGACGACCTTGCAGGCCCGGATAAAGGTCTTCACGTCCTTGATGGGAACCACTCTGCCCACGAAGCCGATGACGAATGCATCCTGCCCCTCTTCCGGGTAGGTTTCGGGCTTCAGGTTCCGGAATCCCTCCAGGTCGATGCCGTTGGGGATCACGTCGGTCCGGTGCGGGTCGGCTCCGTCCCCTATCTGCATGGCGCGGTTGCCTTCGTACAAGGTGACGATGCGTTCGGCATACCGGTAGGTAATGCGGCCGAGCGCATAGAAAATCTTCACCCACAACTGCTGGTAGAGGCCCAGCTCCTTCTTGACCCTGGGGCGATCTTCCTCCGTGGTCTGCTGCAGGGCTTCCGACTGGGCAATCTCGATCTTGCGCTCCTTGGTGTAGATGCCATGTTCCGTTAGCAGCAGAGGACGCCCCGTCAGGATGTGGGCAATGGCCCCGATGAGACCCGCGTACCCGGTGGACACGGCGTGGTAGGTCCGGGCTTCGGGGATCTGTATGCCCAATGCCTTGAACATGGGCAGGTGCGTGAAGCGGAAGGTCCAGAAATAGTTCATGAACGGTGCTTCGGGGACGTGCGTGGTGACCTGTTCCACAAGAAAGTCCCAGGCCCCCTTGCCGTGTATGAGTTCCCAGAGAGGATACCGCTCGTTCTGGAAGGCCGTGATCATGGCGAGAAGATCTTCATGGGAGAGGGTTCCCAGTGCTTTGTGGAAGGCCCGTATTTCCTGCACATGCCGTTTGCCGAACCGGGAAAGAATGTGGCGGCGCGGCTGTGCGACATCGTGAATATAGAGCACCTGCGGGGGCAGGAAATTGGGCGGCAGGTCATACTTGTAGGGATGCGGCTCCTTTTCCGACGGCAGGATGCAGATGGCCGTGAAGGTGAGGTGCGGCAGCCCCCGGATGATATTGTGCACCCAGGAGGATACACCACCTGCAACAAAGGGGTACGAACCCTCAAGAATGAGGCAGATGTCGGCTTTCATGCCTCTGCTCCCATCCTGCGGGTTGAGGCGCTCCGGGCCCAGAAGGCGTAGAGGGCAAGACTGGCATCGTCGGCTTCACCTGGCTCGGGAGTATACGCGCTCATGGCGGCCGTCTCGCGGGAAAGCTGGCCCCAGTCTCGCTGGTCGAAATAGGTCCAGCACCGTCCCAGTCTTCCGGCAACAAGGGTTTCCGGATAGTCCAGCGCAAGCGTGAATACGTGCATGGCTCCGGAGTAGTCCTCCAGAGCAAGGCTTATGTATCCGATATCGAGCAGGGGCTGATGGTCCTGCTTTTCAAGGGACATGTAGCGCTGGTAGTGCGTCCGTGCCTCTTTCAGGTAATAGGTGCGCATGGTTTCCTCGGGCAGTCCGCTTTGGGCATACTCCCGGCAGGCCTCGGCAAAGGCCCGTACCGCCTTGCTGTCACCGGATACGGCGTGTTCCGATGCTTTTTCCAGCCGGCTCACGGCATCCTCCTCTAGTTGGGTCAGGGCCGTGTGCGCAAAGAAGCGTACTTCGGTGGAGGGGTCTGAAAGACTGTGCTTGAGCAGTTGCACCGCCCGGAGATTCTTCATGCGTCGCAGCAGCATGATGGCGCCGCGTTTCAGATCCTCATCGTCGCCCAGCAGAATGTCCACAATGGGTTGGGTGGCCAGTTCCTCCCTGAGCATGTCGTCAAGGGACCGGTTCAGGGCGGTGGTGTCGGTGGGGCCGAGGTGCAGGGCCTCCTGTCCGAAGTCGTGGGCCAGGCCCTTGGAACGGATGAAAAGCCTGGTGAGGTTGATGGTCACGAACATGCCGAAAATGCCGAACACAGGCAGAAAGAGGCTTATCAGTCCGGTGAATTTCGGAAGATACCAGCCGATGCCGGGATACTGTTTCGGTCTGTAGGCATACAGCAGGGGGACGGCGGCGGAAAGAACATGCAGGGCTCCCGCGTACAGCCACTCCTGCGTGCCGGGCAGCCCTTCGGGGACGAAGAGAACGCGGCAGGCCGCAGCCTCGATGAGCATGGAGAGCAGGAACATGGCCTCCAGCAGCGCCAGTGCGGTCATGTGGTGGATAAGGCTAGGCGGTAATGACAGCTTCATGGATGTCCTCCGACATGGCCTCCACAAGGTCCTCCATGTCCTTCATGTCCCGTGTCATGGCCGCTGCGCCCACGTGCAGCGCCGTGAAGCTGGCCTCCAGCTCGAAGCTCATGATGACCAGTGCCTGATAGGCTCTGGCGATGTTGTTGACCACCACGCGTGCGCCCTGCAGGGGGGTGGTGGGCAGCATGACGATGAATGCGCCGGGAATCGTGTGCATGAACACGAGGTCGATGTTGCGCAGATGCGACTGGATGACCGAAGCAAAGGCGATGCGTGTTGCCTGCTGTTCTTCCGGAATGCGGTCGGTAAACCCGGGAATCTCGAGATGGATGAGAGACAGTTCCAGGTCGTAGCGCTTGGCCCGGGCGAATTCTTCGCCCAGTCGGCGCTTGAAGTACTTGAAGTTGTACACGTCCGCCACATCATCGGTGATGAGCCGTTCCTTGGTATGCTGGTGCAGCAGTGCGTTTTCGAGGCTGGCGCCGCACCAGTCGGCAATCAGTTCCACCATGCGGATGGACGTGGGATTGAACTTGAGGAACGGCATGCGTTCCACCAGCAGGACGCCCACGGCCTCCATGCCGCTGGAGGTGAGAACTGGAGCGGCAACCAGAATGCCCTGTCCCGCCTCATCCCGGCGAAGCGACATATCGAGGGAGATGGTCTTGCGTTCCCGGTAGACGGTCCACAGCGGCTGTGACTCCAGCGCGAGATGTACCCTGGGTTTGGGAGAGACCGTCCGCTTGGAGGCCTTGAGATGGAAAATCTTGTCCTCCATCATGTAAATGGAGCATTCCTCCACGTCCAGGTACTGACGCAGCAGGTCGAGAATGGCCATGTAGATGGATTCGGAATCCAGGGTGCGCAGGGCCTGTGTCGCTTCATAGATGGTGGAGAGGGTATGTTCCTGGGAGAAAATGCGGGTGTCCATCTCCACCTTGGCCTGTTCCAGTGCCTGCAGTTCGCGCTGCTGCGCTTCGCCGGCGGCCCTGCTGTCCTCAAGGGCCTTCAGGATCTCCTGATGCTCCCGGATATGCCCCTGCCGTATTTCACCCAGCACCATGCCCGCTATCCAGAAGAGCAGTGGTGGGCCCCACAGGCGGACGGAGCGTATTTCGAGGAGAGAGATGTCCGGAATGAGCACTGCATTGAAGAGAAGGTGCAGAAGACCGGCGAGAAGACCTGCAAGGAACCCGGGGAAGAAACCGTACCGGACTGCAATGGGGATGACCACGAGCCAGTAGGGGTGCGGCTGGACGTTGAGGAAGCCGATGTCTGACCTGAAGAGCAGCATGTTCACGACCGTGATGAGCATCAGCCCGAGGATGCTCTCCACGATGTAGGTGTAGCGGCCCTTCGTTCTTCCCACGGCGGGGTTCAGACGTGGTGTCGGCATGGTTTCCTAGAAGTGGTAAATGATGGAGGTGGTGATGGCCTTTGATTCTCCGCCGCCGGCCTGGCCTGTATCATTGTTGTATTCTGCTCCCAGATCCAGGTCGAGACGTTGCCCGAGACGGATGCGGAGCCCTCCCCCGACGCTGAGCAGCGGGGAGAGGCGGAAGACGTCATACCCTGCCGATGCAAAGGAGCGCAGGGCAATGTACTCATTATACCAGTGCAGCTTCTCTACGCGCAAGGCATGAATGTCTTCTTTGTCCACAAGATCCACGGGACGCTCGCCGGGGTTGCTCTGCCGATAGTTCTGCCGTGTGCGCGTGAAGGAGTACGAGGCCGTGACGTCAGGCAGGAAATGGATGCGTCTGCCCAGCGTGAATTCTTCGCGCTCCTGGAGGGCAAATCCGGAAAGCGCTGCAACCGAGTAGCGCTGCAGACCTGCTCCGGCACTCATGAACCAGTTCTCGTCGAGGGGGTGCTCCAGGCTGAGCATGAAGGTATCCGTGGTCCCCTCCAGATTGGCGGCATCCAGTGTGGAGGTCCATGGGGCGCCGTATTCGGCATCGAAACGAAGCGAAGTGCCGCCGTGGAATCGGCGTACAACGGTGATGTCTGGGGTGAGACCGGTGTCGGAGCCGTCGTGGAAGGCCAGTCCGGCACCCAGCAGCCATTGACCGTCCGGCTCGAACTGCAGGCCGGCCCGTGTGCTCAGGAGCTCCCTGGCAATGCTTCGGGTGCCGTCTTCATCGCTGCGTCTGTCCATCCGGGTTCTTGCGTGGGAAAGGTCGAGGCGCAGACGGGAATCGATCTGGCCGCTGTACGCCATGTTGAGCGTGTTGATGGAGACATCGCCCGCCTGCACTTCGGAACGGTAGTCCACGCGCAGTTGCGGCCCGCGTTCCCGCAGGATGCCTTGTATGGCCCCCGCAGCGCTTTCATTCTCCGGGTCGGCATCGTAGACGTCGCTGAAGAGTGCAAGAGCGCCGTGCCAGTCTCCTGCGTTGAGCCTGGCGTATGCGTAATCGATCCGGACGCCTGTGTCGTCCGGGGCCTGTTCGAGGATGGCCTCAAGCCAGGGGTAGCTGGCTTCATACAGGCCGGTTTCCTCGGCCATGGCCAGCTGCAGCTGTGCTGTCTGACGCAGGGCTGCAAGGCTGTCGGGTTCTTCTTCGCGCCATTCGGCCAATGCGGCATCCGCCTCGGCCCAGCGGGCGCTGGCGATGAGTGTCTCGATGTACCCAGCCCGGAGTTCCTCCTCCGGCCCGTATTTCTGGAGCAGGAACTGGAACATGGATCGGGCCGTCTCAAAATCGCCCCTGCGGAAGAGGCTGCGGGCCAGCAGGGTTTCGGCCTGTCGGGTATCCGCTGCAAAGGGGGACAGGAACACAGGGGGCGCCTGCTCATTGATGGCCGGAGGTTCTGCGGGCGCCACAGATTGGGGCGCTGCCGGAACCGGGCGGGCGATGGTCCCGTCCGGAGCTGCCGGCACGGGAGCGGGAGGCGTGCTGTCCGGGAGGGGCGGGGGGATGATCAGTGCACTGTTGCGCAGTCCCTCGTTGCTTATGCGACGGGCCTCGTGCAGTGTGCGGTCCATCCGGCGAACAAGGCAGGGAGCGCCCGCGATGTCCCGGCACTGGTCGGCAAGGGGACGGGCATCTTGCCGGCTGGTGGCGGTGGCGGTCTCCACCACGTACCAGAGCGTGTTGGCGTCATCATAGAGCATGAGGACTCCGGCATCGGGAAAGCCGGCAGCCCTGAGCCGGACGGCGGAGGCAACAGCCCCGGCTGCCGAGCGGGAGGCACTGGCTCTGATGGACCAAAGCTCCGGAGGCGTCTCTGCACGCAGCGGCAGTGCCGTTGCGAGAACGGTGCTGAAGACGGCCAGAAGCAGGAAGGCCATATGGGCGAAGCTGCGATGCATTGCCGGACCTACGGGACCTTTACGTTCTGCAGGGCGTTTCTGCGTTGCGCATCGCTGTCCGAAGACGCGGCCCTGCGGATCTGTTTCTTGAGCAGGCGCACCGCGGATTTGTATTCACGCTGCGCCGGGCCGTCCTGTCCCTGCTGGGTGTACAGTTCGGCCAGTCTGTAATGGGCATCACCGTCGTCAGGGTAACGCCTGTTGTAATCACGGAACCGCTCCACGGCGGCCTTGGTGTTGCCGTTTTCCGCAAGGACAAGCGCAGTGCCCTTGAGTGCGGTTGCATTGTCGGGTGTACTGTTCAGCACTTCGCTGAAAAGGGCAAGCGCCGGGGCGAGATGACCGGCAAAATAGGCTTCGGCACCGAGCCTTGTGACAAATGCGGTATCATCCGCGTAGCTGTGCCCCAATCGCGGATAGAGGGCGGCGGCTCGTGCCCGTTGGCCGGATTGGTTGTACAGCTGCGTGATGAGGATCGCCCGGTTCTTCGGCAGCGGGTCACGGTCCAGCATGGGGCCGAACAGGGCAAGAGCTTCGCGGGCCCTGTTCGTGTATCCGTAGGCCTCGGCAAGGGCAAAGCGGTCCTCCTCGGCCAGGGTGTCAGGACCGAGACGCTCGAACATGGTTGCGGCCTTCCGGTACTCGCCGGCATACAGGGCGTTTCTGGCCACTTCGAGCATGGTGGGGCGGTGCGTGGGAGCAAGGCGCAGCGCCTGTTCAAAATACTGCAGGGCCTTGCGGACATCGCCGGCAGCCGACCAGGCCATGCCGGCCGCCTGGGCGGCATCAAACCGGTCCGGCTGCGCATTGGCGACGGTGCTCCACAGTTCGCCGGCGACAGGGTAGCGTCCGGCATCGAAGGCCAGACGGGCGACCTTTTCGCGCAGAACGGCATCCGCAGGCGTTGCCTTGTACAGTTGGTACCAGAGCCGGAAGGCCTGCTCGGCAAGGCCTGCATTCTCGGCAATGGTTGCCCATTTGCGGATCAGCACCGTGTTGTTCCCGGAACGCATGAACCGGGCAAACAGGGCGTCGAATGCGGCATCGTCCCCCTCTGCGGCAAGGGCTTGCGCCGAAGTAAGGGCGATGTCCTCGTCGTCAGGCCGCAGGGAACCTGCAAGCAGGAGGGCATTCTTGAAGAGTTCGGGATCGCCCGTGTAGGAGGCGACCTCGATCATGTGCATGATGCGGTCCCGATTGCCGTGGGAGAGCCGTGCCGCTGCCTCGGCAAAGGGCAATGCCTTTCGGGGCTGCTCGGTCCAGAGCAGCACTTCGGCGGCCATGTTCATGACAGAGGGAGAGCGCGGGTGCAGCGAGGCTGCCAGCGCAGTGGCCTCGCTTACCAGCTCGGGGCGGGCTGTAAAGCCTGCGGTCTCCAGCATTCTGGTGGCGTCTTCGGGGCTGCCGGACCTGCGCGCGAGTGTCTTGAGCAGCGCGTAGGCTTCGGCGCTGGCTTCCGAGGCAATCAGGGCATCGGCGCCATCTCGCATGAATTGCAGATCCTCCGGCTCGTGCAGCAGGGCGAAGCGGACCGCATCCATGATCAGGGGGGGCTTGCCGGAAAGCTGTGCCACTTCCAGAAGTCGCTCCAGCTGGGCATGGTCGGGCGTTGTCCTGTCCTGCTCCTCACGCATCAGGGCGTATGCCTTGTCCGGTTCATCAAGCGCCAGATGCAGCTCGATGCGGGTGTTGATGATGTCCGCTCTGTCAGTGGGATAGGCACGGGCCTTGTCCAGAGCCAGGCGCATGACCGGTTGCTCCCCCGAAAGCAGGGCGGTGGTAAGCAGTCTGCCGAGAACGCGGAAGGTGTCCACGGCCGAGGCAAGCAGACTGTCAAAGAGGGCCACGGCCTTGGCAAGCTTGTTGTTCTGCAGGTAGGTTTCGGCGAGCTGTTCCCTGTATTCGCTGTTTTGCGGTGCAGCCCTGGTCAGGGCTTCCAGCGCGTACTCGGCGGTATCCATGTCCGCATTGTCCCGGGCAGCCTTGCTCAGGGCCAGAAGGATCGGTTCACTGCCGGGTATCCGCTGGTCCAGTTGCCGCAGGTAGGTCACGGCCTCGCGCATCAGGTCGTTCCACTGCATGACCTGCGCAAGCTGCAGGCGGGTTTCGACTCCGCCCGCAAGGGTGTCCACGACGTCCGCAAAGGCGCTGCCGTCCGCCAGTCTGCCGGACTGCAGGTAATCTTCCAGACAGTAGGTGGCGTATTCGCGCTCCGAGACGGTTTCGCCATCCTGGATTGCTGTCACGAATTGCTGGCCGACAATGTACAGGCGCTGCATGAGCAGGTCGCGCAGAGGAGAGGGGCCCTGATCTTTCCGCAAGGTGGCCAGCCGCGTCAGTTCGCTGCGCAGCGCAGAGAGCAGGGCCAGGCGCGCCAGTTGCGGCGGATAGGTGTCTTGCACCAGCAGGCGGGCAAGGGCGCTGCTTTCCTGGTCCGGCATGCCGAAATAGCGGTAGTGGGAGATCAGCGTGCGCAGCACATCCTTTCTGGTGGGGGCCGCGGCAATAATGTCCTCATAGACGGCTATGGCTTCCTGCGGACGCATGTCCCATTCAAGGTAGCGCGCCAATCTGGACAGCATGGCAATGTTGTGGGGCTTGAGTCGTCGTGCCTGGTTCAGTACGGCAATGGCCCTGCCGGGTTGTCCCAGCAGGTGGTAGACCTCCGATGCGGTCATGAGCAGCGGAAAATCCTGCGTTCCGTCCGTCAGCGTCTTCTTCAGAATGTCTCTGGAGCGGTGAATTTCACCGCTGTCGAGGTAGAGCTGCGCCAGATCACGTGGGGTGGGGTAGATCAGCAGTGACAGCAGCAGAATTGAAGCGAAGAAGCTGAGCACATAGAACGGATGGATTCTCATGGAATATGCATCTCCACATCGCCGGTCGTGATGCCGGAAAGGGTGAGGATGCCCTGCGGGGAAACCGTGAGAGCCGTGGTGGTGCCGCCCGTTGTGACGTTGACCTGCGCGTTGCCCGGCAGACCGCCCAGGGAGATGCTGCCCGTGCCGAACCCTGCATACTGCAGGGACAGGCCGTGCGCATCATGGTGAAAATTGCGTATCCAGCCCGTGGCGCTCCGGATGTGGGGCTGCGCGTTGCCTGGGCCGTTGCGTAATACGATGCGTGCCTCATCGCCGCCGGGGCGAAGGTGCACGAAGAGCCCTTGCGGCTGAACCTCGTATCCGAGCACGTTCGTGCAGCGGGCCAGGTCCGGAACCCTTTCCGTATCGTCATACCGGATGCTGAGGCAGTTTCCGTAGTGGCGGACAATGTCCGTTCCGCCGTCCCGGGCAATGGAGGCAGACGCGAAGTCCAGTACCATGGGAACATAGGCCGTGGTGAACATGCGGGCCACATCCTGTGTGGCGATCCACGCGTAGACATCATGCAGGGCCTGCAGCGAGGCTTCATGTTCGGCGCTGTAGAAATGGTAGTAGGCGTCCACCGGCATGAGCCTGCGTGGAGTGCCTGTGCGCTCCATGGTCCGCGTGATGTAGCGGTAGGCGTGGTATGGGCCGGTCCACAGGTTGGTAAGGATATTCTCGTTGGCCTGCCCGGTGTAAGGCTGCACATAGGGCCCCACCATCTTGAGCAGCGGAGAAACCGTGGTGAGGGAGTCGTTCACCTGATCATAAATGGTGTCTCCCCCGTTCATGTTCAGCAGTCCGGCGTCATGGACCGGCTTCATGACAAAGGGCTTGGGGTCACATGAGCCGGACCAGAGCATCAGTCGGCACGGCTTGTCCGCAGGGGCGAGATGCTCGGTAATCCATGTGCAGGAGTCCACCGTTTCCGTCTTGGGATCAAAGGTATAGCCCGGAACGGGGATGCCGTACTGGGTCAGGTCCAGCTCCTTGAACTGCCGCGCCTTTTCCGTGTCCGAAGAATCCCAGTAGAAGGGGTGGGTGAAGCTGTGCGAGGCGGGCTCCACGTTGGGCAGGGCGAAGATGCTGCGGGCGATGGCCATCAGTTTTTCATTGCCGCTGTAACGTGGGTCCACCTCGGCCTGGATGACCGAAACGGTTACCGGGAAATCCGTTTTGGTAAGGACATTCTCGTACATGATCTCTGCGCAGTTCTTGCCCTTGTCCACCTCGGTAAAACCGTTGAAGCCGTCTGCATCAATGTGTGAAATGGCCACACGCTTGCCGTTCAGCGTGGTGGGGGTGAGAACGGGCAGTCCGTGGATGGCGAGGGCCCGGCCGAGGAAGGCAAAGGGGTCCAGATACCACTTGTGCTTGTAGTTCTCCGGGTCCACCCAGTAGACATACGCGGGCAACGCCATTGCTCCCTGTGTGGAGATGGCCACGACAACGGCCTCCTCCTGCAGTCCCGAGTGGCGTATCGTGAGCCATGGAGTGGCGCGTTCGGGGTTTGTGAGGGTGTACAGGGTGAAGAGGGGCGGAACGGCGGGCAGAGGGCGCTCGAAGTGCATGCCCGGCGCCGTCAGCCCATAGGAAAGCAGGTTCCCGGCCATGGTCTGTTCGGGGCGGTAGCCGAGTCCCAGGCGTCCGAGAATCGTATCCATTCTGTTGCGCACGGCGGCTGACGTTCCTGCAGGAAGGTCCTGCGGCGGGGTGAGGAACAGCACCCGGATACCCTTGTCCATGGCATCCAGCATCCAGTCCAGGTAGGCGGCAGGATCGGCAAAGGCTCCTTCGTTGTAGGCGCAGACGATGGCCCGCCATTGTGCGGGATCAAGCGGCTCCGGGGGCGGTTGTGCAATGTCCCGGTATTCGGAAAGCAGGCCGTAGTATGTGCCCACCATGTCGAAGCCGCGTCGCCAGATGTTCTGGTCTGCAGTCTGGCCGCCGCTCCCGCTGTAGAGGACAAGGAGCTTGCGGGCCACGGGCGTTTCCGCAGCGGCGGCTGGCGGGCAGAACAGGGCGTCGAGGCTGCCGAGCAGACAAGACAGCATCACGGCGTACAGGCACAGGCGCATGGCCTGCTGCAGGGGTCTGCCAGGAAGAAGTGGGCGAACAGGCATTGGATGTCCCCCGCCGTCCTGCGGCGCAGCGTCAGTTGCGGACGGCTATGCTGTTGGCAGCGGCCCTGACGGCATCACTGCAGAGCTGTTGCGTGAGTTCGTTGAGCGAGGTGTCGCATCCGTAGAAACATCCTCCGGCCTCCGACAACGAGGCTGCCCACAGCACCGTGCCGGTATGCACGTCCAGCATGCGGATGTTCACTCCGACAACCGGGCTCTGGTCCAGTCCGCGCTTGTATCGGAACTCGCTGACGGAACCGTAGAATACGGTATCCACGCCCAGCCTGGCTCCGGTACGCTGCGCAACGGCCTTGTCCATCACGTAGTCGAGATCTTCTTCCCCGCCCTTGAGCGTATCGAGCATGGCCGTGGTTTCAAGGAAGGTGTATCCCTCAAGTCCGTAGAGCTCGGTGGACAGGATGTCCGCCACGATGCGCCCGGCATTGGGGTGCGTGGTCAGGTTGACGAAGGGCAGTACCGCTGCCGTGCGTGGCCCGGAAGGCATGGCCGATGCACTCAGATAGTGCTGTTGCCTGGTGCCGTTGCAGGCACAGAGCAGCATGAGCAGAAAGACGGATACGAGCGTTTGCGAGAGCCGACGCGGGATGTGCATTCGTTTCCCCCCTGAAGTGTTGGTTTGTTTCATATATACATGTATGGCGCCGTATTGGCAACGAACATGGCTCCAGAAACGGAGAGGGTATATTGTAACTGCCGGCACTCTGTCGTAGAGTGCATCATGCATATGTTTCTGCGCACACTGCTTGCAGTCCTGGCTGCTTCCCTGCTTGGAGGGTGTGGCGGACCCGGTGATGTCGCCGGCCGGCCGGCCGGAAAGGTCGTGTCTCGTGATGAAGGCGCAGCAGGAGCGGGTGGCTTGAACGGGCAACGACGCATCATTCCCCAACCATCCAGCTGGGCCTGCTGGTTGCAGCATGCGGACCCGGAAGTCATTGCGATGTCCGACGCGCAGCTTGTGGTGGTGGACTACTCGCGTGACGGATCGGACGCACAGGCGTTCTCCCGGGCGGATGTGGCCCGGATGCAGGAAGGCGGACGCACGGTATTGTGCTATTTTTCCATCGGCGAGGCGGAAAGCTACCGCTTTTACTGGCAGCCGGAATGGAAGGATGCCCCCCCGTCCTTCCTTGGTCCCGAAAACCCGGACTGGCCGGAGAACTTCAAGGTCCGCTACTGGCAGGAGCAATGGTGGAATGTGGCGCTCCAACCCTATCTGGACCGGATCCTTGCCGCCGGGTTCGACGGTGTGTACCTCGATATCGTCGACGCCTACTGGTACTGGCATGAGGAAGGAGGCCGCGACCTTGCCGCCAGCAGTACGGAGATGATGCGTCTGGTTACCCGGGTGGCGCAGTACCTGCGTGAGCATGGCGGCCCCAACCGGATTGTCTGTCCGCAGAACGGGGAAGGGCTGCTGAACGATGGCCCGCCGGAGGCCGTTGCACGGTACCTGCGCCGGATAGACATGGTGGGGGTGGAGTCGCTCTTCTTCAATGTGACCCCCGAAAGTGCCGAGTACCGACGCGGGCTGCTCAAGCGCATGGCGGAAGCGGGCAAGACCGTGCTGAACATGGAGTACATCACGCTTGACCGTGTGACCGACTACCGTCGCCGTGCCGCAGACCTTTCCTTTCCCATCGTATGCTACCGGGCGGAACCTGATGCCGCCCTTAACAGTTTGGCTCCGCAAACCCCCTAGGAATTCCTCACCTTCCGCCGGGTGTCAGTTCCTTGTCATCCATCCGGCACGGGTTGTCGCTTGTATGGCAATCCATATCCTCTATCTTTCGGGATCATGACGTTTTTTGGGTTGGGAGCAAATGTTGCTACGGGTCTTCTCGCCAGCACACTGGGAGGGGACATGACAGGGAACATTGAGCAACATACGCATGTAGCGGCGGCACGGAGTGTGGCCCGCCGATTCAGGATTGCCGAGGCGCGCATGCTTGGCGGTCGCGACCGGGAACTGCTGGAAGCCGTGCGTGATATCGCCCTTGCCGACGCGCTGGTCCTGCTGGACCTCAATCCTGCAGCTATGTCCCCTAAACCCGCAGCCCTGTCTGTTGTCGCCACGGGGCATCCGTTTCCCGGGCGGCGTCATTCTCCCGTCGATTTCCTGCATGAACGGCTGCATATTCCGAGCATTCCCGGCATTCTGGAACGCCTTTCGGCGCACGTGCAGCGGGGCGGCAGTGATGAGGAACTTGAAGAAATCATCCGGCATGACATGGCGTTGACGCTTGCTGCGCTGCGGCTGGTGAACAGTCCCCTGTATGCCGTCAAGGCGGGGGC
>QKEJ01000164.1 GCA_003252375.1 Halodesulfovibrio sp.
CTCTCCCGCAGGGCAGGCATGACAGCCAAAAACCAGAGAGGATTCAGAGAAAACGGCTGGGTATGCTTGTCAGTGGAAACATTGATGATTAGGTAACAAAGCTATGCGGCGGAAGCATTACGCCGCACGCGGTGCACCACGGCCATAACCGCCCCGGCCCCGCGCACTTACGGCCCACTGCCGACCCATCAGACGACCCCGAAGGGACACCCAAAACCGGACAAGGAGTTGCCGATGTCCAAATTCGCACTGGTGAAGCATTATCTGAATGAAATGGAGCTGCCGATCATCTCCGAGGACACCGACGAAGAACTCGTGGTGGTCTCGGACCCCGAAAGCGGCATCGTGAATCTTGTCATAGACTGTGAAGAGCCCATTCTTGTCATCGAACAACTCATCATGGATGTCCCCTCCGATACGGGTGACCTCTACAAGCGTCTGCTGCAGATGAACCGCCATCTCGTGCACGGCGCCTTTGTGCTGAACGATTCCGCCACGCTGCTGCTCTTCCGCGACACCCTGCAGCTGGAGAATCTGGACCGCAACGAACTGGAAGGCTCCGTACAGGCTCTCAGCCTCGCCATGGCGGAATACGGCCCCGAACTGCTCAGCTTCGCGAAAAAGTAACAGGGAGGAATCCATGTCCATTTTCCAGAGAATCTTCAAGTTTGCCCAGGCTGAATCCCATGCGGTGCTCGACAAGATCGAGGATCCCATCAAGCTCACCGAGCAGGGCATCCGCGACCTCAAGAATGATCTTCAGGCCGCCATGTCCAGCCTTGCGGACGTGAAGAGCATGGCCATCAACACCCGCAAGCAGGCGGAGGCCGCCAAGAACCGCGCAGCGGATTTCGAAAAGAAGGCCATGCTGCTGCTCCAGAAGGCCCAGTTCGAGGACATGAACATGGCCGAGGCTGAACGCCTTGCCACCATGGCCCTTGAGGAAAAGGGACGTCAGGAGGAGGAGTATGCCCGCCTGAACGCCGAAGCCGAGCAGCATGAGCGCATGTCCACCCAGCTGCAGGGCAACGTGAACAAGATCCGATCCACCATCACCAAGTATGAAAACGAACTGCGCACCCTGAAGGCGCGGGCCAAGACGGCCCATGCCACCCGCAAGGTCAACGAGCAGATCGCCAAGGTGGACACTTCCGGCACCGTGGCCATGCTGGAACGCATGAAGGAAAAGGTGGATGCGGACGAATCCCTTGCCGCCGCCTACGCCGACCTCGCCAATGAAAACACTGGCATTGAGAACGAAATCGATGCCGCGCTGGGTGACACCGCCAAGACCGACGCGCAGGACAAGCTTGCCGCGCTGAAAGCCAAGATGGGCATCTAGAACGGCTACCTTCTGGGCGCGGCCGAACGGCCGCGCCCTTTCTGCAAGCCTCTGGCACCGGACCGACAACACAGGATTACACCATGGGATTCTTCGATTTTCTCAAGGAAAAGAAGCAGCAGCGCGAAGACCGCACCGCCCGGCTCGACGCCATCACCGACCTGACGCTCATGTCCATGCGCCCGGGCTTCCTGGTCGACCATGACCTCAAGACGTGGGAAGTGACCGCTGCCAACACCTATGCCTGGGGAGACGGCGAGACCCGGGAATGGCAGCTCGTCTGTGCCGATGACACGCTCTACCTGGAATGCGAGACAGATGACGAAACCGAATGGAGCGTCTCACGCCCCATCCGCTTCCGCGACCTCGGCAATGACGTCGGGCGGACCATCCGGGAAACCGGGGACGGACCGGAGGAAATCGTCTGGAAGGGAGAGACCTTCTATCTGGAGGAGGCTGCCGGCGGCCACTTCCATGCCAACGGCCAGGTGAGCCGGCCATCGGATGACGGCGTACCGCTGCTGCAATGGAGCTATGAAAACGAGGCCGGAGACGCCTACCTTACCATCGAGCAGTGGAGCGATACGGAATTTCAGGCCTTTGTCGGCGGCCCCGCGCACGAATACCAGTTCTCGAACATCCTGCCCCCCGCAGCCTAGAACGCGGGGCGGCATGCCCCCGGCCTAGTACACGTCCCAGCGGGCCTGCCTGTAATAGCGGTAGAGCACCGGCCGGTGCCGCGTGTTCACCTGCACCTCCGCCGCATCGGGGCGGTCGAACACGCCCTTGCCGAAACGGAACAGGGCTCCCAGTGCCTCTTCATTAAGGAACCGCGTGGGAATGCCATCCAGACGCACATGCGCCAACCGCTCGCGCATGCCTGCCGTGGAGTGCCTGTCGGCCCGCATCCCCATCACCCATCCCCATTCGCCCATGGTGGGCACCTGATTATGATACGGCAGCGTGACGATCCCCGCCGCCTGCATGGTCTTGTCTATGCACAGAAAGGCCAGCGTGGCGAAGTAGGGGCTCCCCGCCTGGGTAACGACAACCCCGTCCGCTGCCAGATGGTCCCGCACGCTCTGATAGAAATCGAGGCTGTAGAGGTGCATCAGGTCCACGGTATCCGGATCGGGCAGGTCGATGATGATCACCGAATACAGGTCGGCCGAGTCGCGCAGGAAGCTTCCTGCATCTTCATGGACAATGGTCACTCTGGGATCGGACAGGGAATTGCCGTTGGCGGCAAGCAGCACGGGGTGCGTCTTGGCCAGCCGGGGCATGGAGGGGTCCAGATCCACCAGCGTCACGGTGCCGAGGTCCTTGTACTTCAGCAGTTCGCGCACGGCCAGCCCGTCGCCGCCCCCCAGCACCAGAATCCTGTCGTGCGCCGTGGTCAGCTGCATGGCGGGATGCACCAGTGGTTCGTGATAGCGCTCCTCGTCATACGTGGAAAACTGCTCCTGCCCGTTGATGAACAACCAGTGGTGATTGCGCCACTGGGTAATGACCAGCTTCTGGTAGATGCTCTGCTCCTCGTAGACGATCTTGTCCCGGTACCGGGACTGCTCACCATACAGGATGATGGGCTGCGCATAGAGAGCCAGCACGCAGAGGAACAGGGTAACCCCAAAGAACCCGGACAGCGCGGTGCGGCGGCGATACAGCAGATGCCGGAAGGACCACAGGAACACCGAGGCCACCACGAAATTCACGGTGCCGAGCGCAATGGGCGTATAGGTGAGCCCCAGATAGGGCAAGGCCACAAAGGCGAACAGCAGCCCCCCCGCCAGTGCGCCGTAGTAATCCTTTTCCATCACGTTGGCGATGTTGGTCCGCAGTTCCTCGTAGTCCTCGTTGATACGCGTGACCAGAGGAATCTCGAATCCGATGAGCAGACCGATGGCGATGGCCAGCGCGTAGATGACCAGCCCGATGTAGGAAGTGTAGGCGGCGAGCCCGTACGCCAGCACAGAGGCGGACGCGCACAGGGCCGAGAGAAGGAACTCCACTCCGATGAAGAGGTCCAGCAGGTTGTTCCGAAAGAACTTGCTCAGCCTGCTGCCAAGGCCCATGGCAAAAAGCATGAGCGACATGGTGATGGTCCACTGGAATACGGCGTTGCCCAGCAGATAGGTCGCAAGGGTGCTGAGCACGTATTCCGCCACAATACCGGCGAGGCCGGTCGCAAAGACGGATGCCTTGAGTATGAAACTGAACCGGCGGACGTTCCGTGGCCCCCGCGTCCCGGAAGACGACGGGAACGGCCTGGATGCACTACTCACGGACAAGGCCTAGACGCACCAGAAGATGGCCAGTGCGCCCGCAATGTAGGAAAAGGCCTCTATGTACGCGGCACCGATGTTGGGCACATCCTGCCGGGCGATCTCGTCCGAAAGGGATTCGCCCACCAGCAGCACCTTGTCCGTCAGCCAGCGCACCACAGGCAGCGCACACAGCCCGAGGGCGGAATAGATGAGGAAGGGAACAAAGGTCTCGTGCCAGGACTCGAAATCCTGCGCTGCGGTCAGCCCCACCAGCAGACCCATGGCAATGAGTGCCCCGGCAAAACTGACCCCGGCGGCCACGTTGTCCTTCTCTATCTCCGCATGCACGTCGTAGTTCACCATGCGGCAATAAAGCTTGCCCGCAAGCAGCAGCAAGGCCTGCCCGCTGGCCCAGAAGACCAGCATGGTCATGAACGATCCCTCGCCCGTGATGGCACCGTAGAGAATGAACCCCGTGGCAAGGCACACACCGCCCGCAACAGCACCCGTCCCCTGATTCTGGTCCCGGATCAGCTCATCGCTGACACGGAACGTGGGCAGCAGAAACTTGTCGCAGATCAGCCACGAAAGGTTCAGCAGCACGATGCCGGACATCCCATAGAAAAAGAGATCCCACAGATCGCGCCAGAACCCGTGGCTGGGCCCGTGAAGGGCGCCACCGATGGTCATGAGCATGCCGCCGTAGTAGCCTACAAGGGTCAATGCCAGCGCGGCGTTATCCTTGTGCACCAGTTCCTCGTTCAGATCGTACTCCCGGTGCCAGAGGTCGTTGACCTTCTTGCCGATGAAGAAGACAACGAAGAAACCGAGCAACAGGCCGATGCCGGAAATGAACTCTGCAAAACTCATGGCTATTTCCCCACTCCGCCGCTACGGGCGCGCATCGAAGACATGGACGTACGGCCAATCCGGCTCTGCACCCGGCTGGCAAAGGAACTCCGCTTCATCAGGTCGCGGGACTGGGCGCGCTCGAAAAAGGCAGGATGCTTCTTGCGCGTCATGCTGCCACTGGTGCCGTATTCCTTGTTGGGACCGTAATAGGGCTGTCCGCTCATCCGGTGGCTCTGGTAGGTGGTGTAATCCCCCCTGCCGACCCGGCCCCACCCCAGCAGGTCGGACATGAGCCGGTACTGTCCGTAGAACATCCAGAAGGAGCCGCCGGAGCTGTCCCGCTGCCATTCGCCATAGCGCGAGTTTCCTACATATTCATAGCCGGGAGGCGCCGCCTCGAAGCTTTCCTGCCCGTTCTTCTTGGCATACACGGTCATGCCCAGCAGAGGCAGCATGGATTCGAAATCCGACTGCGAGGTTTCCAGCCAGTCCGTGGACTCGGGCTGTTCCTTGCCGTCCTCCACCACGTAAAGCTTTTGATAAAAGCGTCCGTTCTCCTCCTTGGCATCAGCCAGCACCACGGAGTAGTCCCCCCGCTGGGCGAGTGCCCGGCTGACTCTTTCAAGAGGCGTTTCGGAAGGACCGCTCCCGCAACCTGTCAGCAGGGCCGACAGCAGGACGGCCAACAGCAGAACAGCCGCCCGCACAGCGGCAACGCGGGGGTGAGGTTCGGAATGCAACAAGGTCTCTCTACGCACGGCGGACTCCCCGTAAAAAATTCTCGATAGACTTGCAGAAACGCAGCACAATGCCACGCCCGCAGAACCTACCCATCTGCGCTCGTCATTGTCAAACGCAAAACCGCCCGGCGTGCAACGCACAAAATAACGGTGCGCACCTTTCCCCGGGGAGCCACATATTCTATCATGGAAACAGGAGTAGGAACAACGGGAGGCGACCATGCTGCACCTTCTGCTCTTCCAGAGAGACTGCATCGGCTGTGGTTACTGCTGCATCAAGGCGCAGTGCATTCCCGGTCAGGAGCATTATGGCAGGCACGACGTATGTCCGGGCCTCTACTGGAACGGCCGCCGCTACCTGTGCCGGCTGATTGAGGAATCCGAAACAGCGCGGGCCATGCTGCAGGTGGATGAAGGGTGCTGCCGCCCCCTGAACCACTGGCGCAGGGATGTCTGGCAGCGGGTGCGCACACCCGTGGCGGGCGTGGTGTCAATCTCGGTCTCCATGGCCGCCCCCCGCGAACAGACGGAACCCGGGGCAGCGCACGAGTAGGCAACCACCGGAAGGTGGCCCGACGTCGGCAGAGCAGCCTCAGGCCTGCCGCGTCATGAGCCAGAACCCGCACAGCACGAGTACGACGCCGACCACCATGCTCCAGGTCACATGCTCCCGGAACAGCAGCACACCGGCAGGCACGCTGACAAGCAGCAGCCCCGCATTGGTCAGCAGCGGCAGCGTCCCCATGGATGCCCCGCACCGATAGGCATACAGAATCCCCACCTCAATGCCCACCACGGCACATGCCAGCAACAGGACGGGCCAGTTCTTCAGGCTGAACATGCGCGCCAGCGCATTGCCGAAAAAGCCCCCCGCATCCGCTCCGACCACGCCATGCGCCCCCGAGACACCGGTCGCTCCCGGCGCCCCCGGTACACCGAGCACGCAGGCCGCACCAAGACACAACAAGGCGGCTACAGCATAGGCAGCCGAAAGGACCGAAAAGGGGGAGTCACACGTGGATAGCAGTTTCTGCGCCACGTGGTAGCTGGCCATGGAAAACACCGTCAGGATGAGCGGCAGGGTGAATGTTGTCATGTGAAATGCCTCCGGCTCCGGTCATACGCTCCGGCTGGTCATGAATCAAATGAAATGCTATCAACAAAACCATGAACAATGTGCATACATCTAACCTCGACCTGAACCTGCTGGCCCTCTTTGCCGCCATATACCGCCGGCGCAATCTCACCCTGGCGGGCAGGGATCTCAACCTTTCGCAGTCCGCCGTCAGCCACGCGTTGGCAAGGCTGCGCAGCCGGTTCGGCGATGACCTCTTCGTGCGGCAGGGAAACACCATGCAGCCCACGTCCATGGCCGACAGGCTGGCGGAGGGCATCCTGCCCGGGCTGGAGATGGTAGATGGGGTTCTGCGCAGTCATGCCACGTTCGATCCGGCCACGGCCCGTCGCACCTTCCGGCTGGGCATGAACGACTACGGCGGCGCCCTGCTGCTGCCGCTGCTGACCGAACGCGTCCGGCGCACCGCGCCGGGGGTCATGCTGCACGTGATGAACGCCACCAACGAGGAACGGGGGCGCATGCTGGAGGACGGCTCGCTGGATGCCGTGCTGGGGTGCTATTTCGACGCAGGCAGTCAGATTCGGCAGACGGAACTGCTCCGTGACCGTGAGGCCTGCATCGTGCGCAGGGATCACCCCCTTGCCAAAGACCCGCTCACACCGGAACGGTTTCAGGGAATGCCCTTCATCGCCCTGTCGCTGAGCGTGTCGGGAAAGAACGTCCTGGACATGGTGCTGGAACGGACCGGCCACAGGCTGCACCCCGTGGTGACCATCCAGCAGGAACTTGCCGTGCCCGAACTGGTACGCACCACGGGCATTGCCGGGACCATGGCGGAACGGCTGGCCCAAAAAACCGTACACGGGCCGGACCTGTGCATCCGGCCGCTTCCCTTTGCCGGAGCGGAATTCGTGCTCAGCCTGTACTGGCATATCTCAAGGGATGCGGACCCAGGCCAGCGCTGGCTGCGCACCTGTCTCACCGAGGCCGCGGCGTCCCTGCCCGGACTGGAACAGTGCGCCCGAGGCACCGCTGGGGAAGAATGACTACAGAACCCGGCGATAGATGCGCGTCACCTGCTCGTTGTCCAGCGGCACAAGCCGCCCCAGTGCCCGGTAGCTGAAGGCGTTGCGCACCATGACCGGAATGTCCGCCTCGGTGACGCCCCAGTGGGAAAGATTGTCCGGCGCGCCCCATCCGGAAAAGGCCTTGCGCGTGGCGACCACGCCCGCAAGGGCTGCGGCCAGCACCGATACCTCGCTGCCGGGATCAAAGGACACACCCCATACCTCGCGGGCGAACCGGGCGAAGATGTCCGGGGCAGCCCCGTACACCTCTTCCATCCATGAGGGAAAAAGCACGGCCAGCCCCGCGCCATGGGGAATATGCGGATAGAGCCCGCTGAGCGCATGCTCCAGCGCGTGGGACGTCCAGTCACCGCCGGAAAGACCTGCCACGGTCAGCCCGTTCAGCCCCCAGCAGGCCGCCCAGGCCAGGCTGGCCCGCGCGCTGTAGTTCCCGTTGTCCTGCTGCAGCGCATCAAGCGAACGGGCAAGAGTGCGCAGCAGCCCCTCGTTGATCTGCAACGAGGCTTCCTCATGGAAGAATCCGGTTTCGGGATTGGCCAACCGACCACGGAAATAGTTCTCCATCACGTGGGTCATGGCGTCTATGCCGCCCGTGGCTGTCAGGTGCCAGGGCACCCCCGCCTGCACCGTCGGATCAATGATCGTGACCTTGGGTGACATGCAGATGCCGCTTATGGACCACTTCTTGGCCTCGGGCTCGTTGGTGATGACGGCCTTTTCGTTCATCTCCGAGCCGGTCCCGGACAACGTGAGCACCACAAAGACGGGCAGGGAACGCACGGCGGGCTTTCTGGTTTCCACAAAGGCCCAGTAGTCCTCAAGGTGCACGCCCACGGCTATGGCCTTGCCGCAGTCGATGACGCTGCCTCCGCCCACGGCCAGCACCGCTTCCGCTCCGAACGCACGCGCCTGCTCGATGCCTGCGTTAACCTGGTCAAGCGAAGGATTGGGGTGCACCCCCCAATATTCCTCCCACAGGATACCGGCATCCCGCAGCGAGGCTGTCACCGCGTCATACGCGCCGTTATGCCGTACGGACCCGCCGCCGAAGACCAGCAGCACCCTGCCGACACCGTGCGCGGCAATGTGGCCCCCCATTGTCGGTATGGTATCACGCCCGAAGACGACTCTGGTCGGGGCACAGAAATTGAAGTTATCCATACGACTTTCCTTTGCGGTTGAGGGAACAGGAAGGAACAGGCTACACCCTTCGCCCCCTGCCTGCCAAGGCAACAGCCCAGAAGCGGGAACAAAGAAAGATCCGCCCTCGAAAGCAGGCGCATGTCCCGGAGGGATACCTAAGGGCGGCCGCCTCGCCCCCCCATGCCCCGGCCTCCGCGCGATCCTGCCCCCTGCCTTGCGCCCCCGGCAGTCCCGTCGACAGCTTGTCCGGCTTCCGGCAGAAGTCCCAGCGACCGGCTCAGCAGCGACCCCAGATCCGCCTTGGCAGCTCCCTGCCCCAGTCCCGCAAGGGACAGGGCAGCAAGGCCCATGCTTCCGCCCTTCCCGGACACAGTTCCGGCAGCGGCAACCACACCGAACAGTGCACCGTGCTGCACCAGGGAACGGACAACGTCATTTCTGTCCACGGGTTCACGCTGCGCACGGCTCCAAAGCTTGAACGCAGCCACACCCAGACCGGCGAGCACGCCGATCCCCGCAGCAGCAAAGGGATTCTTGGGAAGCAGGGACTTCATGGGACACCTCCTCGAAATGTCTGTTACCACGTACATACCAGACTATGCCGACGAACACGACGGCGGGCAATGCTTTTCCATCCCTGCACGCAAAAAGGGCTGCCCGTGAGGGCAGCCCTTGCATTGCATATCGGAATGAACGCCTCTGACAGGCCTGCCCACCAGCTATTTCTGGTTGCGCTCCACCCGGGCCCAGCTGTCCCGCAGGGTCACGGTGCGGTTGAACACGGGCTTTTCAGGCGTGGAATCCTTGTCCGCGCAGAAGTACCCGATGCGCTCGAACTGCACACGCGTTCCGGGCTCGCAGGCAGCAAGGCGCGGTTCCAGATAGGCGGTAACCACCCGTTCGGAATCGGGATTCAGGTAATCCAGGAAGGTCTTGCCCTCTTCCACCTGATTGGGGTTTTCCTTCAGGAACAACGGCTCGTACAGACGCACCTCGGCGGGCACGGCGTCCATGGCGGACACCCAGTGCAGGGTGCCCTTGACCTTGCGGCCGTCAGCGGAGGAACCACCCTTGGTTTCGGGGTCGTAGGTGCAATGCACCTCGGTCACGTTGCCGTCGGCATCCTTCACGCAGCCCGTACAGGTAACGTAGAAGGCATAGCGCAGCCGGACCTCCTGTCCGGGAGTGAGCCGGAAGAACTTCTTGGGGGCTTCCTCGCGGAAGTCGTCGCGCTCGATCCACAGCTCGCGCCCGAAACGCATGGTCCGGGTGCCGTAGCTTGCATCCTCGGGATGCAGGGGCATTTCAAATTCGTCCGACTGCCCTTCGGGGTAGTTGGTGATGACCAGCTTCACGGGATCGACAACACCCATCAGGCGCGGGGTGGCGGCATTGAGCTTTTCGCGCACGCAGAACTCCAGCAGGGCATAGTCCACCATGGAATCGGCCTTGGCGATGCCGATGCGGGAGCAGAACTCACGCAGCGCCTCCGGGGGGAAGCCTCGCCGGCGAACACCACAGAGCGTGGGCATGCGGGGGTCATCCCAGCCGCGCACGTGGCCTTCGGTCACCAGCTGGATGAGCTTGCGCTTGGAAAGCACGGTGTGCGTCAGGTTCAGGCGGGCAAACTCGATCTGCTGCGGACGGTACAGGCCCAAGGTTTCCAGGGTCCAGTCGTAGAGTTCGCGATTGTTCTCGAACTCAAGGGTACAGATGGAGTGCGTCACCTGCTCCGTGGAGTCGGAGATGCAATGCGTGAAATCGTACATGGGATAGATGCACCACGTGTCACCAGTGCGGTGATGGTGGGCCTTGCGGATGCGGTACAGGGTGGGGTCGCGCATCACGATATTGGAAGAGGCCATGTCTATCTTGGCGCGCAGCACATGCGTTCCGTCGGGGAATTCGCCATCACGCATACGCTGGAAGAGATCAAGGTTCTCCTCGACGGAGCGGTTGCGGTACGGGCTCTCCTTGCCCGACTCGGTCAACGTGCCGCGATACTGGCGGATTTCCTCTGCGGACAGGGAGTCCACATAGGCCTTGCCGTTCTTGATCAGCTGGACGGCCAGCGCATACAGACGATCAAAATAGTCGGAGGCGTAGAAGAGGCGGTCTTCCCAGTCAAACCCCATCCAGCGCACGTCCTCCATGATGGATTCCACGTACTCGGTGTCTTCCTTCACGGGGTTGGTATCGTCAAATCGCAGGTTGCACTTGCCACCCGAGTGCTCCCCGGCAACGCCGAAGTTCAGGCAGATGGACTTGGCATGACCGAGATGCAGGTAGCCGTTGGGCTCGGGGGGAAACCGCGTATGCACGCGGCCCTGGTATTTGCCGGAGGCATTGTCCTCGGCGATGATGGTCCGGATGAAATCAAGGCCCGGGCCTTCCTTCTTCTCTGCAGCATCCCTGGGGGATTCGGTCGGGGTAGTGCTCATGCGTCTTCGTCCTGTGCGGTATCGCGCCGGACCATGCAGATGGCCGCGCGGTTGTGGTCTCAGTGTACGGCAGGACATACGGGAAAGCGGGCGCACGGTCAATTGCCGCGCACCATCCTGCCCGCGGAATGCACAGCAGCATACGCGGTTTGCAGCGCCCGGGCAACGGGCCGGACGGAAGACGTGCTACAGGTACCAGCGCCAGCTGCGCCCGGCCATGAACAGGTCACGCAGCGTCCGGATGGACCCGCCGCGCATCTTGCGGACAAGATAGACGAAGAGATAGGCTGTCTGCAGGGCGTCCTCAAGGGCATCGTGTTCCCGGAATCTCGGAAGACCGTACCGGACGGCCAGATCCGGCAATGCATAGGATATGCTGGGCTGAAACGCTTCAAGCGAGGCTTCCCAGCGTTCCTGTTCCCAGGCCTGCGCCAGCCGCATGGTGTCAATGCAGGGCGTGGCCAGCGCGCCGCCGAAGCTGCGCCGGGCAACCCGGTTCAGAAAGGCCATGTCCAGCCCCACATGGTGCCCCACTATGAGCGCGCCGCCACAGAATTCAAGCAGGTCGGGCAGCACCTCCTCCACGGAGGGCTTGTCCGCCACCGCCTCCGGCGTGATCCTGTGAATCAGTGTGGCGGGCTTGTGCATGGCGCCCCCCGGGCACACCATGGCATGAAAGGTGTCGGACGGGGCAATGCGCAGCCCTGACACACGCACGGCGCCGATGGACACAATCTCGTCCCGGGACGGATTGAGCCCGGTGAGTTCCGTATCCAGTACCACGAAATCATACGCCTCAATGGGCTGCTCCTGATCATACTCCATGAACCGGATGTAGTTTTCCCTGAGCAGGGGATGTGCCGGTCCGGCAAACCGCCTTGCGGACCGGAAGACGGAACGAAGGCGCTCTCCCATCCCGGAGAGGGCCGCAAAGGATCGCAGCATGTCAGCACCTCCTTCAATATGGTATGGCGCAGAAGCGCCTAGCCCAGATCAAGATGGAACAGATCCCTGAGAAATCCCTGCAGCCGCACGGCCACGGCAAATGCCTCCTTGAGCGCCTGCTTCTCAAGATCGCTCATGCGGGCCGGGTCCACATGGTTATCCGGCGTCTGATCCCGCTCCACGGCCTCCAACTGGTGCACCAGCCGGAGATGCATGACCAGTTCATAGGCTTCGCGGGCCTCCTTTCCCAACTGGGCGGGGATGTGTCCGCCAGCCTCCAGGGCAAGCAGCCTGTCCAGGGTACCGGTCTCGCGCACGCCGCAGCGCAACGCCATAACCCGCGCAAAATCCACGAACGGCAACCCGCCGCGGCGCTTCAGATCCAGCGTATTGCGGTGCTGTCCGTCCTTCTCCACGATGAAGTTGCGGAAAAAGCTCAGGGGCGGGCGCATACGCAGACAATCCGCCGCCAGATGGCGCTGGAAAAGTTCGTTTCCGGCCACGTCCGCCAACACCTGCCCCCACAGCGCGTCCACATAGTCCTCCCTGCCGTATCCGGCACGGAAATCGAAGAAGATGGAGGCCCGCAGCACCTCCTCCGGCTCGGGACGCCGCACCCAGCGCGCAAACAGTTCCGACCAGCCTGCCTGCTCCTGCCGCCACTGCGGGTTGCTTGCCATCATGTTCCCGGCGCACAGCCGGAACCCGCACGCGGCCAAATGCCCGACCGCGCGTTTGGCCAGCTCGTCAAAATAGATTCCCGCCGCACGCCGGACGATGGGGTCGTCCGTGTCGCGGATGATCAGGGCGTTATCCTGATCCGTGGCAAAGGTCTGCTCCCGCCGTCCCTCACTGCCCATGCACATCCAGCAGAACGGCACCGGCGGAGGACCAAGCTCCCGCTGCAGGAGCGCGAGCACCTTTTCCAGAATCAGATCATTAAACACGGTGATCATGCGGGTGATGGCCCCGGCACGGGCCCCCTCTTCCACGAGACCGCGCACCACCTGCACCACCCGGGGACCTAGCGGCTGCACCCCTTCCAGCGTGCGCTGATGCATGATCTCCCGGAACAGCGACATGGGGGTACGCCCCTGCATGACCATGATGTCATGCGCGGTGACCACGCCGATGATGCGCCCGTCCCGCACAACCGCAAGATGATGCATCTGCCGCCGCATCATCTCCAGCAACCCGTCGAAGCAGGGGCGTTCCGCCTCCATGGCCACCACGGGGGTGGTCATGAGGGTTTCCACCGGGGCCGCGTAATCCATGCACATGGCCACGGCCTTGCGCAGGTCGGAATCCGTGACAATGCCGATGATCTCCCCGTTTTCCTCCTGTATCAGCAGGGAGCCGACGCCCCGTTCCACCATCATGGCCGCCGCTTCCCTGAGCGACGTCCCCCGCACAGCCGCAACCGGAGGCCGGGAGACCAGGTCTCCCACCCGGCTGGCAAAGAGGTAGAGCCCCTTCTCGTCGGCCAACCCTTCGCAGCGCACCCGCATCTCCGCAAAGGCCTTGGACACGAACCGCTCCGGCAGCCCCTTCATGTAATACTGGGCCACCACCTGTTCCCGCTCCACCAGCTGCAGAAAGACTTCCCGGGGCATGGTGATGAAGAAGGTATCCTCCACGGTATCCACATTGGCCGAAGCAACGCCCCCTTCCAGCAGGGCCACGGCCCCGACGGAAGCGCCCTCTCCGCGCACGTCGGTCAGTTCCGGCACATCAATTACCGTTTCCGTGCCGGTCATATCGGCGTCCCGTCCGTTTCCGTCCAGCCGCACGGCCCCCTTCTGCACAAGCCACAGGCGGTCAGGTCGTGTCCGCCCGCGCTCGAACAGACGGGTGCCGGAGGGCATGAAATCCACGGCGCAGGCCCGTGCCAGCCACTGCAGCACGTCAGGCGGCAGTTCACTGAACGGCAGGGTGGTCCGCAGGAAATCAAGGGCCATTCCGGGCTGACGGGTCGGGTCGCTCATCTGCCGATCTCCTCCTGCAAGGCGGTGGGGCGGGGACAGTCCACCGGGACTGTCCCCGCTGTTCAGGGAGTGCGCAAGGCACGGGACACGCAATGCACTTCATCCGGCCATCAATGGTCGATGGCCGCGCCCGCTCCTCGCGGTATGCGGATGGACTCCACCATCTCCTGCACCGCCTGCGGCGGCGCGGGGGTCATCCGGGTTACCACGTAGGTTACCGCAAAGTTCAGCAGCATGCCCACACAACCGATGCCTTCAGGGCTGATGCCGAAACACCACGGGGCCATGCCCATGAACTTGGTCTGCACGATGTAGAGCATGGTAAATCCGATGCCGCACACCATGCCGGCAATGGCGCCTTCCCTGCTCGCACGCTTCCAGAAGATGCCAAGCACCAGCGTGGGGAAGAAGGAGGACGCGGCAAGGCCGAAGGCCAGAGCCACCACCTGCGCCACGAACCCGGGCGGATGGATGCCGAAGTACCCGGCCACGCACACGGCCACGCCGATCATGGCCCTGCCCAGTCTCAGGCGCTGCTGCTCCGTGGCCTGCCGATTGACCATGCGGTAATAGAGGTCATGCGAGATGCTCGAGGCAATGACCAGCAACAGCCCCGATGCCGTGGACAGCGCAGCGGCAAGACCACCGGCTGCCACGAGGGCGATGACCCATGGGGGCAGGTTGGCAATCTCCGGGTTGGCCAGCACGATGATATCCCGGTCCACATAAAGCTCGTTGGCGCTGGCCGAAGGGGCGTTCCCCACCATGCGCTCACCGTTGGGACCGGTCACGCCGGTGAAGGACGGTTTGCCCGCAAAGGCCGTTCCGGCACGGTACTGCACGATGCCGTCCCCGTTCTTGTCCAGCCAGGCGATGAGCCCGGTCCGTTCCCAGTTCCTGAACCAGTTGGGAGCCTGCGTATAGGCCACGTCGTTCAGGGAATTGATGAGGTTGTACCGGGCGAAGGCCGCCACGGCGGGTGCCGTCGTATACAGCACCGCAATGAAGAGGATGGCGTATACTGCGGAAAGTCGCGCCCCACGCACCGTGGGAACGGTGTAGAACCGCACGATCACGTGCGGCAGCCCGGCCGTGCCCACCATGAGGGCCATGGTGATGCAGAAGACATCCAGCATGGGCTTGCTGCCATTCCCGAAGGCCGTGGTATACGCGGCAAATCCGAGATCCGTCCCGATCTGATCCAGCTTTTCAAGCAGATAGATGCCCGCATCCGGACCTGAAACAATGGTCGATCCAAACCCCAGCTGCGGTATGGCCACGCCCGTGATCTTGGCCGATATGGCCACGGCAGGAATAAGGAAGGCCACGATAAGCACGCCGTACTGGGCGACCTGCGTCCACGTGATGCCCTTCATGCCGCCAAGCCCCGCATAGAAGAAGACAATGGCCATGCCGATGAACACCCCCGTGTTCACGTCCACCTCAAGGAAACGGCTGAACACGATCCCCACCCCGCGCATCTGTCCGGCCACATAGGTAAGGGACACGAAGACGGCGCACACCAGTGCCACAAGACGGGCCACGCCGGAATAGTACCGGTCGCCCACGAAATCGGGCACAGTGAACTTGCCGAACTTGCGCAGATAGGGGGCCAGCAGAAGGGCCAGCAACACGTACCCGCCTGTCCAGCCCATCAGGTACATGCACCCGGCATAGCCATAAAAGGAAATGAGGCCCGCCATGCCCAGGAACGAGGCTGCGCTCATCCAGTCCGCCGCCGTTGCCATGCCGTTGGCAAGGGGGGGAACCCCGCCGCCTGCCACATAAAAGCCTCTGGTATCCCGCACCCGGCTCACCCAAGCGATGCTCATGTAGAGGGCGAAGGTGGCCCCCACCATGACATAGGTCCATAACTGTATACTCATTGCCTGCTCCGTCATTACTGGTAGTGCAGCTTCCGCTGCCGTTCGCCGGCCCGGCATGGATGTCGCCAGGTCCCGCCCCAAGATGCGCGTTGCGCGCACCGGCCTACTCGTCGATGTCGTACTTCCGGTCGAGCCTGCGCATCAGCAGGAAATAGACGAAGATGAGCATGACGAAGACATAGATGGCTCCCTGCTGCGCAAACCAGAACCCCAGCGGGAATCCGCCCAGCCGTATGCTGTTCAGTTCATTCACGAGCAGAATGCCGAACACATAGGAAACCAGCGCCCAGATGGACAGCAGGACGACCATGTACCCGATGTTCGTCTTCCAATACGCCTTCATGTCCGTTTTCATGCGGCACCTCACTCGCAGCTGCAGGTTGTATGTTGCCCGGACACGTCGTCAGCCATTCCGGCGACAGCCCGATGTGCCCTTGTAGAGGGGCGCGCAGGCCTATGCACGCGTTCTTCGGTGAACGGCGGCTTGCATGGGGCAGGAGGATGAACGGAAAAATTCGCCAATGAGCGGCCACTCACCGGACGAAACCAGCCTCTGGCCTTCCAGCGCGCTGGTTTCAGCAATTTTCATTTCTCCAGTTAACGAATCACGCAAGCAATTGGGCCAATCTCCGAGCACCCTTGCCGACAATTCACCACACCTTGCCGCACATAATCAGACAATTCAGCCCATATTCAGAGCTTTTGTTTTCATATTAGCAAGAATTCATCGTATATTGTGTCAAATTGATATATTTTAGCATTCCATAGCATCCTGTTTTGACAATCTTCCACTTTTCAGCAACAACAATGGCGATCAGTTTGATTATTATGCCACGAAACGTGGCAACGATCCGTCGTTGAGGTAGGTAACCTGTTTGACCGCATACTGGAGGTACTGGATGAAACGTTTTAGCGTTGTTGTGCTTATGCTGCTTGCCTCCCTGCTTGTCTTTGGCTGTGGCCAGGACAAGAAGGAGGAAGCAAAAAAAGAAGAAGTTAAAAAAGAAGAGGTTAAGAAGGAAGCTCCTGCTTCGGACACCATCAAGCTCGGCGTGGCCGGCGCGCACAGTGGTGACCTTGCTTCCTATGGCATTCCCACCGTGAACGCCGCCAAGATCATCGTCGACCAGGTCAACGCCAAGGGTGGCATCCACGGCAAGCAGCTTGAACTGCTGATCCAGGACGAAGAATGCAAGCCTGAAAAGGCCACCAACGTTGCCACCAAGCTGGTTTCCGACGGCGTGGTCGCCGTGCTGGGCCACATCTGCTCCGGTGCCACCAAGGCCGCCCTGCCCATTTACACTGAAGCCAAGCTCCCGGTCATATCCCCCAGCGCGACCAACCCCGAGCTGACCCAGTCCGGCAACTACCCCACCTTCTTCCGCACCATCGCCTCTGACGATGCGCAGGCAAAGCT
>QKEJ01000094.1 GCA_003252375.1 Halodesulfovibrio sp.
CTAGCCGTTGGGCATGTGCAGGTAGACCTGGCTGGGGAACTTGCCGTCCACCTGCGGAACCTGCAGCCCGAGCTTGGCCTGATGGTTCACGAGAATGGGGCCGGTAAGGTTGAGCGCGGTCTTTTCCGGTTCGCCCTGGGGAATGCTCACGGTGACGAGCACGGCAACCTGGCGGATGTTCTGCAGGCGCAGGAGCTTCTGCTCCGCCTCGCTCACCCTGATGGGGTAGTCTTCGAGAAAGCTGTAGGGATCGGCCACAAGCAGGCCGAGGCGGGGATCATCCATGCTCTGGAGCACGAGAAACGGCGAGCCGTCCTTGAGCTGCAGCAGGGTGAATTCGTGCATGTCCTCAAAGCCCATGATGCCCCGGGGAAAGTAGATAACCTTGTCCAGGGACACCACCTGTTTGCCGAGGCGCGTCTGTATTACTTTTTCGTTTTGCCTTGCCATAACTGGGTAGCCGCCAACAGGTCCGCGTCGCTCGTTTCAAGGGCCAGACGGTTTTGTTCTTTGACTCTGAGATAGACTTCTTCCCGGTACACGGTCATGTCGGAAGGCACATCAAGACCAAGCTTGATCTGCTTTCCCTGCACGCTCAGAACCGTGATCTTTATGTTGTCGCCCAAATGCAGGCTTTCGCCAGGGCGCCGGGTAAGAATGAGCATAGACGATTAGATGTAGTTCGTAAGGTTCATTTGCATGATTTGGGCGGACGACTTGAGCACACTGTTGTAGACAAGCTGCTGCTGCGCAAGCTTGGTCATGAGCTCCGCCACATCAATGTCCTCAATATTACTCATTCTTGCCTTTTCGTCCAGTTCAATGGTTTCGAGCACGTTGCCCGCAACCTCAAGCCTGTTTTCGCGGCCGCCGAGCGAGGCTGCCTGCGTCATGATGAGGGAGCTTGCCGTGTCCAGATCGGCCAGTGCTTCCTGGATGCCGCTCTGGTTGTTGGTCTCCATGTAGCCCACAAGGCGTCCCACTACCTCGAAAAGGTTTCTGCCGTCGCCGTCATAGACTGCCGAGGCGTTTGAGGCGCCATATGACTGGTATACGCCACCGAACACATCCTTGCCGATGCTGTTGACGGTGATGGTTTCGTTCTGGGCGATCTCGAATTTCACGTCCCCCCGATGGGGGTGCACGATGAACTGCTGGCCCTGCGTGTTGTTCAGGCTGGCGTTGCTGCCCGTCAGGGTGAGGAAGCCGCCCGGAATGATGAGTGACGCGCTGCTGAGCGTGCTCGCATCCTGCGCGGTGTTGCCGGTAACCCATGAATTGCCGTTGTCCAGGCTGTACGAGTACTCGATGAGCCCGGTCATGCTGGCGTTGGAATTGTCTATGCGGACCGTGATGTCGTCGGCGAACACGCCCGTGGCGGAAAAGCCCACCGGGGCATCCCCGTATTGGGTGATGGTGGGGGGCAGGTCGTTGTCGTCGCCCATGTAGACTGCGGTGGGGCGTACGTACACCCATGTACCGTTCATGCTGCCGTTGCTGAGCGTTTCGTGAACGTTGGTCGTGTCCACGCCCTGCACGTTGGTGCCGCTCTGGAAGGTGATCTGCACGCCGTTGATGGTGAGCTGAGTATCACCTGCCGGGATGGAGCCGTCCTGCCATGTACGCCCGGCATCCGTGGAGAAGCGCAGCGGTACGGCGGAGCCGCCGCCGATGGTGGCGTTGCTGGTGAACTGCACCAGGAAGGTCTTGTCCGCGGTACCAGTGACGGAGAAGCTGCCGTTGGAGAAGACCGCATCATTGGAGGTGAGGTTCAGGCCCTTCACGAACGCGGATTCACCGGTCTTGTGCCCTGCAAAGACGTGCCGCCCCTCGTACTGGGTGTTGGCCAGGTTGATGAGCTGCTCGTACTGCTGGCGCAGTTCGTAGCTGATCTGTTCGCGGTTGTTCTCGTCCACGGAACCGGTGGCGGCCTGTTCGGCAAGGCCCTTCATGCGGGTGAGAATGGTGTTCACCTGCGTCAGGGTCTGATCGGCAAGGTTGAGCCAGCTTTTGGCCGTGTCGATATTCTTCTGGTACTGATTGATGCCGGAAAGGGAGTCGCGGTAATTCATGACGCGGGCCGTACCAATAGAGTCGTCAGAAGGCTTGTTGATGCGCTTCTGGCTCGAGGCCTGGATATTGGATTCCATGAGGTCGGCAAGCGATGTGTTCATGTTGCTCACGAAGTTCGTGAACAGGCTGCGCTGCGATACTCTTACTGCCATGGTACTACCCTTCTCCGCTCTAGTTCTTCAGACCGAGCACCGTTTGCATCATCTGGTCTGCGGTGGTGATGAGCTTTGCTGCGGCTTTGTAGGAGTGCTGGAACTTGACGAGATTGCTCATCTCTTCATCAAGGTTTACGCCAGCCACTTCGTTCTGCCGCTCGTTCAGGTCGGTGGCCAGCGTTTCGTTGAACATGGCGTTGAACTTGGCGTTGGCCGTATCGGCACCCACCACGCCCACCAGGGAGTTGTAATATTCCTGAAGGGTCTGGTTGGAAGAGGTGTCGAAGGCTGTGCTGATGCGGACATCCTTGTTTTTCAGTTCGGCGATGGAGAGCGCGGTCTTGTTGTCGCCGTCGTTGGATTCGGCGCTGCCGTTCACGCTGCCCGCATTGATCAGGTTGGAGTTCTGCCGCACGTCATCCCGGATGGCGATGGTGGCGGCGGATTCTCCCTTGAAGAAGGTATTCAGCCCCAGTGCGGCATTGAGCCCCGTGGAATCCGTGCCAAGCTGGAAGGCATAGCCGCTCTTGGAGTTCAGCACCAGCTTGTTGTCCTGAATGGTGGCCGTGACAAAGGTGCCGAAGGTGCTGTTGAAAGCATCCTGCACGTCCTGCAGGCTGTGCTGCGTCGGGTCGAAATTCTGAATGCCCGGCGTGGCGGGATCGAAGTCCAGCGGACCGAAGGACGCGGACGAGGCCAGCTCGCCGGTTGCCGTATCATAGGCGTAGAAGGTCATGTTCCCTTCGGCCAGCCTGTCTCCGTAGTGCAGCCCGGAGCTGTTGGAGGCAAGCGGGACGTCGCTTTTGCTGACGCTGTAGGTGCCGTACAGGTTGGTCAGCGGCGTTTCGCCGCCGCCCTGGCTGTGCAGGCGGTTCACTTCCCAGGCCAGTGATTCGCTGAGGGAATCGAGGCGTTCCTTGTATCTGCCGACGCTGAAGTCGCGCAGGGCGAAATACCCGGCAATGGAGCCGCCTGTCATGCGCCGCTGGTTGTCCGTGCCGTCAAAGAACGACTGGGGCGTGATATTGATGTCTTCCGTGGTGGGTGAAACCCAGGTCAGGTGATTCTTGGGCACCACGGTGAACGTGTCGCCCTGCGAAAGATTCTGGGTGCCGGGCTTGAAGTAGATGTCGATGCCCTGCACGGAAACCATCTCCGATTCCGGTCGTGCGGCAAAGAGCTTGTCCGTGCCGTCGTCATCCTTCAGCCAGGTCCGTCCGCCGTCGAGCGAGACGCGGAACAGGGCCGCGCCGGTGCCGGCGTTACTGGTCACGGTGCCGCCCTGCACCACTTCCACGGTGTACTCGTATTCGTCCTGCCCGTCGAAACCGATTTCACCATCAAACGAAGAGCCGGTGGCCAGCTGCTTGTAGGAATCCGGGCCCGTGAACTTGATTTCAAAGGCCTCCGGACCGTCCACCAGCGTGTAGCCGGCCTTGGTGTTGACCGTGAAGTCTCCGCCGCCGTTGTCGATGACATCCACGTCCATCTTTTCCGCAAGGTCGCGGACCAGCCCGTTGCGCTGGTCGATGAGCGTGTTGGCATTGTTGACGCCGGGCACGTCATGGATCTGGATCTGCCGGTTCAGGTCCGCGATGCGCGTGATCAGGTCGTTGGCGTCCGTCACTTCCTGCCTGATGAAGTCGTCCATCTGGTTCTGCATGCGCGTGAGGTTCTGGTCCGTGTCGTGCAGCAGCATGAGCAGGTTGTCGCTGTGCGCCAGCAGGGCTTCGCGCACGGCATCGTCGTCGGGACGCTTGGCCAGTTCCTGCCAGTCGTTGAAGAACTGGTTCATCATGGCGTTCAGGCCGTCGGAGTTGGCTTCGTTGAACAGGCTTTCCACGCTCTGCAGCACTTCCTGCTGGGTGTCCCAGCGCTGGTAGATGGAGCTGCGGTCGTTGTACTGCTCTTCCACGAACTTGTTGAAGTAGTGGAAGACCTCTGCGGCAATGGCGCCGGTGCCGAGCTGGCCGGGGCGGCTGTCGATGGAAACGTTTTCCTCGAAGCGCACGGCCTGGCGCGAATACCCTTCGGTATTCACGTTGGCGATGTTGTTGCCCGTTACCTGAATGGCACTCTGCGAAGCGAAGAGCGCTCCGTTGCCAAGGTTAAGCAGTGAGGTAAGACCACTCATGGAGAACCTCCCCTAGAGCCGTCCCCTGATGAGGGAGGCTTCGGGACGTGATTGGGTGTACCGGCCCATCTTGCCGTAGGTGCCCTGATTCTTGGGCATGATCTGGTTCTGGATGAAGTCGAGCAGTCCCTGGCTCTGGTCGTGCAGAGCAAGGGCCAGCTTGGCATTGATGGATGCCTGCCGTGCGCAGCGCTGTTCCACGTCGTCGATTTCCTGGAGCAGGGCGCTTAAGATTTCCTGCTGCTCTTCGGGCAGCATGGGCATGACATCCCGAAGGCGCTTGTCACCCAGCATTTTCTTGAGTTCCAGCCGTTCCACGGCAAGCTGACGCATCAGTTCGTGGATGGCAAATTCGGTGGCAGTGACGTCCTGAGGTTTATTTTTCCTAAGATGGGCAAACTCTTCCTCAACGAGCGTCTCGAGAACAAGGAGGCCCTTGTGCTGGCGGATAAGATTGCCGTGTGTGTATTCGAACATGGGATACCTCCGTTAGCTTTGCCGTCCCACTGAAAGTCCCGCCAACAGGCGGTTTCTGACTTGCTCCGGGTTCCAGGCAAGCTCGCCCTGCCGTATTTCGAAGTGCAGGTGCGGCCCTGTGGAACGGCCTGTATTGCCAACTTCTGCAATTTTCTTGCCGGAACGAACTTCGTCGCCGACTTCCACGTCAATCTTGCTGGTATGGCCGTAGTAGCTGCGCCATCCGCCTTCATGCTCCAGCACAACAAGGTTGCCATAGCCCTCGCGTTCGCCGGCGTAGACCACAATGCCGTCCCATGCCGCGGCAATGGGATCACCGGTTTCGCCGCCGATGTCGACGCCCGCATGCCATTCCCGCTGTCCGGTGAAGGGATCGTTGCGCCAGCCAAAGTCGGAGGTTATGCGGCCGGGCAGGGGCCAGTTCAGCATGCCCATTTCGGGATCGCGGTTGACCGGGCCGCCCAGTCCACCCAGGCCGCCCAGTCCGGAAACGGGCGTCATGGCGCTGGGGACAGCCTCACCTGTGCTGCCGCCTTCCATGGGGCCGGGACCGCCCGACGGGGCGGGGTCTCCGGGGACATTCTGCTGTTCGCGCACAATGCTCTTGGCCAATTCCTCGACCTTGGTCAGAACGGCCTTGTCATTCTCGGAAAAGGGCGGGGGCGCGATCGTACGGGCGGACTCGGTGTCGGCCGTCTTCCCGGCCTGATCGCCGATGCGCGTGGAGGCTTCCTGATCAAGCGGGGTGTACAACGGGTCCGTGTCCTCTTCGATATCCGCCTTTACCGGGTGCTCCGGCGTGTCGGCTTCCCGCAGGGGCGACAGGGGCAGGGGGTTGTTCACCCGGCTGGGGGCCGTGGTGCGGCTGGCGTCGTTGATCTTGCCCTTCAACTGTTCATAGAGCATGTCGGACAGGCCAATGCCTCCGGCCTCGGTCATCTTCTTGGACAGTTCCTGGTCGAACATGCCCTGCCAAAATTCCTCGTCCTTGCCGTGCAGGTAGCCTTCCTTGGGCACGGTGGCCCGCATCTGCTGCCAGATCTTCTGGACGAAAATGGCCTCAAAGCCCTCGGCGGCTTCGCGCAGCTTCTTGTCGCGGGCATTGGGATCGCTCAGGCGCTGCCTGAGGGCGTCCATTTCCAGCTTGCGGCGGGTCAGTTCCTGCCCGCTCATCTGCGTGCTGAGCATTTGTGTGTCGAGGGGAGTGGCCATGTTAGATCACCTCAAGCTCCGCATGGAGCGCACCGGCCGCCTTGAGGGCGCGGAGGATGGAAATGAGGTCGCGCGGGGTTGCGCCAATGGCGTTCAGGCCGTCGGTCAGTTCCTGCAGGGTGGCCCCCTCCATCAGCACGAGACGGCGATTCTCTTCCTTGGCTGCCACATCGGTCTGCGGCGTGACCACGGTCTGTCCGGGGCTGAAGGCGCCGGGCTGGGAAACCTGCGGATTTTCCTGCACCACGATCTGCAGGGCGCCATGGGCAATGGCCACACGCGAGATACGGACGTCCTGTCCGACCACCACGGTGCCGGTCTTTTCATCCACCACCACCTTGGCCTTGCTGTCGGGGGTGACCTGAAGGTTTTCGATGGAGGCCATGAGCGGCACGAGGTTGCTCTGGTACTCGGGCGGAATGCGCAGGCGTATGGTGGAAATGTCCGAGGCCTGGGCAAAGTCGCCGCCGATGCTGTTGTTCAGACGTTCCACGACCTGCTGGGTGGTGGAGAAGTCCGGCGTGTTCATGTGCAGGGTCAGGGTGTCCTGATTATTGAACTGGAAGGGAACCCCGCGCTCCACGGAAACACCGTTGGGAATGCGTCCCACGGTGGTGATGTTCTTCTGTGCGCTGGCTGCGGCACCCTGTACCGAGAAACCGCCGAGGGCCAACGGGCCCTGCGCCAGGCCATAGACCTTGCCGTCAATGCCCTTGAGGGGGGTGAGCAGCAGGACGCCGCCCAGCAGACTGGAGGCGTCACCGATGCTGGACACCGTGGCATCCAGACGGGAGCCCGGCTGCGAGGAGACGGGCATCTTGGCCGTGACCATGACGGCGGCGACGTTCTTGGGCTTGAGCGCGGTACGGTCGACACTGACGCCGAGCTTGTCCAGCATGTTGGCCATGGAACTGACCGTGAAGGTGGAGGACTTGCCGTCCCCGGTGCCCCCGAGGCCCACCACGAGGCCGTAGCCCACGAGCTGGTTGTCACGTACGCCGCCGAAGGTGGCTATGTCCTTGATGCGCACGGCACCTGCGGGGTGCGCAAGGCCGAGCAGCAGCGCCAGTACTGCGAGCGTTGCCGCCAGCATGGAGGTTGACCGGTGCCACAGGGACGGGCGCGGGGATATGGTACACGTGATGGCTTGCATGCGAAATTCTCCATGGCCCTAGAAGGGCCAGACATTATCCATGAGCCGGACGAACCAGCCCGGTTTCTGCTTGTCGGCCACGGCGCCCTCTCCGTAGTAGGCGATGCGCGCGTTGGCGAGCTGCGTGGACTGGACCGCATTGTCGGCATCCACGTCAGAGGTGCGGACGAGGCCGCTGATGACCATGTACTGCGTTTCGTCGTTCACGCGGGTTTCCCGTGCGCCTTCCAGCTGCAGCAGGCCGCCGGGCAGCACCTTGATGACCCGGCAGGCAATGGTGGAGGTAAAGGTGTTTTCACGCTTGGTCTCGCCCTTGCCCGTGAAGTCGGAGGTGGCTGATGTGCTCAGCATGGGGGTGGTGGTGCCGCCCAGACTGCCCGGTATGGAGAGCGGGCCGAGCCCCACGCGGCTGTGGCCGAAGAAGGTGCTCACCCCGAGATTCATGTTTGATTCCTTTTCGGTGGTGGTCTCGGCCTTGTTCTTGGCGGTGGTGGTTTCCACGATGTTCACCAGCACGATATCGCCGACCCGGCGGGCGCGGTTGTCGGTGAAGAGGTAGTTGGCCTCTGCATCGTCAAACAGCGATCCGGGGTTCGCAGCCTGCTCCTCCGGCGTCATGGCCGCAGGCGAGGGCATCATGGGCGGCATGGGGCCGGGCTTTTCCTTGGCGGCCTGACATCCGCCCAGCAGGGCGCCGGCGAGCAGCAGTGCCAAAAAACCGGCTTTGTGTCTGTGCATGTTCATGTTCCACCTCTTGTGGCCGGAAGCGCCGGCCTGCGCGGGTTGCGCGGGGCAACCGCTAGTTTCCGATGACCACCGTGTTTTCATCCTGCACCGTGGCATAGACTTCCTTCTTGCTGTGCAAATTGCGGACCGGGATGGTATCCCCCGGTTTTCCGTCGGCCAGGGTTTCCACGGGAACGGTCAGGCGCAGCTGCTTGCCCCTGTATATGAGTTCGACGCGCGTGCCCTTGGTGAGCACGGGGAGCATCTCGATGTCGGACTGGTAGATGACGCTGCCCGCCCCGATGGGCCGGAGCAGCCGCCATGGACCGCCCTTGCCGTCCCAGACTTCGCCGTTCAGGTAGGCGAGGTTCTTCTTGGCAAAGGTCACGGCATCCGGGGTGAGGGGATCATGCCGGTTCACGGGGATGGCCGCACAGGGCACGGTAATCCACTGATCCAGCGTGGCGCCTCCTGTAATGCGGCGGACAAGGTCCCCCTTGGGGGTCACTTCGCGCATCCGGATGGTGATTTGCCCCGGGGCCATGGAGGTGGGCGGTTCCACCTCAAGCTTGTTGAGTCGGTCACTGAGGAAGACGAACGACGGCAACTGCGTGTTCCGGATGCTCACCTCGCCGCGCATCTGCGCGGTGAGAGGTGTCAATGAACTGACAACCAGCTTGTTCAGCTCGGCTTCCAGCAGCACGGCACCGCCTTGCTGTATGGCCAGGGACGAGGGGTAGATGGCCAGCTCCGCGGCATCTCCCAGGTATTTCCCCAGTTCCTTGCGCAGGCGCGTCTTGGAGATGGTCATGGGGCGTCCCGGTTTGGGGGGCGCCGGCCAGAGCTCCATGCGGGCGAAGTTGGCCCAGTTCTTGGGATTGATGTCTCCCACCGGGTCGGCAATCTCTCCCAGGTGTACCCGCTTGCCCGCCACCACGGCGGCGTCACGGATATGAATGCGCCAGTCGGCATCGATCCGTGCACCCGCCGCTGCCACGGTAGCGAGCAGCAGCACGGCCGCGAACAGGGCGGTCCGTGTGGCGAGGTGTATGGCGTGCCTTGCGTTCATGTCGTCTCCTTCAGTTGGTCAGGGCGTTACCGGGCTTAGCTGCGCTTGAGCTGCACGGCCATCTGCAGCATGCTGTCAGAGGTCTGGATGGCCTTGGAGTTCATTTCGTAGGCACGCTGCCCCACGATCATGTTGACCATTTCATCCACGATTTCCACGTTGGACATTTCCAGGAAGCCCTGGGAGATCGTGCCCACGTTGTCCGTGCCGGGAACGCCTTCGGTGGCGGCGCCCGAGGCGTCCGTTTCCGAATAGAGGTTGCGCCCGCGGGCATCGAGGCCCGACGGATTGATGAAGGTGTAGAGCGGGATATCCGCTGCCGCCAGTTCCGCACCCGAGCTGTCCAGGGCGGCAATGTGGCCCGTTTCGGAAATGGAGATGTTCTTGGTTTCCGCAGGCACGGTGAACTGGGGCTGCAGGACGTAGCCGTTGGCGTTGACGATGGTACCGTCCGAGTCGAGCTTGAAGGAGCCGGCGCGGGTGTACATGAGCTCGCCGTTCACATCGACCTGGAAGAAGCCGTCGCCTTCGATGGCCATGTCCAGGCTGTTGCCGGTGTTGGAGTAGTCGCCCTGGGTGAAGAACTTGTGCACCGTGGTGGGGCGTACGCCCATGCCCACCTGAATGCCGGTGGGAATGGCGTTGTCACCGCCGTTGGAAGAACCGGCGATCTTGAGGGTCTGATACATCAGGTCCTCGAATTCCGCGCGGCTTTTCTTGAACCCGACCGTGTTCACGTTGGCCAGGTTGTTCGAAATGACGTCGATGTTGAGCTGCTGGGCGACCATGCCCGTGGCAGCGGTCCAGAGAGAACGCATCATGGTCCGTAACCTCCTGAAAAATTATGCCTTCGCCTTGGCGACGCGTTGGATGGCATCCTTGTCCAGCGTGTCCGTGCTTTGCATTACCTTGGTGTATGCTTCGAACTGGCGCTGGGCTTCGATCATGTTCACCATCTCGGTCACCACTTCGACATTCGATGTTTCGAGAAAACCCTGAGCCACGGTGGTGCCCTCGGCGGGAATCTCCGCCGCGTTGGCTCCGGGCCTGGGTTGGAAGAGATTGCGGCCGCGCTTTTCCAGCACGTCCAGGTTTTCGTAGGTCACCACCTGCAGCTGGCCCACAACCTCGTTGCCGTTGAAGACCTGTCCGGCATCGTCGATGGTGACCTTGGCATTGGCGGGCAGGGTGATGGGACCGCCGGTGCCGAGGACAGGCCAGCCCTGTTCCGTGACGAGGGTACCGTCAGCCGTTTGACGGAAGTGGCCGTTGCGGGTCACGTATTCCCCGTCCGGCGTCTGTACCTTGAAGAACCCCTCCCCATGCAGGGCAACGTCCAGTGGTCCTCCCGTAACCTTCAGGCTTCCTTGAGAAAAGTCCGTCTTGGAGACGGCAAGTCTCGGCTTGGCAATATGAATGGGTTCCGGGAAGAGTTTCTTGGAGCGCACCGTGGCAACAGGTTCCATGATCTGGTCATGCGCGAACATGATGAAGGTATCCTTGAAGGCAAGCTCGTCCTTCTTGTACCCCGTGGTGTTCACGTTGGCGAGATTGTTGGTAATACTGTTGAGCCGGTGCTCGTTGGAGAGCGCTCCGAAGAGGGCGCTGTACATACTGTCTTGCATGGGATCCTCCTTGCGGCACATGCCGCGTGCAGGAGGTTTTGCAAAAGGCAGGCCATAACGGGAATCTCCTTTGCTAGCCAAGCGGCCCGGCTTCTGGTATGCGCTAGCATCCCTACGAGGCGAGCATGAATATCAATATACAGAACCTGACCAAGACCTATGGCGGACACGACCTGTTCGCCAATTTCTCGCTGGAGATTCAGTCCGGCGTGCGCCTGTGTGTCTGCGGCCCCAACGGTTGCGGCAAGTCCACCATTATCAAGCTGATAGCCGGGGTCATCTCCTCCGATGGCGGCAAGGTCGCCGTGCCCAGGGAGTGCCGCATGGGCTATGTGGCGCAGGAGATGGACGAGGAACTGCTGGAGACGCCGCTCATCAACTGGGTGCTGGAAGTGCTCCCCGACTGGAATGATTTCTGGGACGAGTGGGAGGCCGCCACCAATGCGGGAGACGAGGCCGCCCTGAAGCGACTGGGCACCCGGCAGGCGGAGCTGGAGCAGATATACGGGCACAACCCGGAGCACAGGGCCAAGACCGTGCTCTCCGGCCTCGGCTTTGCCGAACGCAAGTGGCACATGCCCATCCGGCAGCTTTCCGGCGGCTGGCGCGAGCGCGCCAAGCTGGCCCGAGTGCTCACGGCCGGAGCCGATGCGCTGCTGCTGGACGAACCCACCAACCACCTTGACCTTGAAGCCGTGGAATGGCTGGAAAACTTTCTGCTCGATTACAAGGGCGTGCTGGTTTTCGTGGCGCATGACCGGGTGTTCATGGACAAGATCGGCACGCATGTCCTCTACCTCGGAGCGTCCAAGCCCATGTTCCGCAAGGGGAACTTCACCCAGTTCCTGGCTCTGCAGGAGGAAGTGGAGGGCCAGAAGGTGCGGGAACAGCAGCGTCTTGCCGGAGAGATCGAGCGCAAGATGGATTTCGTGCGCCGTTTCAAGGCCAAGGCCAGCAAGGCCCGTCAGGCCGGGTCCAAGCAGAAGATGGCAGCCCGGCTGGAGAAAGAGCTGGACGGCATTCAGGTGGAGGCCCGCCGCAAGACCCTGAAATTCAAATGGCCCGAGCCGGTGGAAGCGGACAAGACCGTGTGCAGCGTGGTGGGGCTGGATTTCAGCTTCCCTGACGGCACCCGGCTGTGGCCCGCTCTGGATTTTCAGCTCTACCGGGGCATGCGCGTGGCTCTCGTGGGCCATAACGGCTGCGGAAAATCCACCCTGCTCAAGCTCATTGCCGGGCGCATGGAGCGTGAGCGTGGCAACGTGGTGTTCGGTTCCAAGGTGCGCATGGGCTATTTCAGCCAGCATCAGCTGGACATCCTGAATGCCTCGGGTACGGTGCTGGGCGAGATTCGGCGGCTTTCCGACCCCCGCACCACGGAAGAGGAGCTCATGTCCGTGCTGGGGCTGTTCATGCTGGGGCAGGGCTTTTTCGAGCGGCAGGTGCGTTCGCTTTCCGGCGGCGAGAAGAGCCGTCTCCTGCTGGCTACCCTGTTCCTCTCGCGCAGCAACTTCCTTGTGCTGGACGAACCGACCAACCATCTTGATCTCGAATCGCGCGAGGCTCTTGTGGAGGCGCTTGACGCCTATGACGGCACCATCTTCATGGTGGCCCATGACCGGCATCTGCTGTCTTCCGTGGCGGACCAGGTGTGGGCCCTCAACGAGAACGGATTCAGCGTGTACGAGTCCGGGTTCGAGGAGTATGACAAGGCCCGGCGTCAGATGAACGCCGACACGGCCCGCAAGGATGCCGACGGCCCCCGTGGCGGCGGTCTGAGCCGCGAGGAGCAGAAGCGCATCAAGCGGCAGCAGGCGGAACTGCGCAATGCCGTCTACAAGGAGCTCAAGCCCAAGCAGGAAGCCTACGCCCGGCTGGAAAAGGAATTCGAGGCCCTGCTCGGTGAGCAGGGCGAGGTGGAGGCGCTGCTGGCGGACCCCGCCGTGTACGCCGATTCCGCCAAGGCGGCAGATCTGCTCAAGCGGTTCCACGCCCTGCAGGCGCAGGGCGAAACGCTCATGGAGCGCATGGGCGAGATGGAAGCGGCCATCAATGAACTTGAAGCGCGCAAGGCCGCGTTGGTGGATGGCGTGGAATAACCGCCGGACGCAGGAGGAGACTATGCAGGAACTACACGTGGTGGCGGGTATTGTCTGGAAGGACGGCCGGTTTCTTGCGGCCAGGCGGCCCGAGGGAAAGCGGTTTGCCGGATTCTGGGAATTCCCCGGCGGCAAGATCGAGACGGATGAATCGCCCGAGGCGGCACTGGTGCGCGAGTTCCGGGAAGAGATGGCCATTACGCCCCGGGAGTGGTCGTTCTGGCAGCATGTGCGCCATGAATACTGCGAGCTGACCGTGAATCTCTATTTCTATCACATCACGGTTTTCGACGGCGCGGTCGTGCCGCTTGAAGGGCATGAGGTGGGCTGGTTCACGCACGATGAGGCCATGCGGATGCCGTTTCTGGAGGCCGACATCGCCATCGTGGACGCACTGAAGACATATTCCGGGGCCGCTCCGGACAGGGGGGATGCATGAACTGGTTTTTCATAGGGCTAGCCCTGCTGGCCGGGGCAACCCTGCCCACGCAGGCGGGCATTAATGCCCAGCTGCAGCTGCACTGGGCACGGCACCCCGCCCTTGCATCCCTTGTCTCGTTCACCGTGGGGACGCTGGCGCTCATCCTCTATTGCGTGGCGGCGCGGGTTCCCTTTCCCTCTTTCGCCGGTTCCACCACCCAGTGGTGGCATTGGGTGGGCGGGCTGCTGGGCGCCCTCTTCGTTACGGTGGTGACCTTTCTTGCTCCGCGCCTGGGCGCCGCCACCATGGTGGGACTGGTTGTGGCAGGACAGATGCTGGCCTCTGTGGGGCTGGATCACTTCGGGCTGCTCGGCTATGCGGAGCGCCCCCTCTCGCTCATGCGTCTGGTCGGGGTGGCTCTGCTGGTTTTCGGGGTGATACTCATTCGCAGGTTTTAGACCGGAGCCGGCCAACTACGCATTGTCTTTGACCGCATGTTGGCCTATGCTGGAGGATGTTCTCGCTACCCCGGTTCCGGATGTTTTTGGGGGGCCGGACGAGCTTCGTCGCGAAACCCGGGAGGGCTCATGGGCACATTCTTATGGGACGCCAGCATGAGTGTTGGCGTGAAGGAAATCGACGAACAGCATGCCGAGCTGACCGATCTGATCAATCAGCTCTACTATGCCTACATGGAGGGCGACGAGCACGCCGCCCTGGCCGATCTCATCAACAAGGTGAATACCTACGCCCAGGTGCATTTTGCCACCGAGCGCAGGTACATGCAGCCCTACATCAGTGAGATCCCGAATTTTGAGGAGCACATGCAGCAGCACCGCGCGTTCTTCACCGACTGCGTGAACTTTCTGCTGGAGTACCTCGACAAGGGAACCGGCATTACGCCGGAACTGCTTGATTTTCTGACCGACTGGTGGTTCCGGCATATCAACGGAACAGACAGGGTCATGGGCGAGATACTCGTGAAGAAGGGTGTTTCGTAACACGGTTGTTCCATGCACCGCATAGGCCCATGCGGCGCATGCAGGATATAATGCCGGAGTTGGCGGACTCCGGAGGATACCAAGGCAAGGGATTCGGGAATGTCTTAGCATTCCACCGAATGGTGCGTAGTTGTGTGATTAAGGAGAGATATTCCAATGAGCAAAGAAAAGTTGGTCGTGGCAGTTGTCGGCGCGACAGGTGCCGTAGGCCGCGAAATGCTGAAGACGCTCGAGCAGAGGGACTTCCCTGCTCACAGGGTTATTGCCCTTGCCTCCGCCCGTTCCGCGGGCACCAAGGTTCCCTTCAAGGGCGGTGAGCTCACCGTCGAGGAACTGACTGAAAATTCGTTTGCAGGCGTTGATATCGCCATCTTCTCCGCTGGTGGCTCCACCTCCGAGAAGTTTGCTCCCCATGCCGCCAAGGTCGGCTGCGTGGTGGTGGACAACTCCAGCGCATGGCGCATGGACAAGCGTTGTCCGCTGGTTGTGCCGGAGGTGAATCCGCAGGACCTGGAGTGGCACAACGGCATCATCGCCAACCCCAACTGTTCCACCATCCAGATGGTCGTGGCGCTCAAGCCGCTGCATGATGCCGCACGCATCAAGCGCGTGGTGGTTTCCACCTACCAGGCTGTTTCCGGTACCGGTCAGAAGGCCATTGAGGAACTGGAAACCCAGGTTCGTCAGCTGTTCAACATGCAGCAGCCCGAGCCCAAGGTGTACCCCTACCAGATCGCCTTCAACGCCTTGCCGCAGATCGATGTCTTCCTGGACAACGACTACACCAAGGAAGAAATGAAGATGGTGCACGAAACCGTGAAGATCATCGGCGACCCCGGCATCAAGGTGACGGCGACGGCCGTGCGCATTCCCGTGTTCTACGGCCACAGCGAAGCCGTGAACATTGAGACCGAGAAGAAGCTCTCGGCCCGTGACGCCCGCGTCATTCTCACCCAGGCCCCCGGAATTACCGTGCTGGATAATCCCAAGGAGAAGATCTACCCCATGGCCATCGAGGCTGCCGGGGAAGACGCCACCTTCGTGGGACGCATCCGCGAGGATGACACCATCGAGAACGGCCTGAACATGTGGATTGTTGCCGATAACATCCGCAAGGGCGCCGCGCTCAATGCCGTGCAGATTTCCGAAGAGCTGGTGGAGCGCAACCTGCTGGGCGTGAAAGATACCTCGGTGTTCATCTAACTGTCGGAAATACAGGAAGCAACGTGATACCCGTTTGCGATACTGAAGAATATGTGCAGAAGCTCCTGTCCGCCCGCCGCGCGGGCGAACAGGGGGTTCTTGCATTCTACGAGCACAGGCTGGGCTGCATCTGCCGGAATCCGCGCCTGATGCTGCTGCCCATGGATGACCATCTGGCGCATCGCGGGGACGGCATCTTCGAAAGCATCAAGTGGGTGGATGGGCGCATCTATCAGCTGGATGCCCATATCGAGCGCATGAAGCGTTCCGCCAAGGGGTTGTATCTGCAGCCTCCCTGCACATGGGAGCGGCTGCGCGAGATCGCCGTGGAGGTGGCATGCGCCGCCGAAACCGAAAACGGCATGCTGCGCATCCTTGTGGGGCGTGGCCCCGGAGGGTTCGGCATTGATCCCGCCGAATGTCCCGTCGCCAGTCTGTACGTGGTGGCCTACCAGTTCAAGGCCTTCCCGCAGGAGCTGTACGACAAGGGGCTTACGGCGTTCCGGTCCTCCATTCCGGCCAAGCCGGGGTACATGGCCCGGATGAAGAATGCCAACTACATCCCCAACGTGCTCATGCGCCGAGAGGCGACGGAACGCGGCCTCAATCTGCCGCTCAGCTTCGATGACGACGATTTTCTGGCCGAGGGCGCCACGGAGAACGTGGCCCTGGTGGACCAGAGGGGGACACTTGTCATTCCGGAGTTCACCAACGCACTGACGGGAACCACCATCATGCGCGCCGTGGACCTCATGAAGGACCGCATGCCTGTGGAGTTCCGCAGGGTGCGCGAAGACGACATCTATCGTGCCCGCGAACTCATGGTCATGGGGACCACGGGCGGCTGTGTCAGCATTGTCCGGTTTGAAGGCCAGCCCATTCATGACGTGAAGCCCGGCCCGGTGGCGCGGGAAATCCGCGAACTGCTGGATCAGGATATCAAGGAACAGGGTGTGGCAATCCGCTAGGGTGGAATCTGCCTCCCGGATACCGGTTTGTTGGTACCGCGTGGGCGTGTGGTGTTTCACCCCGGGAGTGTTGCCGACCATTATCTGACAGGAATTCATTTCGTTGATGCATATATTGTTGCTCGATCTGGGAAGGGAAATGCGTGGCGGCCAGTGGCAGGTGTACTATCTTGCCCGCGCTCTGGCTGCTTCCGGTGCCTTTTCCCCCATCGTTGCCGCCCCGGCTCGTAGTCCCTTGCTGGAGCAGGTCTCCGGCCTTGAGGGCGTGCGTGCCGTTCCGCTTTCCGGTACCCGGGAGTGGGACCCGCGTACCCTGCATGCCATCCGGCGTCTGGTGTACCGCGACGGGGTGCGCATCGTGCATTCGCACTGCGCCAGAAGTGCCGCCCTTGCCGCCTTCTGCAAGAAACTCTGGGCAAACAGGGTGGTGGTGGTGCATTCCCGGCGGGTCTCCTATCCCCTCAAGAAAGGCATGCGCGGCAGCAAGTACCTGTGCGCCGATGCCGTTGTGGGGGTAAGCCAGGAAATTTCGGATGTGCTGGTTGCTTCCGGCATGCCGCAGGAAAAGGTCCGGACCATCCATTCCGGCATTGACTGCAGCCGCTATGCGCGCAGGCGTGAACGCGGCGACGGCCGAACGGTCATCGGCATGGTCGGGGCCTTCACGCAGCAGAAGGGGCATGAGGTGCTCGTAAGGGCGCTGGCCGAGCTGCAGAAGGTGCCGGGGCTCATGCCGTGGGAGGTCCGCATGCTGGGGACGGGCGAACAGTTTGCCCCGGTTGCCGCTCTGGCGGCGGAACTGGGGGTGGATACCCGTCTGGCCATGCTGGGCTGGCAGGATAGCCGCGCGTTTCTGCCGGACTTCAACCTGCTCGTCGTGCCCTCCGTGGACGGAGAAGGCTCGTCCGGCACGATCAAGGAAGGCTGGGCCACGGGCCTGCCCGTGATCGCCTCCGACCTGCCTTCCAACCTCGAACTGATTCAGGACGGCGAGAACGGGCTGGTCTTCACCAATCGTGATCATGTGGCGCTTGCGGATCGTCTGCAACGCCTTATGGGAGATGCCGCCCTGAATGCCCGCCTTGTTGAAGGCGGATTCGCAACCGTGGAACGGTTTTCGGACCAACGCATGGCGGAAAGCTACATGGAGCTGTACCGTTCCCTGTAGCCGTCCGTGGTGCGGCCATTGTTTACGGACTGTGTATGAGGGCCGATGCTGCAAGGCATCGGCTTTTTTGCTATGCGCCGAAAGACGCGCGCTGCTGCGTGAAGGAGGAGAGAAATGGATGTGACCGTTCTTCTTGTGGATGCCTTTACCACCACGGTCGGCAAGGGCAACAGGGCTGGCGTGGTGCTTGCGGCAGAGGGGCTGGACGCCCGGCAGATGCAGGCCATTGCCGCGTATGTGGGCGTTTCCGAAACCGCCTTCGTGCTGCCGCCTGATACCCCGGCTTCTTCCGTGCCTGCAGGGATTCCCGTGGGGCCGGATGGTGCGGACATGCGGGTCCGTTTTTTCACGCCCACGGTGGAGGTGCCGGTGTGCGGCCATGCCACCATTGCCACCCACTTCGCCCTGGCCGAGGCCCGGGGGATAACGGAGGCCAATCACGCCATGGATACCGGTGCCGGGCGCATGCCCGTGCTTATCGGCCGTGATGCGGCCGGACGGGTGCAGGTGGCCATGACGCAGGGGGAACCGCAGCTGGGAAGGGCGCTGGATGTGGCGGACGTGACGGCCATCGCCGCTGCGTTGCGCATCCCCGTGGAAGCCGTGCGCACGGATATTCCCACGCAGTATGTGTCCACGGGCTCACAGACCGTTATCCTGCCGCTGCGGGACACCAATACCCTGCACGACATGCAGCCGGATTTCGGGGCTCTGACCGCACTGGCGCCACGGGTGGGGACCACGATCTACGCATTTGCGCTGGCGGATCCCGAGGCTGACTACCTTATTGACGGGCGCTGCTTCGCCCCGTCGGAGGGCATTGACGAGGACCCAGTGACCGGCATGGCCAACGGGCCAGCGGGCGTCTATCTTGCCGCACACGGTCTGCTGCCGCGGGAGGAGACCCTCAGTTACGTGGCCCGGCAGGGCTATGCCATGGGCAAGGAGGGGTTCGTGGAGGTGACGGTGTACCGCTTCGGCGAGGCCGTGGTGGCCGCCCAGATTACAGGGCTGGCGGTGCAGGCGGGCGTCCTCCAGCTGCAGGTGGCGGAAGATGGTACCGTGTCTCCTGCGGATGCCTAGCCGGAGTCTCCAGGCTGCAGCTGGGTGATGGTGCTCGTGAACGCGCCATGCCCCTTCCTGTTGGCAATGTCCAGAGTGATGGAGGCCAAGGCTTCCGGAGGTATGGCTTCAGTCCCGTCCGACCCGGTGGTCCTGCCTTGCTCTGCGTGGGCGGAAAGCGTTGCGCGGATGTGATTGGTCGTATCCAGATGGGCGGCCAGGGCGTCCACCATGCCGTTTTCAAAGGCCAGCAGGCGAACTCGTCCGGGGTAGCGCATCCGTCCCAGTGACTGGGCCAGCAGCTGCGCATCCCGTGCGGTTCGCCGCAGGATGATGAACGGCACATCCGGCCCCACCTTCTGGGCAACCCGTTCTATCTTGCGCACGGCGATGTTGCCGCAGTCCACCCACAGGCGCAGCGCCCCCTGGTCGTTGAGCGAGACAAGATCCGGCTTGTAGTGCCAGCCTATGCCCTCCTCGATGCGGGGGGCATATTCCATGAAAAGAAGGTAGCCCAGCAACTTGAGGGCGATGTGCCATGCCACTTCGCTGGGAGCTGCGTGGAGCACCAGCTTGGCGTTGCGGGGGACTTCGCGGGTGCCCGCAAGGGCGCGTTCTATGCTGACGGTGTATTTCATGGGCATGGTCCGGCAGGGGCCGTTCCTTCCGGTAGCATCGGCAGTTGGCTGTTGCAAGGGCGCGGTTGCGGAGTGTATGGTGCGGCCTCGCTGAATTCATCGTCCAACCGCAGAGTATCGGAGCGCTCATGGCATCCATTCACAAGATCAGTCGTCGCGTGCAGAATATCCGCATTTCCGCCACCAAGCTCATGCCCATGCTGGCCGCACGGGTGGGTGGGTGTGTCTCCCTCGGGCAGGGGGTGCCCTCCTTCGCCACGCCGCCCCACATTGCCGAGGCCGTGTGCCGGGCGTTGCGGGATGAGCCTTCCATAGGAAAATACTCTCTGCAGCCCGGACTTCCCGCCCTGCGTGAGGCCATTGCAAGCCGCCTTGAGCAGGACAAGGGCTTTGTGGTCGACCCGGACACCGAGGTGGGAGTGACCGTCGGGGCCATGGAGGCCCTGCTCATGGCCATGCTTACCATTGTGGACCGGGGCGACGAGGTCATTATCCCTTCGCCGGGCTACGCCTCGCACGCCGAGCAGGTGCTCATGGCCGAAGGCATGCCCGTGTATGTGCCGCTGCGCGCCCATGATTGGGGGCTGGACGTGGCGGCCATTCGTGCCGCCGTGACCGACCGGACCCGCGCCGTCATTCTGTGCAACCCCGGCAATCCCACGGGCACGGTCTATGACGAGGCAGATGTGCGCGCATTGTGTGCGCTGGCCCTTGAACGGGATTTCGTGATCATTTCCGATGAAACCTATGATTTCATGGTCTTTGATGCGGCAGGGAATCCTGGCCCCATGCCGTTCAGCCCGGCCAGCCTGCCCGAGATGCGCAATCATGTCCTGTGCATCAACTCCTTTTCCAAGAAGTATGCCCTGACCGGATGGCGTGTGGGCTATGTGGCCGCTGACAAGACCTGGATGGACGAACTGCTCAAGGTGCACGACGCCGCCGCCATATGCGCCCCCACGGTGTCGCAGTTCGCCGCGCTTGCCGCCCTGAACGGCCCGCAGGATTGCGTTGCCGCCATGCAGCAGGCTCTTGCCGCCCGGAGGGCCCTGACCTGCTCGGCGCTGGACGGCATGAACGGATATTTTTCCTATGTGGCGCCGCGCGGGGCGTTCTACGTGATGGCCCGCTATAGTGGCAGCATCCCTTCGCCGGAAATGGCCCGCCGCATACTGGAAGAGGCCCGGGTCATCACCATTCCCGGCGCGTCCTTCGGACCGGAGGGTGAGGGACATCTTCGTTTGTCCTTCGGTGGGGACGAGCAGGAATTGGCGGAATGCTTCCGCAGATTGGCGGCCTGGGCCGAAGGTGAACGCTAGTGGCGCGGCGCATGGTTGCGGCGGCGCAAGACGCATCCGCTACGGTGCCTGCGGACTGGCAGGAAGCCGTGCCCGAGCTGCGAGAGGGACAGCATCTTTCGGTTCTGGCGGCCGTTGCCCGGCAGCGGGCCAAGGGGACTGTGTACCCGCCTGAATCGCTGGTATTCAATGCGCTGCATCTGACGCCGCTTCCATCCGTGCGGGTGGTCATTGTGGGGCAGGACCCCTATCATGGGCCGGGGCAGGCGCACGGGCTGGCTTTTTCGGTGCCGGAGGGGGCGGTGGACGGGGGGGTGAAAATGCCGCCTTCGTTGCGCAACATATTCAAGGAGCTTGCCACGGAGTTCCCCGGCAGCCCGGAATTCCCCCCAACGGATCTGAGCCGCTGGGCCCGGCAGGGCGTGCTGCTGTTGAACACCACGCTGACTGTGGATGCAGGAAAGGCTGCGTCCCATGCAGGTCTGGGGTGGGCAGCCATCACTGACGCCATACTCAGAACCGTGAGTGAACAGTGCGCTCCTGCCGTCTTTCTGCTCTGGGGAGCGCATGCGCAGCAGAAGGCTGCGCTGGTGGATGCCGAACGTCATCTGGTGCTGCAATCGGCACATCCGTCTCCACTCTCCGCCTATCGCGGCTTTTTCGGTTGCGGACATTTTGCGCAGGCCAACGCATGGCTTGCGGAGCGGGGGAGGGAGGCGATTGTCTGGTAGCGTCTCCTGGCGCTATGCGCCTATGAATTTCATCCACAGCTTGCGCTGTCTCGGGCCGTCGAACTCGCAGAAGTAGATGACCTGCCATGTGCCGAGCATGACTTCCCCCTTCTCTATGATGAGCATCTGGGAAGGCCCGAACATGGAGACCTTGATGTGCGCGTCGCTGTTGCCCTCGGCATGCCGGTAGTCGCCGCGCAGGGGAACCAGCTTGGCCATGTTTACGGCAATGTCCCGACGCACGTCCGGGTCGGCTCCCTCGTTGATGGTGATGGCCCCCGTGGTGTGCGGGCAGTAGAGCAGCAGCATGCCGTCCTGCCAGCCCTGCGCATGGACCATTGCCTGTACCTCGCGGGTGATGTCGATGAGTTCCTCGCGTACCGATGTCCGTATGTCCAGTGTCTGCATGAGCTCCTCCTTCCGGTTCGGCGCAGTATGCCTCCCCGTGCCGGTTATCGCAACCGGAGGACACCGGAGGCGGGCGCTGCCGATTCGGGCGCAGGTGGGCAATCCCTTGTTCACATCCCGATTTTCCCCTACAACCTTCCTGTATGCCGCCGGGTTTATTGCACGTCCGTTTGGAGTGCTCCGGGGCTGCATCCCGCCGGCGTCCTGCGGGGTCATTTTCATGCCAAGGAGTTGCCATGCCTGTTGTACTGGGCACTGCCGGACATATCGATCACGGAAAGACAACGCTGGTCAAAGCCCTTACCGGGATAGACTGCGACCGCCTGGAGGAGGAGAAGAAGCGGGGCATCACCATTGAACTGGGGTTTGCCTTCTTCGACCTGCCCGACGGTTCCCGCATGGGCATCGTGGACGTGCCCGGACACGAGCGGTTCGTGAAGAACATGGTGGCCGGGGCCTCCGGGATAGATTTCGTCATGCTGGTCATTGCCGCGGATGAGGGCGTCATGCCGCAGACCCGCGAGCACCTGGAAATCTGCTCCCTGCTCGGGATAGAGACCGGCTTTGTCGCCCTGACCAAGACAGACATGGTGGACGAGGAATGGCTCTCCCTGGTGCAGGACGACGTGGCCAACTTTCTGGTCGGTTCCTTTCTTGAAGGCGCTCCCGTGTTTCCCGTTTCCTCCCATACGGGTGAGGGAATGGATGCCGTAAAGGCGCATATCGTGCGCATGGAACAGGAGCTTGCCCCGCAGCGTCGTTCCGACCTCTTCCGCCTGCCCGTGGACCGGGTGTTCACCATGAAGGGGCACGGCACCGTGGTCACGGGGACCATGCTTTCCGGTTCGGTCGCCGTGGGGACGGATGTGCAGCTGTATCCCGGCAGCACCATGACCAAGGTGCGCAGCCTGCAGAGCCATGGCGGCTCTGTGGATGTGGCCCCGGCAGGCAGGCGCACGGCCATCAACCTGCATGGGCTGGAAGTCGCGGACGTGGAACGGGGGGACGTGGTCGCCGTGCCGGGGTCGTTGTTTCCCTCCACTGTCTGGCATGTTGAGCTGCTCTGTCTTTCCTCTGCACCCACCCCGCTGAAGAATCGTACCCAGGTGCATGTGCATCACGGCTCGCGGGAAACGCTGGCGCGACTCTATTTTCCGGACCGGGACAAGCTCATGCCCGGCGAGACCGCCCTGTGCGAGATGCGCTTTGAATCCCCCATGGTGGGTGTGTACGGCGACCGGTGCGTTGTCCGTTCCTTTTCGCCGCTGCGGACCGTGGCTGGCGGAAAGCTCATCAATCCCAACGCCCAGCCGTTGCGCAAGAAGCATCCCCGCTATGCGCAGATGCTGGAGGCGCTGGCCGCCCTTCCCTCGGCAGAGCCGGAGGACCGCATTCGCCTTCATGTAGGCATGGCCGGGGAGCAGGGGGTGACCTTTCGTGAACTGTGCATCCTTACCGATATTGAATCCAAGGCCCTCGAGAAGGGGGTGAACCTGCTGGGCGGCAAGCAGGCAATCGCCTGTTTTGACAAGGAAGAACGGGCATACGTGGAGGGATCGTTGCTGGACGGGCTGGCCGACGGTGCGCTGAGCGTCGTTGCGGAATACCACAGGAAGGAGCCGCTCAAGAACGGCATGCCGCGCGCCATGCTTGCGTCGGGATGGGGCAGGAAGCTTGCGCCCAAGCTGGTGCATTTTCTTGTGGAGCGTCTGCTCAAGCAGGGCAGGCTGGTCCTGGAGGGGGACGTGATGCGCTGTGCAGAGCACAAGGTCTCGCTGGCGGCGGATCAGGAAGGGCTGCGCAAGACGCTGCTGGAGGCGCACGCTGCAGGAGATACTACCCCGCCGAATCTGAAGGACGTGCTGGAGCCGTTGAATGTGACGGCCAAGGAGGCCGGACCGGTGCTGCGGCTCATGGAAGCAGCTGGCGAACTGGTAAAGGTGAAGGACGGCATGTATTTTCATGGTGCAGCCATGGACAAGCTGGTGGGCATGGTGCGTGAATACTTTGCCACCCATGATGATCTGGGACCCACCGAATTCCGGGACCTGACCGGGCTTTCCCGCAAGTATCTCATCCCGCTGCTTGAATATTTCGACAAGGCCAAGGTCACCATTCGTGTGGGCGACAAGCGCAAGCTGCGCGGCAGCTAGGGATTACTGGCCGGACAGCGGCGTTTGCCGCCATAAGAAAAACCGCCCCGAGGGGCGGTTTTCTGTGTGCAGTTGTACAGGCAGCAGACGGTCAGAACAGGAAGGCCCGCAGCATGTTCACCAGACCGGTCTTGGACGCGGACCCGGTTGAGGCAAGGGGCTGGCCGGTCATGGCACCCTCCTCGAGGGGAAGGGCCTGCAGGCACTCCTCGCGGAATCGGGCAAAAGCGGATTCAAGCTTCTGCTGCTGACGTTCGCGCTTGCGGGCGGCCTTTTCCTGCTGGCGCGACAGCTTCTCCATATGCTTGAGATGCTGCTCCACCAGATGATCAACGCTGTACATGATGGTAATCTCCAACGTGGCTTGTCTGCTTTCGCAGTACAGTTTTCCCCCCACGTGAGAGCCGTCTCGTCCGTGTCCCGAAGACGGTCGAAGACGGTGGAGGTCTCTTATGCGCCATTCGAATGGGGGTGTCAATATGAGGATTCGGTGGGCAGAGGGCCGAATGCGAAGGGGATGGAGCAGGGGGGCGGGCTGGAGAGGGATGAAGGACGTTTGCAAAAAAAAACGGGCGCCGAAGCGCCCGTTTTCAGTACGAGAGAGGGGGAGACTAGCGGCGTCCGCCGCGGTCGCCACCACGTCCGCCGCGATCACCGCGGCCACGATCGTTACGACCGCCACGGTCACCACGGTCGCCACGGGGGGCGCCGCCACGGGGGCGTGCGGTGTCTTCGGGGTTCCAGGGAGTACCCTGCGCCTCAAGCAGCACGGCCTTGCGGCTGGCGCGGACACGGCCGTCGTTGATTTCAATGACCTTGACCTTCATGTCTTCGCCCAGGGCGCAGATGTCTTCGGTCTTCTCCACGCGGGCGATATCCAGCTGGGAGATGTGCACCAGGGCTTCAACATTGGGCAGGATTTCGACGATGGCGCCGATTTCGAGCATCTTCTTGACCTTGCCCATGTAGTCCTTGCCCACTTCGGCGCGCTGGTCGTAGTACTGGACCATTTCGCGGGCCTGCTCCAGGGATTCGAGGGTGGGGGCGAAGACGGTTACCTTGCCGCTGTCCTCGATGTCGATGGAGGCGCCGGTGGCGCTGGTGATGGCCTTGATGTTCTTGCCGCCGGGGCCGATGATCACGCGAATGATTTCGGGGTTCACTTCCAGCACGGCGATCTGCGGAGCGTAATCGGAGAGCTTGGAGCGGGAGGCAGGCAGTACCTTGGCCATTTCGTCCAGGATGTGCAGGCGTGCCACGCGGGCCTGGTCAAGGGCGCGGGCCATGACGTCTGCGGGAATACCGGTGATCTTGATGTCCATCTGTACGGCGGTCACGCCTTCGGCGGTACCGGCGATCTTGAAGTCCATGTCGCCGAGGGCGTCTTCGTCACCGAGGATGTCGGTCAGCACGAGGTAGTCGTCGCCTTCCTTGATCAGGCCCATGGCGATACCGGCCACGGGAGCGGAAACCGGCACACCGGCGTCCATCAGGGAGAGGCAGCCACCGCACACGGCGGCCATGGACGAGGAACCGTTGGATTCCATGGTCTCGGATACCACGCGCAGGGTGAAGGGGAAGTCTTCACCGGCAGGCAGGATGGGGCGCAGGGCCTTTTCTGCCAGGGCGCCGTGGCCGATTTCGCGGCGGGAGACGCGTACGGGCTTCACTTCGCCTACGCAGTAGGGAGCAAAGTTGTAGTGCAGCATGAAGCGCTTGGTCACGTCCCCGGTCAGGGAGTCCATGCGCTGCTCGTCCCCGGAGCTGCCGAGGGTGGCAACAACCATGGACTTGGTTTCGCCGCGGGCGAACAGGGCGGAACCGTGGGTGCGGGGCAGCAGGCCGGCTTCGATCTTGATGGGGCGCACGGTCTTCACGTCGCGGCCGTCGATGCGCACGCCTTCCTTGTGGATGCGGGCGCGCACGATCTTCTTTTCAAGGGCGGCGAGCATGTCGGACACTTCGGCCAGGGGCGAGGAATCCTCGGCGTATGCAGGATCTTCAAGCAGGGCAGCCATGACGGCTTCCTTCACGGCCTTGCGGGCGTCCTTGCGGGCCATCTTTTCGGCAACCTGCAGGGAAGCTTCGATGCCGGCCTTGGTGGCCAGGGCGGTGACCTTGTCGAGCAGTTCGGTGTTCGGCACCGGAGGTTCGAAGGCCATCTTTTCCTTGCCTACCAGGGCGCGCAGTTCGTCCTGTGCGTCCAGCAGGGGGGTGATTTCCTTGTGGGCCCATTCCAGTGCTTCGGCAACGACCGATTCGGGCACGAACTTGGCTTCACCTTCTACCATGACAACGGCTTCGCGGGATGCGGCGAACACGAGGTTCAGGTCGGCATCAGCCATTTCAGGGATGGAGGGGTTCAGCACGAAGGCGCCGTTGATGCGGCATACGCGTGCACCGGCTACGGGGCCGCCGAAGGGAATGGAGGAGATGGACAGCGCGGCGGAAGCACCGGTCAGGGCCAGTACGTCGGATTCTTCCTTCTGGTCGGAAGAGATGACGTTGGCCAGAACCTGTACTTCGTCACGGAAGCCCTTGGGGAACATGGGGCGGATGGGCCGGTCGATAACGCGGCAGCACAGCGTTTCACGTTCGCTGGGGCGGCCGATTTCGCGGCGGAAGAACGAACCGGGGATGCGGCCGGCGGCGTACATCTTTTCGGTGTATTCCACGGTCAGGGGGAAGAAGCCCATGTTGCGCATGTCAGGCTGGGTGCAGGCCGTAACCAGCACGACGGTGCCGCCGCACTGCATCCAGACCGAACCGTTGGCCTGATTGGCCAGGCGTCCGGTTTCGAAGATGACTTCCTTGCCACCAACGGTCTTGACGATACGCTTTGCGTCAAAAATGTTTTCCATAATATGAATCCTTGTCTTCTTTTGCGCGAAGGGGATTCCGGGGAGAAAACCTTGGCGGCACACGGTTGTGCCTGCCACGGAGCAAGGTGCTCTTCCCGGACCCCCCTTTCACGCGACTGCTATTGGCGGTCCTGTGACCGCATGAAGTGAGACCGGGGAACCCCGCAGGGGGTTCCCCGGAGAAAGCCTACTTCCGGAGGCCGAGCTTCTTGATCAGGTCGCGGTAGCGCTGAACGTCCTTGTTAGCAAGGTACTTCAGCAGCTTGCGGCGCTGACCAACCAGCTTGAGCAAGCCGGTGCGGGAGTGAAAGTCTTTCTTGTGATCCTTGAAATGATCGGTGAGGTACAGGATGCGGGCGGTGAGCAGCGCGATCTGTACTTCAGGGGAACCGGTGTCGCCTTCGTGCTGGGCGTGTTCCTCAATAATGGCCTTCTTCTGTTCAGGCGTCATTACCACAGCAATATCCTCCGAATGTTAAGGGATTGTTACCGCCACAATCCGCGTACGATGGCCCAGGCAGGCATGCCCTTCACCAGTTGCGTCTCGGCAAGCGCCAGCGGCGTACGGTCCGGGCCCAGCAGCATGGCGGGTATGCCCTCGGAAAAGGGCATGCTGGCAAGCTGCGCAGGGTCATAGGGGACCGCGATGCCGTTCCTGACATTCTGGGCCGTGGTCTCGTCAAGGACGAGCTTGGGCCAGTCCGTCAGGGCCCTTTCGAGCGGGATGACCCGGTCGGGAAGGGTTTCCGGCGCCTCGAGGATGGCGTCCAGTGCATGCGCCTCGTCCATCGAGAACGGGTGGCTGTACTCCCGGATCAGCTCAGTGAGCACCGCTCCGCACTCCAGTCGCAACCCCAGGCTGTGGGCCAGGGATCGAATGTATGTGCCGGTGCTGCAGCGTACCCGGAAGCGTACCAACGGAAGCTCACACATCAGAACTTCCGCTTGAGAAATTTCAATGGTCTTAATCTTGACCGGGGTCTCCTTGCCCTGCCGTGCCAGCTTGTACAGCGACTGGCCCTGATGCTTGGCTGCGGAGTACGAGGGAACCTCCTGCTCGGTCAGCTGCAGCCAGGCTGCAACCTCGCGGCGGACATCCTCCTCCGTCACGTGGTCCCACGGGGCCGTTGCCACGGTTTCCCCTTCGGCGTCCCACGTATCCGTGGTTTCTCCCAGACGCAGCGTGCCGGAATAGACCTTTTCGCCGCCGCCCATGAGATGGCCGGACAGTTTGGTGCCCTGTCCGAGCAATACGATAAGGACACCCTGTGCCATGGGGTCCAGGGTGCCGGCGTGTCCGATCTTCTTTTGTCCCAGGCGTTTGATCTTCCCTATGCACCCTCCGGACGAGGGGCCCTTGGGCTTGTATACGATCAATACGCCATCCTGCTGTGCGGGATACTGCTCTGCCATATACCTAAGCCTGTCCGGAGTCCAGCAACAGTTTTTCCGCCAGTTCGGCCAGCACGGCCTGCAGTGCCTCGGGGATGGGCATGCCGAGGGTAGCGCCGGCTGCATTCTTGTGCCCGCCGCCGCCAAAGCTTGCCGCCACCTCCTGCACGTTCAGGTCGCCATGCGTGCGCAGGCTGATCTTGGTCGATCCGGCCTCGGCATCACGCAGGGTAAGGGCAACCTTGACGCCATGGATGCGGCGCAGGAAATTCACGATGCCTTCGGCATCCTCCATGGAGGTGCCGGTTTCCGCAAAGAGTGAGTCGGGCAGCGTCATGTAGGCCACCTGCCCGTCAAGGGCAAGGTGCACGCTGTCAAAGAGCCTGCCCCACAGGTGGACCTTGTTCAGGGACCACGTGGCCTCGGCCCGTGCGGTAAATTTTTCGAGGTCAAGCCCGCGCCGCAGAACCTCAGCGGCAATTTCCAGCGTGCGCGGCAGGGTGTTGCCGTAGCTGAAGTTGCCGGTGTCGGAAGACATGGCCAGGTAGATGGCCTCGCCAAGTTCTTCGGTCAGCACCACGGCAAGGTGGTCCGCCAGCACGGCAAGCATTTCGCCCACGGACGAATAGGTCGGGTCGATCCAGTTGATGCTGGCGAACTCGGGAGTCTTGAGATGGTGGTCTATGCAGATGCTCGGAACGGTTCCAAGATATGCCTCCATGGCATCGCCGGCACGGGATGCGGAGCCGGAGTCCAGCACGATGACGCGCCGGGGGGCAAAGGGAAGCGTTTCAAGGTCCGTGTACACGGTGCACGGAAAGGGCAGCCAGCTCAGGTAATGGGGAACACCGGAAACGTTGTACGCGCAGGCGCGCTTGCCGAGGCGGGTGAGCATCCAGCAGAGCGCGGCCATGGACCCGATGGCGTCGCCGTCGGGGCTCACGTGGGCGGTAACGAGGAAGTCGTCCTCTTCACGCAGTATGCGGGCTATGTCCTTGATAGTTTCGAGCATGGGCGTTTGTTCCTGCTGCTATTCGGCACCGAAGAATTCCATGTCGCTGTACACCATCTCTTCGTGGCATACGGCTTCCATCATGCTGAGGCATTTGGTCAGGCGGCTTTGCAGATGCCTTTCACTGTTGCTGACCGAGACGATTCTGAGCGAGAGGCGGGAGAGGGAGTCTTCGGAGCCGACCTCGGCGATGGATACGTTGAACTGGTTGCGTACCTTCTGCTTCAGGCTGTTGGCGACGCGCCGTTTTCCCTTGAGGGAATCGTTGCCATGGAGTCTGTATTCCACGGAGAGCACGCCGATGACCATTATAGAGCCTGCCTGACAAAAGCACGGGGCCGGACGGATACGCGGTCCGGCCCCGTGTATGATGCTTACAGCGTTGCGGCTTCCTCGACGGTGTCGAAGGCTTCGATGGCGTCACCGACCTTGATGTCGTTGAAGTTCTCGAGGCCGATACCGCATTCGTAGCCCTTGGCCACTTCCTTCATGTCGTCCTTGAAGCGGCGCAGAGACGTGATCTTGCCGGTGTAGATAACCACACCGCCGCGCAGCAGGCGTACGCCGGCATTGCGGGTGATCTTGCCGTCTTCCACGATGCAGCCGGCGATGATGCCGACCTTGGGAACGCTGAAGGTTTCGCGAACCTCGGCCTGGCCGAGGTACACTTCCTTGATAACCGGGGCGAGCATGCCGGCCATGGCGGCCTTGATCTCTTCCACCAGCTTGTAGATGATGTCGTAGAAGCGGATATCCACGCCTTCGCGGTCGGCCACTTCCTTCACCTTGACGGTGGGACGCACGTTGAAGCCGATGATGACGGCGTCGGATGCGGAGGCCAGCAGGATGTCGGATTCCGTGATGGAACCGGCGCCGCTGTGGATGACGTCCACCTTGACCTTCTCGGTAGCCTGCTTGCGCAGAGCCTCGATGATGGCTTCCACGGAACCCTGCACGTCGGCCTTGAGCACGACGTTGAGGTTCTGCACTTCCTGCGCGTCGGCGCGGCGGGAGAGGAAGGTTTCCAGTGTGACCTTGGATTCGCGGGCCAGGGTGCGCTCGCGCATCTTCACGGCGCGCTGTTCCGCAATGCGGCGTGCAACCTTTTCGTCCTCCAGCGCCACGAATTCCTCACCGGCTTCCGGTACGCCGTCAAAGCCCTGAACTTCCACCGGAGTGGAGGGACCGGCTTCGGTCACCTTCTTGCCCTGGTCGTCGAACATGGCGCGGACACGGCCGGAGAAGGTGCCGCAGACGAACACGTCGCCCTGCTTGAGGGTACCTTCCTGAACCAGCACGGTGGCCACGGCGCCGCGACCCTTGTCGAGCTTGGCTTCCACGATGTGGCCGCGGGCAGGCTTGTCGGGGTTGGCGCGCAGTTCGAGTACTTCGGCCTGCAGGGCCAGCACTTCGAGCAGGTCGTCAAGGCCCTGGCGGGTCTTGGCGGAAACCTGTGCGAAGATGGTGTCGCCGCCCCAGTCTTCCGCAACCAGTCCCTGTTCGGACAGTTCGCGCATGACACGTTCGGGGTTGGCGCCTTCCTTGTCGATCTTGTTGACGGCAACAACGATCGGCACTTCAGCGGCCTTGGCATGGCTGATGGCTTCACGGGTCTGTTCCATGACACCGTCGTCGGCGGCGACAACAAGGATGACGATGTCCGTCACCTTGGCGCCGCGGGCACGCATGGCCGTGAAGGCTTCATGGCCGGGGGTGTCGAGGAAGCAGAGGTCGCCGCGCTTGGTGGTCACGTGGTAGGCACCGATGTGCTGTGTGATGCCGCCGGCTTCACCGGAGGTGATGCTGGACTTGCGGATGGCATCAAGCAGCGAGGTTTTGCCGTGGTCAACGTGGCCCATGATGGTCACAACGGGCGGACGGGCCTTGAGGTTCTCCTCGGTATCGATATCCTGTGCGCGGGGCAGCAGCATATCTTCTTCGGAGAAGCCCACCTTTTCCACTTCGTAATCAAATTCGGCACACACCAGGGTTGCGGTGTCGATGTCCAGAGACTGGTTGATGGTGGCAAAGACGCCGAGCTGCATCAGAACCTTGATGACCTCGGAGCCCTTCACGCCCATCTGGTGCGCCATGTCGGACACCCGGATGGCTTCATCCACCTTGATCTTGCGCTTGGCCGCCTTGAGGGGCTGGGTGGAACCGCTCTGTTCCTTGCGCTTGCCGCCGCGCTTGGGCTTGCGGCCGCGTGCCCACTCATCGGAGCCTCCCATTGCCTGGTCCTTGCTGCCCTTCTTGGTGCCGCGGGTGCCCTTCTTGCCGAAGTCCTCGCTGCCGCCATCACGACCGAATTCCACGGTGCGCTTGGACTTTGCATGGCGCTTGCGGGAATCATCGCTGCCCGGCACGGGGCCGTCGGGAGCAGGACGCTGGAAGCCACCGCCGGGACGGGGGGCGCCACCGGGACGGGGTGCGCCACCGGGGCGGTTGTCCTGACGGGGGGCTCCACCGGGGCGGTTGTCCGGGCGGGGTGCGCCGCCGGGGCGGTTGTCACCACGGGGGCCGCCACGATACTGGCCGCCGGGGCCACCGGGACCACCGGGGCCACCCGTACGAGGACGGTAGCCATCACGGTCAGACCGTTCCTGAGGAGCGGGCTGGGGCTTGGGCTGCTCGGGATCGGGCAGGGAGATGATGCGTACCTGGGGGGTCGCAAATTCTTCACGTCTCTTGGGCTTCTTCTTTTTCCGCTTCCGAGCCTCGTCGTCACCGTCCTGGGCGTCATCGCCGGAAGCGGCGTCACGGGCCGCCGCAGCAGCGGCCTGAAGCACCTCAGGGTTGGCCGGAAGTTCGGACTTGAATTTTACGGATTCCGGTTCCTGCTTGGGAGCCTCAACGGCTTCCGCCTGCGGAGCGCTGGCGGCAGGTGCGGTTTCTTCCCGTGCGGCGGCGGATTGCTGGGGGGCTTCAGCGTTCACGGCATCGGCAGGGGCGATGATGCGTACGGCAGGCGCCTCGGGCGCGGCCTTCTCGGCTGCGGCAGCAGGGGCGTCTGCAGGACGGATGATGCGGGCCTTGGGGGCCTCGGGAGCTGCGGCAGGAGCTGGAGCCTCGGCTTTCGCAGGCTGTGCGGCAGCCTCTGCAGGCTTCGCGGCGCGGGCTGCGCGGCCGGCAGGCTTGTCCGTGCTCTGGCGGCGACGGACAATGACGCCCGACGCGGTTTCCTTGCGCAGCACTTCCCGCTGGGCAGGGCCGGACTTCACCCGCTCTGTGATGCGGGGAATGTCTTCACTGGAGACCGTGCTCATGGCGCTCTTGGCAGGAATGCCGAGCTCCCTGAGCATGGCCATCAGATCCTTGGCGGAAACGCCGAGGTCTGTGGATAAATCTTTAACCTTCGTTCTTTCGTCACTCATGCTAACTAACCCCCTTTACTTCCGACGCACACGGTATTGGGTGAACCGTTTCACGCAATCCGGATCCGTGCAGATGTAATAACCCCGGCCTGGAAGCACCTGTCGTTCGTCTGGGACAAGTGCATTTGCATTGCCATCCGCCGGGGGGCAGACGTATCGCAGAAGTGCACCCTTGGGGTGCCTTGTTCTGCATATTACGCACATTCGCGTAGGCTCATGTGCTTTCCGGATAGAGTCATCCATCCGGTATTATTCCGTTTCCTCACCGTCCACAGTCACTTCCGGCTCATCTTCCCTGGTGTCGTCCGTGTCTCCGACGGCGGAAGACAGGAAGTTGATTGCGGTACGCAGGTCCGCAATCTTCGAGGCGGTGAGACCCGGTACGCTTTCCAATTCTTCATCGGTTGCGTCACGCAGGCTTTCAATTGTCTGGAAACCGGCTTCCACAAAGACTTCCAGCGGCACTTCCGCCACGCTGGCAAGCTGTTCGAGGCCCTGGCCGATGGCGTTGGCTTCGTTGTAGCGGCTTTCCGTAAAGATATCGATTTTCCAGCCCAGCAGCTTGGAGGCGAGCTTGACGTTCTGCCCCTTGCGGCCGATGGCGTTGGTGAGCTGATCGTCCGGCACCACCACTTCGAGCATGTTCTCGTCCTCATCCACAATGATGCGGCTGATGGTGGCGGGCGAGAGGGCGTTGCGGGCGTAGGTGGCCACGTCGGCGCTCCAGACCACGATGTCGATGCGCTCACCGCGCAGTTCCTGCACGATGTTCTGGATGCGGGAACCGCGGATGCCCACGCAGGCGCCTACGGGATCCACATCACGGTCGCGGGACATGACGGCGGCCTTGGCACGGCTGCCCGGATCACGGGCGACGTTCATGATCACCACGGTGCCGTCGTCCACTTCAGGCACTTCGCGCTTGAAGAGGGCTGCCATGTAGTCGGGGTGCGAGCGGGAGACGATGACCTGCGGGCCACGGCCTTCCTTGCGCACTTCGATGATCAGGGCCTGAACGCGGTCGCCGCGCTTGTAGTGTTCGCGGGGAATCTGTTCGTCCTTGGGCAGCAGGGCTTCGGTACGGCCGAGGTTGATGATCCAGCCGGACTTGTCGCGACGCTGCACGATGCCGCTGCTGATGTCGCCGATACGGTCCTTGAACTCATCATAGATGATTTCCTGTTCCGCATCACGCATGCGCTGGATAATGACCTGCTTGGCGGACTGGGCTGCGATGCGGCCGAGGTCCTCGACCTTGAGGCGGAAGCCCATTTCGTCGTCAAGCTGCACGGAGGGATCGTGTTCCCGGGCTTCCTCGAGGGAAATCTGGGTAATCTCGTTCTCCACTTCCTTGGCAACGATCTTGAACTGAAACACCTCAATCTCGCCGGTCTCTTCGTTGAAGCTCACTTCCACGTCCAGATCGTCGCCATACTTGCGTACGACAGAGGTGCGCACCGCTTCTTCAAGGGTGTCCACCAGCATCTCGCGATCAAGGCCGCGGTCCTTGCTGATCTGGTCTATGGCTTTCTTGAGTTCCATGCTCATTGTAACTGTCCTCCGACTCGCTCTTGACTGCCCTGTGGGCCCTGCTAGTGTTTCTTCTTGCCTTTCGACGTGTCGGGAAACACATGGACAAGGTGCGTCTTCTTAATATCATTCCAATGCACGGTCAGTGCACCTTCGGTATCGGTAAGTGCCAGCGTGATGGTTTCCCCATCAATGCCCTGCAGGTTCCCCTGGAACTTGCGGCGTCCGGAAAATTCTTCGTTGGGTTCGCGCAGCACCACGACCACGGGGCTGCCGACGTAGGCCGCCATCTGGTCGGGACGGAAGAAGGGGCGCTCCAGGCCGGGAGAGGAGACTTCAAGGATGTATGCTCCGGAGAGTACTTCATCCACTTCCAGCGCCAGGCCGACATGGCGCGATATTTCGGCGCACTGGTCGATATTGACGCCTTCCGGGCCTTCCACATAGATGCGCACGACAAGACGGGGGCCGGCGCCAAGCTCGAGTCCCCAGAGCGAGATGTTCATGGATTCGACAATCGGTTCGACGATGGCTCGAATCTGTGCGTATTTCGCGTTGCCGCTCATGCTGTCGTTTTCCTTCCGTGCTGCGAAAAAAAGTTTCTGTTCCCGAACGTGGGGCAATAAAAAAAGGGGGCCCCCAAGGCCACCCCGTGCAATGCCGTCGTGCGGCTACAGGATGTCTCGACATAACATACCGAAAACGCGAACGTTATTCTTAATGTCGCCGGACATGAACGGTCTGTCCAGCACTGCCGAATCGGTTGTTAATACGTCGGATTATGGTTCGTGTCAAGTGTGGCGCCGGGTGAGATGGGCCACTGCATGCCCGGAATCAGGTACGCGGGGGAACGGAATCCGGCTGGTTCTTGGGGCAGAGCGACGTGTCCCGGATGAGGTCTGCAAGGGTGAAGGTATTCAGCTTGTTGTACATGGCCTTTGCGCCTTCGGCCCAGATGGTGCGGGTGAGGCAGACGTGCATGCGCGGGCAGCAGTTCTGCCGTTCGTCGCAATCGTAGCAGGGGGCCGTGCGTTCAAGGGAGTGGGTCACGTCGCCGATGGGAATGTCCGCCGGGTCCTTGGCCAGCACGTATCCGCCATGGGCGCCAAGCCGGCTTTTGATGTAGCCATCCTTCTTGAGAACCCGCATGAGCTTTTCGAGGTACTTGAGGGATATCTCCTGACGCAGGGCGATATCCTTGATGGATACCGGGCCGTCCTCCTGGTTCATGGCGATATCGAGAAGCATGCGGGTGCCGTATCGGCTGCGTGTGGTCAACTTCATGGAGAAAGGGTGTGTTAGGGTGGTTCTGTGAAACTGTCGGCAGGGCAGCAGGGCTGCCCTGCCGACAGCATTAAGACGCTGTCGTGCTGCGGATGATCCCGATCAGCTTTTCCGGATCGAACGGCTTGTTCACCGTTGCCACCGCATTGGGTACGGCGTGGTGCAGGCCGGGCATGCCGCTCAGCAGAATGAACGGTACCGCGGCAAGCCCCGGAAGGGCGACCAGCTCCTTGTAGAGCAGCGGGCCCGCCTCTCCCGGCATTTCCATGTCCAGCGTGATCAGATCAGGCGGCTGCGCCGCTGCAAAACGCAGGGCCTGGGCGCCGTCTGTCACGCCTTCCGTTTCGTACCCATGGGCAGTCAGGACATTGACGAGGTATTCGACGATATTGGGGTCGTCGTCGATTACCATGATGCGTATGGCCATGACCGACTCCTGGATGGGCTGGAGGGTTTCGAAGAACATCGCCTCCTTCCGCCAAGGCGGAAAGTGCGGGGAGGCAAGCGCCTCCCCGCTACTGGCTATTCGTCGTCGTCCTGCGGCTTCAGGTGGTCGGGGATGATCGCCATCTTCATGACCAGCGGCTTCAGGAAGGACCAGCGGATGCCGATCTCGTACTCTTCCTCAAGGTCGCGGATGGCGTCCCAGCAGTTATGGCAGGGGGCAATGACCAGCTTGCACCCGGTGGCCAGGATCTGGTCACGCTTGGTCTTCAGCGCCTCGTTACGCTGGTGGCGGTACTTGCCGATGCCGTTGAAGCCGCCGCCACCGCCGCAGCAGTAGTTGTGCTCGCGGTTGGGGGCCATCTCGCGGAAATCCTCGGCAATGTAGCTCATGATTTCACGCGTGATGTTGGCAAGGCCGTGGTTACGCACATAGTTGCAGGAGTCCTGCAGCGTACAGGGCTCCTTGATCTTCTTGGCCGGGTCGATCTTGATCTTGCCGGTGCGCAGCGCTTCCGCCAGCCATTCCACGTAGTGGATGTACGGCGCCGGGGGCAGGCCATCGGGGCGTCCGGCCCAGTAAGGGCCTTCAATGACCGTGGCGCGGTGCGCGTGACCGCATTCGGTGCCCACGACCCGCTTGGGGCGCAGGCGTTCGATGGCGGCGTACACGGTTTCCACCTGCTGCTTGCAGGCAGCCCAGTCGCCGGCAAACATGGCCAGGGAGGTCTGTTCCCAGCCCTGGCTGGGCACGGTCCAGTTCTCACCGGCAAGGTGGAAGAGGATGGCGGCTTCGGCAAGGTCTTCCGGGTAGTGCTTGGGTTCGCGGGCATTCAGGGTATACATGATGTCCGCATCTTCCTTGTCCACCGGGATTTCCAGGCCGGGCCATTCCTCGCCGTACTCGTCGGCCATCCACTCGCAGGTATCCACCCAGTCTTCTTCGGTCACGTCCATCTGCGCGTTGTACACGCGGTGCATGCCGGAACCGATCTTCATTTCCCACGGCACGAAGCCCTGGGAGTAGAGCAGGCCGCGCAGGTAGCTGAACATGACGCCCATGTCGATGCCATGGGGGCAGTACATGCCGCAGCGGTTGCAGCAGGTGCACTGCGACCAGGCGACGTCCACGCAGTGACGCATGAACTCGTTGGTCACGTTGCCCTTCTTCTTGACGATTTCGCCAAGGGTGGACTGGATCTTGTAAGCGGGCACCTGCTTGGGATCGCGGTCGGAGACGCGATACAGGAAGCAGGAATCGGCGCACATGCCGCAGTGGGCGCAGATCTCGAGCCAGGTGCGGGTACGCGATTTACAGGTTTTTTCCAGCGTGGCGGCCAGCGCGGGCACGTCCACGTCCAGATGCTTCATTTCTTCGTAGTATTGTGCACCGCCCTTGTCACCGAGAAGGGCCTTGAGGTCTTCCTCGGTGTTCACGGGCTGCTTGTTGCAAAAGGTACCTTCAGGCATTGGTTACTCCTAGAGGCTCGCTGTTACCAGGGGAAAGCGAAGGTCCGCTTCATGCCGCCGCGCTTGATGCTGTAGTCCATGCCCAGCTGACCGCGGGACATGAAGAAGAGCACGATGTGCGAGAGCTTGGTGAAGGGCGCAATGATGAGCAGCAGCTCGCCGGTAAGGATGTGGGCAGTGATCCAGAAATCATAGTTGCCCCAGTGCATACGGGCGATAAGGCCGCTCACGAACGGCGCCACGGAAACAGCCAGAATGAACCAGTCGTAGACGGTGGTGAGGATGCGCACCTCGGTCAGGGCGATGCGGCGCAGGGCCAGCATCACGCCGCCGATGATGGCGAGCACGGTCAGCACGTCCGCCACGATGGAAGGCATGGCGGGCAGACCGAAGCCCAGCGCCTGCTTCAGAAGGACCTGATGGCCCAGCAGGAACAGGGGAACCAGCACGCCGCCGATGTGGAACAGGAAGAAGGCGGCAGCCATGAAGGGCTGCGCACGCCAGCTGTATGTTCCACCGGGGATGAGCCAGCGGCGGATGGAGTGCAGGGCACCCTTCATGCCGAGGGCGAGGTGGGGCTTGTAGGCAACCCGTTCGAGCTGCCAGTTGAGGCCCCTTACGTACATGACGGCACGAAACGCGAGTCCCACGAAGAATATCGCAAGGGATATCAGCATCATCGGTCCGGTAAGGAATCCAATCATTGTCTTCTCCTTGTCTTGCTGATGCGTCAGACGCGCAAGCTAGTACTTCCGCATTTTCTCATCTCTGCCGGTAAGGAACAGCCAGTAGCCGACAAAGCTGACCAGTGCCACGCCCATCAGCACGTAGGTGATGGACTTGGTGTGCAGCATGAACTGATGGAGCGTGTAATAGATATGTTCCATTGTTCTTTCTCCTATGGGCTAGTGGGCGTCCTTGTACTCAGGATGCTCGTAGAGAACGGGCATCTTGGTAGCAATGAACCGGTAGGTGGTGATGATGACCGTGACAATGAAGATGGAGATGCCCACTTCCATCCAGTTGGGGAAGTAGCGTTCGGCAGCCGGAAGCTGCCAGTTGAAGGCAATCATGCTTACATTGAAGCGGTTGATCACGATGCCGAGAACCCCGAACACGGAGGCGATGCGAACGATCTTCATGTTCCTTTCCCGTACGCCCAGGGCGTAGAGGAAGGAGGGCAGCAGGACAAAGCCGAAGATTTCGACCAGGAACCAGGCACCGTAGCCGGTGGCAAGGTACTGCCAGTCGTCATCCATGGTGATGTCGAACAGTTTGATGAAGAAGTAGCCCATCAGGATGAAGGAGGCAGCCTTGGCCATGCCGAAGGCCACGCCTTCTGCTTCCTTCAGATGGGTTTCGTCCATCTTGTGGTGCAGCCCCTTGTGCGCCAGTGTGCCTTCAAAGATCACCATGGAGGAACCGGCCACCATGGAGGAGATGAAGAAGAACACGGGCAGGAAGCTGGAGTACCACAGGGGATGCAGCTTGCCGGGAGCGATGACGAACAGCGCGCCGAGCGAGCTCTGGTGCATGGTGGAAAGGACAACGCCGAGAATGGTCAGCGGCAGGGTCAGCTTGATCACGAAGTTGCGGATCTTGCGGAAGCCCAGCCACTCCAGCGCGGCAGGAGACCATTCGATGAACAGGACGGACACGTACGTGGCAACGCACAGGCCCACTTCGAAGAGCAGGGACGTGGTGCCCTGCGAGAGTACCAGGGGGTAGGGCAGGCGCCACGGGTGACCAAGGTCGTACAGCAGGGCCACGACAACGAAGAAGTAGCCGAGGAACGCCGTGGTGATGGCGGGACGCACTGCCGAATGGTAGTGCTTGAGGCCGAAGAGGTAGCAGGATGCGGACGTCACGTAGCCGCCGGCAGCAAGTGCCACGCCGCACATGAGGTCGAATCCGATCCAGAGGCCCCAGGGGTTGTTGTCATCAAGGTTGGTGACAGCCCCGATGCCCTTGTAGAAGCGCAGGAATGTCAACACCAGGCCGCCGGCAAGAATGAAGGCGGTGAGGACATTGCCCGGCGTCCAGAATGATTTCTGGTTATCGTTCATTATGCTTCCTCCTCCGGCGTTTCACCGGCATCGGCTTCGTCTGCGGGGGCCTGGGCGGCGGCGAGCTTTTCTTCAAAAGCCTTTTCCGCTTCGGCAACAGCCTTCTTGACCTCGCGGTCAACGGCTGCGGCCTTTTCCTTGTCCGCCTTTTCCATGGCGGCCTTGAGCGCGCCATCGGCCTCGGCCTTGGTTGCGTTCACGGCGTCCTTGACGGCTTCGGCACGTTCTTCGGCGGCGATCTTTTCCTTACGCTTGCTGATGCCGTAGGCACCGGCGAGCAGGACGGGCCAGATGCCCACAACCATGGGAACCGCACCCAGTGCACCGGAGGTGAGCTCGGGAGCGGAGGTCTTGCCGACAACGGGCATGCCCAGTTCGGCGTGAGGAACGGGAGACAGGTACAGCCAGCTGGTGCCGCCTGCTTCGGTCTCGCCGTAGATGTGCTTTTCGTACCGGTCGGGGTACTTGCGGATGCGCTCGCGGGCAATGGCGAGCAGATCCTCGCGCTTGCCGAAGGTGAGGGCTTCCTTGGGACAGATCTCCACGCAGCCGGGCAGCTTGCCTTCCTGGATGCGGGGATGACACATGGTGCACTTCTGTACCAGCGGATCGAGCGGATCGTCGTATTCGAACGCCGGAACGCTGAACGGACAGGCCACCATGCAGTAGCGGCAGCCTACGCAGAGGTCGCCGTTGTAGGTGACGGAACCGTCAGGATTCTTGGTGAACGCCTTGACGAAGCAGGCGGACGCGCAAGCGGGTTCCTGACAGTGGTTGCACTGCTGCTTGCGGAAGACCGGGTGTTCCAGACCGGCGGTGTTGTACTTGTTCACCACGGTGTAGGTCTTGGCATCCGTTCTGCGCTTGGTGTCCAGCACGGTCAGATCGTCGAACGCGGCGGACGGCTTGGGAAGGTTGTTGACTTCGTTACACGCCTGCTCACATTTGCGGCAGCCGATGCAGCGCGTGCTGTCATGCAGCACGCCCATGGCGTCGGGGTAGCCCTTGAATGTGTGGGTGCCGCCACCGGCCTTTGCCTTGGTCGCTCCCATGGCAGAAGCAAGACCGGCACCACCCAACAGGCTCAGGAATTTTCTGCGATGCATAACTGATCCTCCGGGGTCCTAGTTCTCGCGCACGGCATGACACTCGGTGCACGCCGTGGCCTTGGGCTTCTCAAGCTTCATGGCTGCGTGGCAGCCCATGCACTGCTGATGGTAGGCTGCCTTGAGACCGGGGCGATCGCCCTTGGCGGTTTCAAACGGCTTGCCATGGCAGCTCTGGCACTTGGGAGGCGTCTTGCTGACGGGGCTGTTATGGTGGCAGCCCTGGCAGAAGGTGCCGGGAACGGTATGGAAGGTCGCAGCCATCTTGCTGCCGGCAACCGAGGCGATCATGGTCTTCACGATCTTGCGGTGGGGCATCTTGGAGGCGGCGTACTTGTCCGAAATGGCTCCGATTTCAACGATCTCGGGGATATCCTCTTCGGCGTACACGACCATCTTGGCAGGGCGGGCGGCAACCAGTGCGGCTGCTGCTGCCTGCTTCTGTTCCTTGCTCATGGCAGCCAGCTCGTCGCCCTTGGGGGCGCCGGTGGCGTGACATGCGGCACAGGACTGCTCGGAAGCGGCGTTGCTGGGCATGGCGCCGTGGCACCCGGCACAGGAGACGTCCGTCTTGGCTTCGTTATGACAGCCGATACAGGACGCCTGGGCCTTGACGGCGTGCATGGCCTGCTCGAGCTGGACGAAGTTGCCTTCCTTCTTGCCTGCCACGGTGTGACAGTCGGTACAGGCGGCGATCTTGGCGTGGTGGCAGCTGCGACAGTTGTCGAGCGCGCCTTCATGCGCCAGGTGGTTGAAGGCGACTGCAGGCAGCTTGGCCTTCTTCAGGTCGTCGGCAGCAATGAGGGCGGCGTCGGGCTGGCCGCGCTTGAGGCGGGGCACGTCCTTGACGACCTTGTACTGCTTCTGGGCCTCGGCGGTGTGGCAGCCCGCACAGGTGACGGGGCCGGTGTCGCCGGTGGTCTTCACGTGACAGGTCACACAGGCGGCGTGGGCGGCGTCATTGAGGGCGGGCTTCATGTCCGCGCTGCCCTCGGCAACCGGGGTGGGCGTTTCCTTGTGGCAGGCACGGCAGGAATCTTCCTCTCCCTTCTTCCACGCAGCCTTCTTGGAGGCGGCATCATAAATATGGTGACATGCGCCGCAGTTCACATCCTGTCCGGCGACCTTGATGGTCTTGGCAGCGATGTGGCGGTAGTGCAGGGACTTGTCCATGCCTACTGCTTTCCATGCGGAGGTGTCGGCCGGGTTGGGGTTGTGGCAGGCGCGACATTCGCCTTCCTGCGGCCCCGTGTTGTTGCCGGCGGCAGCCTGTTCGGCATGGCAGGCAAAACAGTTGGAGTGATACAGTTCCTTCAGTTCTTCCGCGCTACCGTCCTCGGTGCGCATGAACTTCAGGGACATGGTGCCATCCTGCGTTTTGTGACAGGCGGAGCAATCCTTGTTCAGCTTCTTCATTGCTTCCGTGTGCAGGTCATGGCGATAGGTAACAGCCGGCAACTCGGTGTTCCCCATTTTACCGATCACATCGATGGTGACGACGTCAGCATAGCTCGCGGCTGAGGCTTCCTCAGTTTTGGAGCTCTGCGCCTCGTGTCCCCAGACCGAGACGAGAGCCACCGCAACCAGCAGTCCCGCCCATCGCAGCAGTGATCTTCCTTTCATCATAGTGGCAGTCCTTTCGATGAAATTACAAACACGTCCTTCAGACTTCCCTCAGCCGATGGCCCGTCGCTCCGGTTCCCTGCGGAGCGGCAGGACAGGTAACAATCCTGCCGCAAGCACAAAAAGGCAGCATGTGGCAACACGCTGTTTTCATTGTGCTTAATACGGCCAGTTTTCGAATGACCCCGAACACACACAGGGGTGGTGTCCGTGGCAAGAACCCATACCGTGTATCGGTAAAAACCTACCATGTTGGTATGAGTTAAATCCTACCACTCAGGTAGGCGAATTGCCTATGGGCGTCAAGGACATTTTATATTTTAGGAGACAAAAAAATCGGCCATAATTGACTGATTTCATTGCAGAGATGGTTGTGCGGGTGCTCAACTTGCGACGGGCTGCCACCCCGGAGACAAGGCCTGAGGCGGGTTATGTACAACTCCGGTAGGAAATGATGCCGGATACGGAGGGGGGAATTACGGTCGCTCTGCGAGCGGGGCCGTGCGGAGGATGCCCTGGAGCACGTCGGCGGCGAGGTCGATGCCGGTCAGTTCACGGATGGTGCGGATGCCGCCGGGGCTGAGCACGTTGCATTCAAGAACGTACGGATAGACCAGGTCCACGCCTGCAAAGGAGACGCCCCGCGCCCGCAGCCATAGGCCGAGACGGTTGCAGAGCGCCGTCTCATCGGGTGTCAGTGTGCATGGCTCGCTGGAGGCTCCCTGGGCCAGATTGGTGCGATGGTCCTGCGCGGAGCGGCGCAGGTACTGGCCCACGACCGTTCCTCCTGCAATGAGGACGCGTTTCTCGCCCTGCGCAATTTCCGGCACATGGCGCTGCAGCAGGCAGTAGCGGCTGTTGTCGTTGCCGGTCATGGACTGCAGGATGGCCCGGGCATTGGTGTCCGTGGCGGAGATGAGGAAGACGTTGCGCCCGAAGGCTTCGGCCGGAGGCTTGACGATCCATTGTCCGCCGGAAGCGCGCACGATACTCCATAGATACTCGGCATCCGAGGAGGCGTGGGTTTCCGGATGCCGGAAGACGTCGTCCATGCCGGCCATGCGATACTTGCTGTTCAGATGCATGAGGGCATCCACCGAGTTGGCCACCACGGTGTGTTTCTCGGCCATGCGAAGCAGCTGCACCCTGTCGAGAAAGCCGTTCCGGCGGCCGAAGCTGAGCACCTGCACGTGGTCGAAGTCGGCCAGCGGCATGGTGTGCACATCCGTATCGAGCTTCAGACCCGGCAACGCGTCTTCTGCGGAGGGGGCGGTCACAACGGGGAGGGTGTTGCAGACCACCTGTCCCGTCCTGAGGCTCAGGGTGTCCATGAGCCCGAAGTGCACACGCAGGCCCAGTTGCAGGGCGGCGCGTGCCAGTTCCGTCCCGTTTTCCGGGTCTTCGTGCGGGTCGCGGACAAGGAGGCAGAGGGTGGCTGTGGTCATGGTGCGCTCTGGTTGAGGGGATGGGAGAAAACTCTAGGGCCTTTCCAGGGAGACAGCAAGCGTCGTCCGTGCGGCCGGGCTAGAAGTCCGGCACGGAGCAGAAGGCCAGTTCCTCTCCGGAGACCGGGTGGCGGAAGTGGAGATAGGCCGCATGCAGATGGAGGGTGTCCCCTTCCTGCCCGTGGCCATAGAGCGAATCGCCGACAATGGGGCAGTCCAGCCCCTTGGGGTGCGCGGCGTGCACCCGCAGCTGGTGCGTGCGACCGGTGATCGGGATGAACTCCACCCGCGTCCTGCCGTCTTCGCGTTCCAGAACGCCCCACTGGGTGATGCCGGTCTTGCCGTGTTCCGGGTCATAGACCTGCCGGGGACGGTTGTCCGGGTCCAGGCGAAAGGGCAGGACTATCTCACCCGTGGAGCCGGAGACATTTCCTTCCAGCAGGGCGATATAGCGTTTGTCCACGCTGCGCTCGGCGAACTGCCTCGAAAGGCCCACATAGGCTTCGGTGGTCAGCCCGAAGACCATGAGACCGGACGTGGCCATGTCCAGCCTGTGAGCGGCGGGGTAGTCGATGCTTTCCGGAAACAGTTCCCGGACGCGGTTCATGGCGCAGTCCTGCTTGTCCGGGCCGCGTCCGGGCACGGCCAGCAGTCCGCCCGGCTTGATGATGACCACCACATGGGGGTCGCTATGGAGTATCTGCACTCGGGGATCCTTGTCTTTAGTATGATGGTCCTGCTGCGGCATGGAGTGGTTCAGGGATGCGGCATGCCGCACAGCATGTGGCCGAGTATGGGGTAGCATTTCTCCTGACAGGAGGGATAAAACTGCCCATGGCGTCGTGCGCCTGAGCGGCTTTCCCTTCCCCAGTAGAATTCGGCCAGTCCCAGCGGGGTCAGGTGGTGCAGGGCCGCATACTGCAGGAGCTTGGGGGCGCAGCAATCGCCCGTACCTGTGGGAATGCCGCGGCCTGCGGGAAAGATGTCGAACAGCGAGGCGGAGTCACCCTTGAAATTGCGCACGCGGTAGAGGGCGTGGATGTCATGCATGGACTGGCGGGAGCGAAGTCTGCGTGTTTCCGTCAGGCGGGCGCGCTCCTCCTGCAGGGCCGCTGCAGGGCCATCCTCTCCCGGTGCGGGGGAGGGGCAGGCGGCGATGCGTTCGTCCAGCGCCCGGATCTCCCGTCCCATGCGGTTGATATCCGGATCATCCTTGGCCACCACGGTATCGAAGGCGGCGATGTCCAGAAGCGGAGGCACCCAGCCGTCCACATGCCAGATCCGGTTGTACTGGGCGGAAAAGGCCCGTAGCGTGCCGTAGGTTCCCTGCTGCGTGCGGCAGACAAGCACGCCGAACATCTGGCCTCTGGCCACGCCGTGCAGGTAGTCCAGCGAAAGACGAGGGTCGGCGTATTCTTCCGTCACGGCAAGGTCGATGCGCCCGTTCCGTTCCAGTTCCTGCATCAGGCTCCGGCACTCGGCCCGGGCAAGGCCGGTGGCCAGGGTGTGCTCCGCACCGCACCATGGGCAGAGTCCCACGGCGGCAACCGTGGGGTCGTACTCCGGATGGCATGTGTCCGGAGGCAGGGCCGTATCAATGGTCAGGGGGTGGAGCATGGCGGTGGGTATTCCGGTCAGGAGCGCTGGGCCGCCATGGTGCGTTGGCGTTCCGCCTTCCAGACGAAGCTGGCCACGTCACGGTTGGCGGTGGATTCGAATCGGCGGATCTGCTGCACGGTATCCTTGTCCAGAAGGTCGTCTTCCCCGGCCACGTACACCTCGCCCCACAAGCGCTGGATGACGAACGAGCAGGCGGAAAGGGGGGCCAGCAGGGCTGTGGATGCATCATCCAGTGCCGAGGCGTCACGTCCCTGCAGGAACCCGGCGTGCAACGAGCTGACCTCGCTTCCCCGGACGTTGAGGTAGGCTTCCAGCGCCGCGCCGGTGGTCGGGATATCCTGCCGGACCAGCCGGAAGGGGGATTTCTTGCGGGTATGCTCTCCCAGCCGTTGCCAGAGCAGGGAAAATGCCTGCTGGAAGGCCTGTGAATCCCCGGCGTTTTGAAAGGGGAGGGGCTCTTCCCAGAACAGCGGGAACAGGCTTGACGGCTCAATGGCCGCAGGCGCCACCCGTTCGCCCATCAGAAAGGCCCTGACGGCGGGGAAGGCGTAGGTGCATGGATAGCGCGTCAACTGGGCTTCAACCAGTTCGCGAATGCGGGTGTCGGTCTGGGGGGTCATGGTTGCCTCCGGGCTGATCCGCGCCGCACGTATGGTCGCATGGCGCGCGGGGTATCAGTAGCCCAGTCGGCAACGGATGTGAAGAGGCAGGCGGGGGAGTGCCGTTCCGGCAGGGACGGCCCGGTTGGGGCGTCCCTGCCGTGCAGAACCTTTGGACGGGCTACGCCTTGGCGGCGACCTCTTCGGCCCATGCCGTGATTTCGGCCTTGTCAGGACCGCCGTCTATCTTCAGGCCGCTGGTGACGATGTCGGCCCCGAGTTTTTCCAGTTTTTCCTCAATGGCATCCACTGCGCCGCAGAAATAGGTATAGGAGGAATCGCCGCAGCCGAACACGGCTGCCTTTTTCCCCTCCAGCCCGCTGTTTTCGAGATCGTCATACAGCGGGATGAAATCGTCCTGCAGTTCGATTTCCTCGTCGCCCCATGTGGAGCAGCCGAGCAGCACAATGTCGTAGCCGTTGCCGAGCTCGGCGGCGGGCACATCACCCACATCCTTCAGCTCGGTGTCGTACCCCTTGCCGGAAAGGGTTTCCGCAATGTAGCGCGCCGTGGTCTCGGTGTTGCCGGTGGTCGATCCGTACACAATGAGTGCTTTGGGCATGTTTGGGTCCTTGTCTGCGGTTTGGGGCGCAATGGGCCGCCCGTGTTTCGTTTGATTCTGATATTGAAATTCAATATCAATGACAACCCCTGGATGCCCATTTCCTGAAAAAAGTTTTCCTCCGGCTGATGGTGTGAAGGTACTGGTGCGCTTCCCGGGCCATGCGGGGAAGCATGGGCCTGCTTTGCCGTTTGGGTTGACTGGTCAACGGAGGGCATTGCCGATAGGGTATGGCCGGATTCCACTTTCACCCATACGAAAGGTGCACCATGAGCGACACCCCCTGCCCGCAGATAATTGAAGCATTGCGTGAGGATATCAATCTGCGTCTTGCCCCCTCCGAGGCCCTGGCCGAGCTGGCGCGCGCTGCACGCCGTCTCCACTTTGAAAAGGGGGCGTACGTGTTCGAGGCCGGGGACAGCGCGGAGCAGTATTATCTGGTGGAGAGCGGGCGGGTCGTCTTGTCGCGGGAGTCGCCGGGGGGAAAGGTCTTCACGTTCCGCATCGCCGTGCGGGGGACGCCGCTGAACGCCGTAACCTGTTTCCGGACCCGTGTCCGGTTCTTTTCCGCCCGCGTTGCCGAAGCCGCCACCATCATCACCATTCCCTGTGCGGTCTTCAAGGCCTGGGTGCTCGATAATCCAGCGGTAGCCGCCGGCATTATCAGTACCATGGGCGACCTGCTGGACGGTGCCTACACACGCATTCTGGATCTCATTGACGAGAGCGTCGAGAAACGCATCCTGAATGCCCTGAGCATGCTCTCTTCCCGAATCGGACTGGAGTTGCCGCTGACCAACGCCGATGTGGCGGAACTGGTGGGAACTTCCCGCGAGTCTGCGGCGCGCGTCATTTCCCGCCTGCAGGAGCATGGCCTTGTCGCGAAGTCGCGCGGGGCCATCAGCGTCATGGACAAGGAGCGCCTCGACGCCTCGTCCACCAGTCCCTTCTTCATTCTCTGAGCGGAATTCTGCGTCTCAGTGACCCGGATCATTGTTCCCTGGTCAGATCCCGTCTAGAAATGGCGTTTGGTGCTGCCGTCGCGGACCGTCATCCTGTGTGACGTCCGTTGCGGTGGCGCATGGCAACATGTCAACACGCTACGGGAGCATATGGTGCAAGGATACCTTGTTACGTTTTATACCCAGCAGAATCGCACGCATGATGGGGTTCCGCTGGCCCGGTGGATAATCGGGCAAGCCAAGCAGCTGGGCGTCGGCGGCGCCACACTGTTTTCCGGCAGGGAAGGATTCGGGCATGACGGCCGGTTCCATTCCGAGAACTATTTTGATCTGGAAGATCCGCCCCTGCAGGTCGCCATGGCGCTCAGCGCCGAGGAATGCCAGACCCTGATGGATCGTCTGCGCACGAGCGGCGTGCGGGTTTTCTACACGAAATCCCCAATCGATTTCGGGTTCACCACGGAGCGTTGAGAACGCCATGCGCCATGATGCCCAGAGGCTGCGGCGCGCCGTGTCCGGGTGAAACTTCTCTTTGTACCCCTTGTCGTCAAACGGTGGAGGGCGTTCGTGCGCCCGCCCGAAAGGAACTGGTATGATCGGTCCGTATATCAATGGAGCGGCGCTTGTGCTTGGAAGCGCCGCAGGGGCTCTTATTGGTCCCAAACTCAATGTCGGCATCCGGCAGCAGATGCCCATGGTCTTCGGGTGCGCCTCCATGGGGCTTGGCGTCGCCATGATCGTGAAGGTGAAATTCCTGGCCCCGGTGGTGCTCGCCCTGGTGGTGGGCGCTCTTTTCGGTGAACTGATTCAGCTGGAGCGGCTCATCCAGAAGGCCGCAGCCAGTGCCCGCACGCTGATCGAGAAGGTGGTGCCCCCTGCCAGCGACATCAGTCAGGAGGAGTTTCTGGACAAGTTCGTCGCCCTGCTGGTGCTGTTCTGCATGAGCGGGACCGGCGTGTACGGCTCCATGAGCGAGGGCATGACCGGTGATCCCACTCTGCTTGTGGTCAAGGCCATTCTTGATCTGTTTACGGCGCCGATCTTCGCCTCGACCATGGGGATTACCGTCGGCATCCTCGTGGTTCCGCAGTTCCTTGTGCAGGGGATGCTGTACTGGGGGGCCTCACTCATCCTGCCCCTGACAACGCCGGACATGCTGGCGGATTTTTCCGCCTGCGGCGGCCTCATCATGTTGGCCACCGGGTTCCGCATCTGCGGGATCAAGCAATTCCCGGTGGCAAGCATGATTCCGGCGCTGCTTCTGGTCATGCCGCTCTCGTGGCTGTGGGCCGAATTCGTGTAGCGGAGGGGGGCAGTGCACGCATGAAGGGGCCGCATCTTTGATGCAGCCCCTTTGTATGTATGGCAGAGCGGACAGGAGGCGAACCTGCGGCCTTCGTCTGACACGCCGATAGAAGGCATGGTGCTGAAGGGCGTGCTGTCGGCTATTGCTGGCCGGTCTGGGGAATGCGGCCAAGTGTTCCCTTGCCCCCGAAAAGAGGATCCACGTAGCGGTTGTCCCCCGGGGTGTCAAAGAAGCCATCGCGTACGGTTTCCACGGGTCCCATTTCCAGCAGTTCGCTGACGGTTACGAATTCGTAGCCCAGCTTTCGCAGTTCTGGTACCAGTCTGGGAACCAGTAACTGTGTTTTCTTGGGGACCGCATTGGCGTGCATGAGGATAATGGCCCCGGGCTTCAGCTTCTTGAGGTTCCACGCAACGAGCTGGTCCACGGTGCGGTCCAGTTCATCCTGTTCTCCTTCCACCGACCACTGGATCATGGGCAACCCCATTGAGGCGACAATGGCAGCCGTGTGCTCGTTGTTGCGTCCGTAAGGCAGCCGCATCAGCCGCAAAGACGAGGGGATGGATGTCATTTCCGACTGTACCCCGCGGGCCTTGGCCCGTTTCCCAAGTTCCGTGTACAGCACCTCATATTGCCCTTGCGTCCAGTTCAACTGCTCCCTGACTTCCTGTTCATCCATCAGGGCGAAGTTGCCGTGGGTCCATGCATGGTTGCCCATCTCGAAGAGCGGGTCTGCCATGAGCTGCATGGCCTTTTCTGGATGGGAGCGCATCCATTTGCCGCCAGCAAAGAAGGTGGCCTTGATTTGCTGGTCGCGCAGATAGTTGATGATATCCTTCTGGTATCCGGCCAGATGCGGCGCGCGCTCGCACAGGTCGAACGTCAGGGCGACAACCTTGCGGTTGTTTCCGGGGACGACGCGTACGATGACTTGCTGCCGCGCAGGAGGGACGGGGGGCAGAACGTGTTCCGGGCTGGTGCGAACAGGGGGGCGAAGGTCGGGGGCGGCAAGGGTGGCGCGCGCAAGATCGCTGTCTGAGCCGGCCAATTGTGCATCAAACCACAGGGTGTGCAGCAGGGAGGAGGAGCCGAAGGTCTGGGCGGCACGGACATCCGTTGTCCCGTAGGCAAAGAGGCATGTGAGAATGAACAGGATGCCCATGAGGGCAGAGCGGACTGAAGTCATGGAAATATCCTTCGCTTATTCGGATGCACTCGCCGTGTTGGCGTATGGCTCAAGGCCGCCCTTGTTGATTTCTTCAATGAACACCTCAACCAGTTCCGGATCAAGGTGGTCTCCGGCAAGTTTGCGCAGGATCGCAAAGGCTGCCTCAGCGGACTGGCCTTGCTGGTAGCTACGGGTGGTGGTGATGGCGTCAAAACAGTCGGCAATGGCAATGATGCGGACCCCCTGCGGGAGATCGCCTGCGGGAATGCCTCGCGGATAGCCGGTGCCGTCCATGCGTTCGTGGTGGGAGTGCACGAATTCCAGGACGGGCTTCAGAAAGTCCAGCCCTTCAAGGATTTCCATGCCCCAGATGGGATGGGTCCTGATTTCCGCAAGCATTTCCGGATCCGGTCTGGTGTCCTGATTGGAGAGCAGGCGGTCGGAAAAACCGATCTTGCCTATATCGTGCAGCATGCCGCCTATGCGGATGTGTTCGGTTTCCTCGTCATCCAGCTTGAGGCGTCTGGCCAGGCGTTCGCCATACCGGGATACCCGTTCTGCATGCCCCTTGGTATAGACATCGCGGGCGGAGAGGGCGTTGGCCATGCCGAGCACGGTCTTGAGGACGTTTTCCTTGAGCTCTCTGAACAGCAGTTCCAGATTGTACTCGCGGGATTCGATGCTGACCATCATCATGCCGACGGCTTCGGCGGTTTCCCGTATCGGCTGCGGATAGTCCGCCTGCGTGAGCTGGAAAATCTCGTCGGAATATTCGCCGGCTGCGATGCGTTTGATGATGTCCAGTAACTGGTCCTGTCCCTTCATGTGTTCTCCCCCTGTTGTCGTGGCTCGGTGGCGGCCTGGGTTGCGCCTCTTGAATGGCCTGCCAGCGGCGTTGGACTCTAGCCGCGAATGGCCCGGTGGACAATTAGATATCGTGGGGGGAGCGTGCATCTGTGCCCGTCGGGCGACGCTGAAGGCCATACAAAAAGGGCTGCATCGTGTGATGCAGCCCTCTTGCATTCATGGCGGAGCGGACGGGACTTGAACCCGCGGCCTCCGGCGTGACAGGCCGGCGTTATAACCGACTTAACTACCGCTCCGCATGTGGTAGACGGTACAGGACTTGAACCTGTGGCCCCCGCCGTGTGAAGGCGATGCTCTACCAGCTGAGCTAACCGTCCATGTGAGGAGCACTGTTTATACGGACTCTCGGATGCTGTCAACAGAATCTCGCCGAGTTTGCAATGAATTCGACGAAAAACTTTCCGAGGGGGGATGCCCGTCGTGCCGGACTATTGGACGGCAATGTCGGCGGTGCGGGTCAGCGTTACCCGCTTGGCAGTTGCCGGGCCGGTATGGAGCAGCCAGACGGCCGCCTGCTCGATGAACAGACTTTCCGCCGAGAGGCCGTCAACGGGCAGGATGACCTGCAGCCCGCGTTGCGCCGCGCCGGTGGCGGTGTTCAGGACCGCTCCGTGTGCGGCCGTGCCCGTGACGATGACGGTACTGACGTGCAGGTCTTCAAGCAGGGTCTCCAGCGGCGTGTTCAGGAACTTGTCCACGCTGGCCTGCACGACCGGGTCGCCATGCCGGGGCGCAACCGCCGGAAGGATGGTCTCCCGCGTCCCCTTGGGGGTGATGCTGTACAGTACCGGCATGTGCGCCTCGCGGGCGCGGCGCATCAGGTCGGCAATGCGGGGCACTGTTTCAAGGCAGCGCGGTCGTCGTTCCGCGTTGCAGGTCAGTTCCTCTATGTCGAGTATGAGCAGGGCCGTGGTGGCGTGGGCTACCGAAACGGCTTGTACTGCAGGGGCTTCCGGGGGCTGCACGGATGTCCAGTCGCGGACGATGTCCTTGTATTCCGCCGCACCCGAGGGGGCGCAGGTCAGCAGTACGAGGAGCAATGCCGGAATCAGACGCAGGGCGTTCGCCATAAACGTATGCATGGTGGTATCCTCGCTGGTTCGGGATGGGAATGAGGTTTTTTCATGATGCAGCGTTGCAACATGTTTCGGGGATGTCAATGAGATACCGGAAGATGGCCGGTCCGTTCTTTCGTCCTGCATGCAGGCGAGGGGGCGTTTTTGTGCCGGGAATGTCTCTTGACATGTACAGGGTTTTCGATAGCATCCCGGCACGACATATCAAGGAGTCTGGATGTTACATAAGTGCATGGATCTTGTGCCCTCCGTATGGAAATAACGGGCAATCGACAGGTCTGAGCTACTTTGGGCCGCGCATTCGTGCGGCTGTCATATGGTTGTTTCCAACCAGCCTGGAGTTGTTTCGTTCGAAACAGGTCTTTTCGTTCGCCCGTATTTTCATACCCCCATTCTGCGTGCCATTGGCCGCCGGTCCTTCTGTTGACCGGCGTGTGTTTGTGCTTGGCCGGGGTGCATCCCCGGCGACAACGAAGAGAATGAAATGGGATCCATAATGACTTCACAGAGAGTGTGTGAACACGACTATGCGGGCTGTACGCTGGCGGAGGGACTTCGCCAGATAGGGTGGAACGAGCATTTTGAGCGTCAGATGGCTGGTCTGGATATCGCGCCGGGCCGGGTGGCCAGAGTGCTGAGCGCTCAGCGGGACCAGTTTCTGGTCACGGATGGACTTGCCGAGTGGCTCTGCACGCCTTCGGGAAAGGTGCGGCATAACAGGCAGGGAGACTACCCCGTTACCGGGGATTGGGTGATCGTCCGGGAAACCGTCATCGAGCAGGTGCTCGCCCGGAAGAACCTGCTCAGTCGCGGAGATGCCGGTTCGCGCGGCACACGGCAGCCATCGGCAACCCGTGTGCAGCCCATCGGCGCGAACATCGACATGGCGTTCATCGTCTGCGGCCTTGACCGTGACTACAATCTGCGGCGCATCGAGCGGTATCTGACCCTGATCTACAACTGCGGCATCACCCCGGTGGTGGTTCTGACCAAGGCCGACCTGCATGACGACCCGGAACCGTTTCGGCAGGAGGTGGAAAGCGTGGCCTTTGGCGTGCCCGTGGTGCTGACCTCCATGCATGCCGAAGACAGTGCGCAGGCGTTGCACGGGTTTGTCGGAGGCGGGCGGACCGTGGCCATGCTCGGCTCTTCCGGAGCAGGAAAATCCACCCTTGCGAACGTGCTCTACGGGAGCGACATGCGGGCCACGGCAGCCGTGAGTACCAGCGTGGGCAAGGGGCGGCATACCACCACGGCCCGGGAGCTCATCCGCATGCCGCAGGGCGGGATGCTGATGGACAATCCGGGCATCCGCGAGATCGCCTTTTCAACTGCCGGCGGCGGCGTGGATACGGCCTTTCCGGACATTCAGCGGCTGGCCGAGGGCTGCGCCTTCGGGGATTGCACGCATGCGCATGAACCGGGCTGTGCCGTGCAGCAGGCCGTTGTGGATGGCGAACTTGAGGCGCATCGTCTGGAGAGCTACCACAAGATGGCCCGCGAGATGGCGTATGTGGCGGAGCGCAGTGAAAAGAGCGCGGACCGCCTTGAAAAGGAGCGCTGGCGGGAGGTCTCCCTCCTGATCCGGCGCATGAAGAAGAAGGGGGAGTAGCCCCCGCACCGTGACGCATGCACGCGCCACGCATTCCAAACGAAAAGGACACCGGCCGCAGGGCCGGTGTCCTTCTTGTAGTATTTGCAGTGCGTCAGCGGACGGGACTAGCCCTTCTTGACCACCGAGGTCTTCAGCATCATGGAGCCGAATCCGGGAATCTTGCAGGAGATGTCGTGCACGCCGTCTTCGGGAACCACCAGTTTGATGTTCTTGACCTTGGTGCCCTTCTTGATGGGGGAGGTGGCGCCCTTGACCTTCAGGTCCTGCGTGATGATGACCGTGTCACCATCCACAAGGACATTGCCGTTGGCATCCTTGTAGACGCGTTCCGCCGTGTCCGTGCTCTGGAATTCGAAGCCGCATTCAGGGCAGATGAGCGCATTGCCGTCAGAGTAGACGTATGCGGAGTTGCACTGCGGGCAGTTCGGATATGTTTCCATGGGTTCCATCCTTTGTTTCTCTGGTTCTCATTGCTGAAAAGCGCGACGCCGGACGGGACAGGAGGCCTCGGCTTCCGCGTGACTGGTCTGTGGGTATGACGCACACCCCAATAGGGTATTACACCCGTTTGGGCAAGTTTTGTGGAATGGTTACTTTATCTTGTAGTTTTCAATTTACGCTTATTATTTTTCTTACTATCTATTCTCGATAGTATTTTACCATATATTGGATTGTATGAACCTCCTCCAAGTGAATTGAATTTAGTAAGTAGATACAATAGGTTTGAAAGTGGCTGATTTTGTTTTAGTTTTATTAAAAAATATTGAAGGCTATTT
>QKEJ01000183.1 GCA_003252375.1 Halodesulfovibrio sp.
CCCAAGAACATACTGCACATCGAGATCGACAGTGACGTGCTCCGGACGGAAGACTGGAGCAGAACGCTTGCCTTCCTGCAAAAGCACGACTCCCGCCACGCGGTCATGCTTCGGCCGGGACCTCTGGCTCTCGCAAAGACGCTTCTCAGGCAACCACTGGGCAAGCTGCTGACGTGCATTGCAGCCGTTGTCCGCAGCCACCCCAAAAACGCCTTTTACATCGTCGCACGTGCCCTGGCCTTCCATGCGCAAGTCTTGTACTGGAAAAATGCCCTCTCTCCGTTCCCCAATGCCAAGGTTGCCCTCATCGGCTATGAGGCCCTGTTCCCCAAGCCTCTCTCCTTGGCACTCGCAGAACGGGGCATCCACACATATGCCACGCAGGAACGCCTGCACATGTCCTTCCACAATCAAATAAACGCCGTGATTGATACGTACTTCACAGCCAGCGATTTCGCGGGCGCCCAGTGGAAGAAAAAACCGTACTCGCATATTTTCCGGCATGTCCCCACCGGGCTGTACAGGGTGGACATGCTGAAAAAGTATCAGAGGCCTGAGCCCTGCCCGCCAGCCGTTGTCGTGTTCGATTTCCATTCCGAGCTTGATCGGGAGTTTGCCGATGCCCAGTTCAATGTCACCTGGAAGTCCAACCACGCCTTCTACGAAGATATCCTCCGGCTTGCTGCCCTTCATCCCGACCACACGTTTGTCATCAGAGGCAAAAACGACGCCTGGACAACAATTCCATTTTTCAAGGATGTTTACGAGGCAATCCTGGCCAGCGACAATGTCGTGATCAACACGATGTATGATTCGCTTGACGAATCATACAAGCTTGCAGCCAATGCCCGCCTCATCATATCCCGTCCCTCATCCATTGCGGAAGAATGCTCTGCCATCGGTATTCCCGTCATCATCCATGACTACATGCCGCACATACCGCACTACTTCTCACACATCATGCCCTGGGGAGCCCTGAATCCCTACGTGCATTCCCTCGAGGAACTCGCAACGAGGACTGCAGCCATTCTCAACGGTTCATTTTCCCCGTCTTCCGAGATGGACGCCGATCGCCAGCGCATCTTCGGCGCCTATGACGACACCACGGTGCAGCAGAAAATCCAGCAGCACATCCTTTCCCACCTGGCACAGAGCGACAAGAGATCGCTTTGACAATTTGTTCACTTTTTCTTAACATAATATCATGCTAGACAAGCTGTTCACCTCCAAGACCCGCATCAAGCTTCTGCTGAAGCTTTTTCTTAATCCCGAGGTATCTTCGTACCTTAGGGAACTCTCATCGGAGTTCCATCTTTCCCCGAATGCCCTCAAGGAAGAGCTCGACGGCCTGAGTCAGGCGGGCTACCTGGACAAGGAAAAGCGGGGACGCAATATTTATTACAAGGCCAACGCCTCACACCCGTTCTTTCCCGAGATCAGTTCCATTGTCCGCAAGCATTTCGGCATCGACCGGGTCATCGAGCAGATTTTGACCCACCTCGGCGACGTGCAGGGAGTGTTCATTCTGGATGACTATGCAAGAGGCGTGGACAGTGGCCTCATTGACGTGCTGGTTATCGGAGATGTAGAGCCCAACCGCCTGCACAACGTTGCCCTTCCCATCGAAAAGAAGCTGGGCAGAAAGATCCGGACCATGGTCATGTCATCCGAGGAATTCGAACACAGCGACCTGCTGAACAATCGCCCCAACTGGAAGGTATATTAGCACCATGACGCAGCTTACAACGACCAGCCTCCGCGCGCGCCTGCGTGCCGGCGGCAGTTCCATCGGCTCCTGGTTGCAGATTCCCGGCGCCGACGGCGCGGAAATCATGGGCAGGGCAGGCTATGACTGGATTGCCGTGGACCTTGAACACGGCTCCTTCACCCGCAGCGACCTGCCGGACGTGTTCCGGGCCATTGAGCTGGGTGGTACCCTGCCTTTTGCCCGCATTGCCGACTGCACCATGACCTCCATCAAGGGGGCGCTTGATTCCGGAGCCCGCGGTCTGATCTTTCCCATGATCGAAAGCCGGAAGCAGCTGGACGAGGCCATTGCCCTGTCCCTGTACCCGCCCCACGGCATCCGTGGTGTCGGCTACTGCCGGGCCAACTGCTTCGGCAAGAACTTTGACGAGGGCGTTGCGGCCAATCCGGAGACCTTTTTCTGCGCCCAGATCGAGCACATCCGGGCCATCGACAACCTGAAGGACATCATGGCGCACCCCAGACTGGACGCCATCATGGTGGGCCCCTACGACCTGTCCGGCTCCATGGGGCTGACGGGGCAGTTCGACCATCCCGACTTCACGGCGGCCCTGACCAGCATCGCCTCGCTGGCCAAGGAGGCCGGCGTGCCCATGGGCCTGCACGTGGTGCAGCCCGATCCGGCAGGCCTTGCCGCCAAGATTGCCGAAGGCTACCAGTTCATTGCCTATGGCATTGACGCGGTATTCCTGTATAACGGGGCCGAACGCCCCAACGTCTAATCAAGCAAGCGATACGCCATGAAAATCACAGTATTCGGCGGCGCCGGATTCCTCGGCTCCCACGTATGCGACAAACTTTCCGAAGCGGGACATCAGGTCGTCATATACGACATCAAGCCCTCCGACTTCCTTCGTTCAGACCAGACCATGATCGTCGGGGACATCCTTGACGAGGACGCGGTGACCAAGGCCGTTCAGGGCTCGGATGCGGTGTTCAATTTTGCCGGCATTGCGGATATCGGCGAAGCCAACGGTCGCCCCCTTGATACCGTCCGGTACAACATTCTCGGCAACACCGTCGTGCTGGAGGCCTGCCGCACGGAGCAGGTGAAGCGCTATCTCTTTGCCAGCTCGGTCTATGTGTACAGCGGCTCCGGCGGCTTCTACCGCTGCAGCAAGCAGGCAAGCGAGCTGTATATTGAACAGTACCACCAGAACTACGGCCTCGAATACACCATCCTGCGGTACGGCTCGCTCTACGGGGCCCGCGCGGATGAACGCAACGCCATCTACCGTTTCGTGAAGGAGGCGCTGACCAAGGGGGCCATCACCTACTACGGCGCCCCGGAAGCTCTCCGGGAGTACATCCATGTGGAAGATGCCGCCCTTACCAGCGTGGAACTGCTCAAGCCGGAATATGCCAATCAGAACATCGTGCTCACCGGCCACCAGCAGATGCAGGTGGGCACCGTACTCAAGATGATCGGCGAAATGCTCGGCAAGGATATCCAGCTCCGTTTTCAGCATGATGCGGACAGCAACCACTACCTCATCACGCCCTACAATTTCAGCCCGCGCATGGGCAAAAAGATCACTCCCATCCTGCATACCGACCTCGGACAGGGAGTCCTGCGCATCATCGAGGACCTGCACCATGAACTCAACCCCGACATGCACAATGTCGGCGGCTATCTCATAAAGGAATAAGCATGAACATCATCGCCATCATTCCCGCCCGCATGGGTTCCAGCCGGTTCCCCGGCAAGCCCCTTGCCGACATCCACGGCGTGCCCATGATCGGCCACGTGGCCTTCCGCACCGCCATGTGCAAGGACCTCACCGCCACCTACGTCGCCACCTGCGACGAGGTGATCATGGACTACTGCAAGACCGCAGGCCTCAATTGCGTCATGACCGCGGACACCCACGAGCGCTGCACCACCCGCACGGCCGAAGCCCTGCTCAAGATCGAGGAGGAGCTCGGCATCAAGGCCGACATCGTCGTCATGGTGCAGGGAGACGAACCCATGACCACCCCGGAAATGATCGAAGCCGCCGTGAAGCCCATGATTGCCGATCCGTCCATCAACGTCGTCAACCTGATGGGTGACATGAAGACGGTGGAGGAATTCGAGGATCCCAACGAGGTGAAGGTGGTTGTCGACCTGAACAACGACGCCCTGTATTTCTCCCGTGAGCCCGTACCTTCGCGCAAGAAGGGCGTCACCGACGTGCCCATGCGCAAGCAGGTCTGCATCATCCCCTTCCGCCGCGACTACCTCCTGCGCTTCAACGCCCTGCCGGAAACGCCGCTGGAAATCATCGAATCCGTGGACATGATGCGCATTCTCGAACACGGCGAAAAGGTCCGCATGGTCCCGTACACCGCGGACACCCTTTCCGTGGACACACAGGGCGACCTGAACAGGGTCATCGACATGATGCAGAACGACCCGCTCCGGGGCGCATACTCCTAACCCCCGGGAGCAGGCATGCACCGCTTTCTCGTCGAACTCTACCTGGCGCTCTGGAGCTGGATTCCCACCGGCATCGGCCGGAAACTCAGAGGTCTGTTCCTGCGCCCCCTGTTCAGGAAAGCGGGCCGCTGCTCCTTCGCCACCGGCGTCATTCTGGCCGGTCCGGAAAACATGTCGCTGGGAACCGACATCTCCATCATGGATCGATGCGGCCTCTATGCACAGAACGGCAGCCTGAGTATCGATGACAACCTGTCCATGAATGTGGGGAGCATCCTCTCCGCAAACAATGGGACCATTCATGTCGGAAAGAATGTATCCATTGGATATTACAGCGTTCTTCGCGCTGCGGACCACATCTTTGACAAGAAGGATATTCCCATTCAGAAGCAGGGCCACGCGCCCGGTACCATCGTTGTGGAAGATGACGTCTGGATTGCGGCACACTGCACCATCACGCCGAACGTGCGTATCGGAAAGGGGGCAATCGTGGCGGCAGGTGCTGTTGTGACCACTGACGTGGCTCCCTACACCATTGTGGGAGGCGTTCCGGCCCGCTTCATCAAGCACAGGTAGCAGAAACGTGGCAATGCGATACATAGCAAAGCTCAGAGAACACTCCCTCAGCTCCAGCCTGTCGTTCCTGGTGCATTTTTTCCGCATGCGCGTGTTGGGTCTGCGCTCCACCGCCACCCTCCGCGCCAAGCTCTGCTGTCTGGGTATCCCCCACGGCAGGGGAATTCGCAGCTGGGGCAAGGTCATCATCGTCTGCGGGCGAGGTTCAACCATCCGGCTCGGCAATGCCCTGACGTTTGTTTCGTCGTCGGAGCGATGCACCTCCGGGACCATTTTTGCCCCGTGCAAGCTCCGGACGTTTGCCCCCAGCGCGCAGATTATCCTGGAAGACGGCGTGGGGCTCAACGGAACGTCCATCACGGCGCGCTCAACGACTATCAGAATCGGCAGAAACACCCTCATTGCCCCCAATGTCACCATGATGGACTCGGACTTTCACACCATATGGCCGCCGGAAGCCAGACATGGCTTTCACGACACGACGCACGACAAGGGAATCGACATCGGCGAGAATGTCTGGATCGGATCCCAGAGCATCGTCCTCAAGGGAGTTCGCATTGGTGACGGCGCAGTTATCGGAGCCCGAAGCGTCGTTACCGGAGACATTCCGCCCAATACCCTTGCAGTGGGCTCCCCGGCCCGCGTGATCAAGAATCTGAAACCATAACACACGGTCAGTCACATGAAGATAGCCATCACCACCTCCTCGTTCGCAAAATTCAGCGATGCCCCCCTTGCCCTGCTCAAGGATGCCGGCATCGACCATGTCATGAACCCCCACGGCCGCAAGCTCACCGAGGATGAAACCATCGAGGTGCTGCAGGGCTGCGTGGGCGTCGCCGCCGGCACCGAACCGCTGACCGAACGCGTCATGGCCGCCCTGCCGGACCTCAAGGTCATTTCCCGCTGCGGCACCGGCATGGACAACGTGGACCATGCCGCAGCCAAGGCCCGCGGCATCGCCGTACGCAACACGCCGGACGGCCCCACGCTGGCCGTGGCCGAACTGACCCTCGGATATGCCCTCGATCTCATGCGCAAGATCACCCAGATGGACCGCGAACTGCGTTCCGGCGTGTGGAAGAAGCGCATGGGCAACACGCTCAAGGGCAAGAAGCTCGGCATTATCGGCTTTGGCCGTATCGGACAGGCCGTGGCTGCTGTCTTTGCGCCGCTCGGCGTGGAAATCGCCTTCAACGATCCCATCGCCACGTCGGACGTCTATGCCTCCAAGAGCGTGGACGAACTGCTGAAGTGGTCGGATATCCTTACCCTGCACTGCTCCAAGACCGGCGGCGAATGCTCGCTGTTCACCACCGAACGGCTGCAGCAGATGAAGAGGGGCAGCTGGATCATCAACGCATCCCGTGGCGGCATCATCGACGAGGACGCCATCTACACGCTGTGCAAGTCCGGCCACCTTGCCGGGGCAGCCGTGGACGTGTTCGAGAAGGAGCCGTACGAGGGCCCGCTCAAGGAACTGGACAACGTGATCCTCACTCCCCACATCGGCTCCTACGCCATGGAAAGCCGCATCCAGATGGAAACGGACACCATCCTCAACCTGCTGGACGCCCTGAAGGGATAGGCCATGCCCATTTCGCTCGTTGTCTTCGACTGTGACGGTGTGATTCTGGAAAGCGTGGAAGCCAAAACCCGGGCTTTCGGACAGGTTGTGGCGCACCACGGTCCGGAGGCGGTGGTGCGGATGCTCAACTACCATGAGGCGCATGGGGGCGTGAGCCGCTACAAGAAATTCGAATGGTTCTACGCCGAGGTACTGGGCAAAACCATCACCGAAGAGCAGTCCCGGGCCATGGGACAGCAATTCGAGGAACTGGCCTTTGCCAATGTGATGGATTCCGCCATGGTACCGGGGGCCATGGAAGCCATTCGCTTCCTGCACGGCAGAATTCCCATGTACGTTGCCTCCGGGGCTCCGCATGAAGAGCTCAACACCATTCTCGAAAAGCGACAGCTTTCCGGCTATTTCGAGGGGATCTTCGGTTCCCCTCCCGGAAAGACCGAGCTGCTCCGGCACTGCATTGAACTTGCCGGCATCCCCGCCGCGGAGACCCTCATGATCGGTGACAGTTCTACAGACCTGAAAGCTGCAGAGGAGAATGGCACGCTCTTCTACGGGAGAGGACCATCCTTCAAGGATTCCCGACACCCGTGGGGCGAAGACCTCACTGCGCTCCCCGACCATATTTCAAGGACAGCCCGATGAAGGAAAACGACATTCGTCCGCAGGATATTTTCGAAGAATACCTGCGCCTCTGCAAGCAGGATGCTGCAACATTCTTTGGAGATGCCGCCGTTACCACCATTGCCTGCCCTGCCTGCGGCGCTGATGGCGTGCACACCTTTTCCAAGGACAACTTTTCGTATGCCGAATGCCCTGCATGCAAGACCCTGTTTGCCAACCCGCGTCCCCTGAACGACTTCTTTTCCCGCTATTACAAGGACGCTCCTTCGACACGCTTCTGGGCCGAACAGTTTTACAAGGCCACTGCCGAAGCACGCAGGGAAAAGATCTGGAAGCCCAAGGCAAGAATCGTAGCCGATATTCTTGCGCAATACGGCTGTTCCGACGCTGCCATCGTGGACATCGGGGGCGGCTATGGCATCTTTGCAGAAGAAATTGCCAACCTGACAACCGCGCCCGTTGTTGTCATCGAGCCCTCATTGAGCCTCTCGGCCGTGTGCCGCTCCAAGGGCCTGACCGTTCAGAACTGCTTCCTCGCCGAAACGGACAAGAGTCAGCTCCCGGAAGGACGCAAGTGCTATGTCTCCTTTGAACTGTTTGAACATCTCCAGGAGCCGAACGAGTTTGTCGGACAGGTGTTCGACCTCATGGACACAGGCGATCTGTTCATTTTTACCACGCTCAGCGGGACCGGCGTGGACATTCAAACCCTCTGGGAGCATTCAAAGTCCGTATCCCCCCCCCACCATCTGAACTTCTTTAATCCGCAGTCCATTGTGCCCCTGCTCGAGAGAGCCGGTTTTGCCCCTCTGGCCGTCTCCACTCCCGGAAAGCTGGATCTGGACATCATGCTCAACAGCATTGAACACGTGCAGGATCGCTTCTGGAAACATTTCCTGACCACTGCGACAGAAGACCAGCGCAATGCCATGCAGCAGTGGCTTGCCGAGAACAATTTCAGTTCCCACATGCTCGTCATTGCGCGCAAACCGTAGCGGACATCCCATGCCCCACCCCATGCCGCTGGACCTCAGAGTAGGAATGGCGCTCCCGCCGCATCTGCGGGAACGTTTCCATTCCATTGCAACAGGGTTGAAGCAACCATTCTGCGACGCCATGGACGCAATTGCGCACGCCCATCGGCTGGCACCGCACTGGATGTTCACCCTTCCGGCCTCGCGCAACCCTCTCGCCAGCACTGCATTCCACTGTATCGCAACAACCCTGCTTGCTCTTGAACTGCAAAAGGATGGCGCCCTTCCTGCCACCATACATGCGCAGTCCGCAGCACATGCACGCCTTCTGCACTCCTGCCTCGGAGACTCCGCCCTGCAGATAACGCACGGCGAATCCCGTTGGCGCGTCCTTGCCCGCGCAGTCTGCTTCCCGCTCTATCATCTTCTGCGCTCCATCACCGTATGGATACTGGCCCGACACATTGAAAAGCCCGGCCCGTCATCTCCGGCGCATGCCGCCCCTTCCGTACTGATCGACACCTTCATCCTGCCCGGACAGGCTGAAAGGGAGCGCTATTACCCCGGCATCCTGCAGCACCTTACTCCGGAAGAGCAAACGCACGTTGCCTTTGTCCCGACGCTGTTCGGAATCACCCTGCGCAACGCGCGCGCCTTTCTGAAGGACATTCGTACCGCAGGAATCCGATACCTCCTCCGCGAGGATTTCCTCTCCTTCAGCGACATCATCGCCGCATGGAGCCTTGCCCTGCGGGGACAGCTGCTCTCCGTCCCTGAAACGGCATGCAAGGGCGTGGACATTTCCCCCATTATCCGCAGTGAACTGCGCTCTTTCAGGGAGTTCGGTGCGGCCATGACAGGGCATCTCGCACGCAAGGCGCATCACAGATTTGCCAAGGCAGGCATCCTTCCCCATACGGTAATCAACTGGTTCGAAAACCAGCCCGTAGACCGCGGCTGGAACCTCGGCGCGCACGAAAGCTACCCCCAGGCCCGCAGGGTGGGATACATGGCCTTTCCGCTTGCGGACCTGCATCTCAGCCTTGTGCCCTCCTCCGCCGAGTGTGCGGCCAACATGGTCCCCATGACCCTGGCGCCCCTGGGATTGTATGCCGACGCCATCCGCAGGGGATGTCCCGACCGGCAGATCGAGCGGGCGCCATCATTCAGATTCGCCCACCTGTTTGCGGAGCCTGCGGCAGCAGATGCCCCCGCCCTGGCATATGACATATTTGCCCCTCTCCCCATGGGACAGGCAGAAGCCCTGCATATCCTCGACACGCTGAAGAAGCTTATTGACCACCTGCCGGAACTCTCCGTGGCGGTGCGGCCCCACCCGGCAACATCACAAACCGTTGTCGACGCCATTGCGTCAACCAGGGGCTTCGACGTGCCCGAAGGCAGCTTCGCAGAAACAATGGCGCGGTCGAGAATCCTTCTGGGCAATGGGTCAAGCACCTGTCTTGAGGCATTGCTCAAAGGTGTGTATGTGATTGTGATAAATACAAGCGGGCTGCTCATGAACCCCATACCCGATACGGTGCCGTCCGACCTGTACCACGTAAGCTTTTCCCTTGAGGACCTTGTTGAACGCGTCCAACGGCAACAGCACGCTCCCATGGCCAGCAGGGCCGGAACCGATCATGCGCTGCTCAACGAATGCATGACGCCGGTTACCGATGCTACCGTCAGAAGTTTTTTGCATTTTCCCCAAAAACAGACCAACAACCATCCTGAGCTATCATGAAAACCATCATTCTCTGCGGCGGCAAGGGCACCCGCATGCGTGAAGAGACCGAATACAAGCCCAAGCCCATGGTCGAAATCGGCGGCCGGCCCGTCATGTGGCACATCATGAACCGCTACGCCCGCTTCGGGCACAAGGATTTCGTGCTGCCGCTGGGCTACAAGGGCGACTACATCAAGCAGTATTTCTGGGAATACAAGATCCGCAACACGGATTTCACCGTGGATCTTGGTTCCGGAGAAGTGCAATCGCACAACTCCTGCTGCACGGACTGGAAGGTCACCCTGTGCGATACCGGCGAAGATACCCTGAAGGGCGCACGCATCAAGCAGGTGGCCAAGTACATCGACACCGACCGCTTCATGGTGACCTACGGGGACGGCGTTTCCGACATCGACATCGACGCCCTTGTTGCATTCCACAAGAAGTCCGGAAAGATCGGCACCTTCACCGGGGTGCGCATGCCCTCCCGCTTCGGCACCGTCAAGACGGACGAGGATGGCAACATCACCTCCTGGCAGGAGAAGCCCGTGCTGGACGAGTACATCAACTGCGGCTTCTTCGTGTTCAAGCGCGAGTTCCTCGACTATCTGGATGAGGATCCGGAGTGCGATCTGGAAAAGGAGCCGTTGGTGCGTCTGGCAGCGGAAGGGCAGCTTTCCATGTATCCGCATCAGGGCTTCTGGCAATGCATGGACACCCTGCGCGACTACCAGAACCTGAACGCGCTGTGGAACAAGGGCAACGCCCCCTGGACTGCATAACGACACCGGTCCCGGCCTCCGGGAACGACATGCCACACCAACCTTTGCAGGAGTTTTCATGACGGTTTTCGGCGGCATCTATGCCGGCAAGAAGGTTCTGGTCACAGGCCACACCGGCTTCAAGGGATCCTGGCTCACAGCGTGGCTGCTCTCGCTCGGAGCCGAGGTCGCGGGCTTTTCCCTCTCAGTTCCCACCACTCCCTCCAACTTCGAGGTGCTGGGGCTTGAAGAGCGCATAACCCATATTTGCGGAGACATCCGCGATCGGGCCGCCCTGACGCAGGCCGTTCGGGATTTCGCCCCGGACGCCGTGTTCCATCTCGCCGCGCAGGCTCTGGTGCGGGAATCCTACCGGGATCCCGCCTACACCATCGAGGCCAACGCCATGGGCACCCTCAATGTCATGGAGGCCGTCCGCGTCACGCCTTCGGTCCAGGCCGTGGTCCTCATCACCTCGGACAAGGCCTACCGCAACGACGAATGGGTCTGGGGCTACCGCGAGACGGACCATCTGGGCGGCGAGGATCCCTATTCCGCGTCCAAGGGATGCGCCGAGATCATTGCCCACTCCTACATGAAATCCTTCTTCAAGGACGGCCCGCGTGCCGCAACAACCCGGGCCGGCAACGTCATTGGCGGCGGAGACTGGGCGGCGGACCGCATCGTCCCCGACTGCGCCCGTGCATGGGCCAAGGAAGAGCCCGTCTCCATTCGCAGCCCCTGGGCAACGCGCCCATGGCAGCACGTGCTGGAGCCGCTTTCCGGATACCTGTGGCTGGGAGCGAAGCTGCTGGAAAACGCTGCCGGACCGTTCCCGCTTGATCAGGAAGCCTTCAACTTCGGTCCGGCTGCCGACGTGAACAACCCCGTCGCCGAGGTGGTGGACGCCCTTGCCCGGCACTGGGACGGGTTCGCCAGCGAGATGGACCGCGAGGGATGCGCCGGCATGAAGGAATGCACCCTGCTCAAGCTGTGCTGTGACAAGGCACTGGCCCACCTGCAGTGGCACGCCGCCATGCCCTTTGCGGAAACCATCCGCTTTACCGCGGAATGGTACCGGGCCTTCTACCGGGAAGGAAAGGACATGCACATGTTCACCATGCGGCAGATCGAGGAATACACCGCCAAGGCCAAGGCGCAGGGAATCGCATGGGCGATGTAGCCGCCGCACCGTCCATCGAGGGCGTGGCCTGCTTCCCCCTGCGGGAGATTCCCACCGAGGGCGGTTCCGTGCTGCACATGCTGCGGTCGGACGCGCCCCACTTCCAACAGTTCGGGGAAATCTACTTTTCCGAATGCCTGCCGGGTGCCGTAAAGGCATGGAAGCGCCATACGCGCATGACCCAGAATTTCGCCGTGCCCGTGGGCCGCATCCGGGTGGTCATCTACGACGACAGGCCGGATTCCCCCACGCGGGGAACAACCGCGGAGCATGTTCTGGGGAGGCCCGACGCCTATCAGCTGCTGCGCATTCCCCCCATGGTGTGGTACGGATTTACCGCCGAGGGTGATGTCACGGGCATCATCTGCAACTGCGCCGACATGGCGCATGTGCCGGACGAATCCGAACGCATAGAGGCCGATGCCGCCCATATTCCGTACTGCTGGCCGGAACTGTCCCGCCGCTAACCCACAGGACAGGAGAATTTGCCCATGCACACCCGCTCCATGCTGCTCACCGGCGGTTCCGGCATGCTTGCCGGACGCCTGACACACGCCTTCAACCAGGCCGGATGGGACGTGCACCCCTTAGGGCACGCTGAGCTGGACGTCACGGACGAGTCCGCCGTGTTCGAGTGCCTGCAGGGACTGCGCCCCACGGCCGTGGTCAACGCCGCCGCCATGCTGGTGGAACCGTGCGAGGCTGATCCCCGGGCCGCATTCCGCGTCAATGCCTGGGGAGTGCGCAACCTCGCTAGGGCCTGCGAAAAGCTGGGGACCCAGCTCGTGCAGGTATCCACCAGCGGGCTTTTCGGTGACGAGGTCCGCCCCTTCGACGAATTCGAGCCCGTGGTCAACAAGACCCGGTATGCAGCCTCCAAGCACGCCGGGGAGGTCTTTGCCCGTGAATGGTGTGACAAGCACATCATCGTGCGTCTGGGATGGCTCTACGGCGGAGGGCTGGACGGCAGGAAGGACTTTGTGACCGCCCGGCTTGCGGAAGCACAGGGCAGGGACATGCTGCAGTCGGCAGGCGACAAGTTCGGCTGTCCCACCAACGCGGATGATGTTGCCGCCACCCTGCTCACCCTGCTCGACGAAAAGATCTACGGCCTCTTCCACTGCGCCAACGAATCGGATGCGCCATGTTCCCGCGCGGAATACGTGGAGGCCATCATGCAGGGCGCAGGACGGCAGGTGCGCGTGGAACGCACGGATTCATCCGGCTTCCCCCGTGCGGCCGCCGTTCCGGATTGCGAATGGCTGACCAGCTACACCCTGGGCTATGCCGGCCTTGCCCCTCTGCCCCACTGGCGTGAAAGCCTGGACCGCTACCTTGCCGAGCTTCCGGCAACCCTCGGGAGATAGGACCATGACCAGACAGCATGTCATTCTGGGTTCCGGCGGACACGCAAAGGTGCTTCTGGACGCCCTGCGCACCCTGAACCTGCCCGTGACCGCCTGCACGGATACCAATCCCCAACGGGTGGGCGACACGTTGCTGGGCATTCCCATCCAGTCCGAAGCGGACCTCGAAACCATGTTTCCCCCCGAAAGCACCCTGCTGGTCAACGGCGTGGGCGGCGTGGGCGACATGAGCCCCCGCCGCAGCGTGTACAACCGCTTCCGGGCCATGGGCTACGACTTCGCCACCATCGTCCATCCCCACGCCAGCGTGGCGGACGACGCCGCACTCGGGCAGGGCGTGCAGGTGCTTGCCGGTGCCGTTGTCGTCACCGGCGCCCGCATCGACGAAAACACCATCATCAACACCCGGGCCTCTGTGGACCACGACTGCGCCATCGGCGCCCATTGCCACATTGCTCCCGGTGTCACCCTCTCCGGGGGGGTCAGCGTGGGGAATGCCAGCCTTGTGGGCACCGGTGCCTCGGTCATCCAGGGCATAAGCCTGGGCTCCCAGTGCATCGTGGGGGCCGGAGCCGCCGTCATCCGGAACGTTCCGGACGGGGCGACAGCCGTGGGTGTGCCTGCCGTCTGCAAATAACAAAAAGGCACCGCACGTTGCCGTACGGTGCCTCACCTCGCGCGTCATTCCCGTTTTCTACGCCACGCCCTCCATGGAGCATGACACCGTCCGGCCCTGAGACTGGAACACCAGGTTGGGCACTTCATCGCCCCGAATGGGACGCGAGAACAGGTAGCCCTGCCCGCTTTCACAGCGCAGCTCGGAGAGCATGATATGCTGCTCTTCCTCCTCCACGCCTTCCGCCACAACCTCAAGCCCCAGCGAATGCGCAAGGGCCACAACGGCCTGCACAATCTTGAAATTTCCGGGTTCGCGACTCATGCGCCCCACGAAGCTCTGGTCCACCTTCAGGGTATCAATGGGGAACGCCTGCAGATAGGACAGAGAGGAATACCCGGTGCCGAAGTCGTCAATGCACAGCTTGACCCCGAGCTCCTTGAGACGGCTCAGGGCCATGTTGGCAAATTCCGGGTTCCCCATCAGCATGGTCTCCGTCACTTCCAGGCGCAGACAGCCTGCAGGCAACCCTGTTTCCCTGAGCACGTCGGCCACCTGATCAACCATGCCCGGCTGCGAAAGCTGTCTGGCAGACAGGTTCACGCTCACGATCAGGTCAGCAAATTCGACATACTGCTCGCGCCAGAAGGCCATGGTCCGGCAGGCTTCCAGCAGGACCCACTTGCCGATGTTCATGATCTGGCCCGTGCCTTCGGACACGGGGATGAACTCGGCCGGTGAAACCGTTCCCCTGTCCGGGTGGTTCCAGCGCACCAGCGCCTCGAACCCGGTGATGTCCTTGCTGCCGATGCGCACGATGGGCTGGTACACCAGATAGAATTCCTCCATGTCCATGGCGCGGTAGAGGTCCATCTCGATGTGCATGAGGTGCATGGCCCGTTCGAGCATGGTCTCGTTGAAGATGACCATGTTGCCCCAGCCCTCCTCTCGGGCGTGGTGCATGGCAATATTGGCGTTGCGCAGAATCTCCTCTGCGGTATCGCAGCTTCCGTGTCCCACGACCACCCCGAAACTGCCGGTGACCCGCACGATCTTGGACCCTATGGTGATGGGTTCTTCAACGGCATCCATGATCCGGCGGATAATGCCCTGCGCCTCCGCCTCGGATTCGATATCCTCCAGCAGAATGGCGAACTCGTCACCGCCGATACGGGAGACGGTATCCATGGAACGGACCTCGCGGACCATCCTGATGGCCGTGTCACGCAGGATCTGATCCCCGATGGCGGGACCGAGCGAGTCATTGATGACCTTGAAGCGGTCCAGATCCGCAAAAACAAGGGCAAAACAATGCTCATCCTTGCGCCGGGACCGTTCCAGGGCGCGGCCGATGCGGTCCATGCACAGCGTTCTGTTGGGAAGGTCCGTCAGGGGATCATGCCAGGCCTGATGCCTGAGCTGCATGGCCATAAGCTTGCGTTCGGTGATGTCGCGGCAGATGGCCCGATGGCCGTAGAAGGCTCCGTCAGCGCATTCAACGCGACGAATAATGTACTGTATCCAGCGTTCGCGCCCGTCGGGCGTGCGCAGACGGAACTCCGCCTCTCCCGTTCTGGCGCCGCCCGTCATCATGCCCTGCAGCTTGCGCCAGATGGGCAGGTCAGACTCATGCATGATGGCGGAAAAAAAGTCCGGGTTGCGGTAGAAATTGTCGGCAGTGTAGCCGCACACCCGCTCGCAGGCATCGGAGACAAACTCGATGGCCCCGTCCGGACCGAACCAGACTTCCCAGTTGAAGAGATGGTCCGCAAGCACGGTGAAACGGCGCTGGCACTCATACAACGCACGGCTCATGGACCCACGAACATCGTTTCCGGCGACAGCATCTCCCGAATCACAGGAGACCTGTTCCCCCTCGGCCTTACAGCTCGTCATTACCGCACACCTCCCATACACAGACAGCTACGGGGAAGCACCCCATAAGCACCGCAGAGCCACCCCTCAACGCTCCACAGCACCTTCATCTCTGAACCCCCACCTCACACCACTAATACAGAAATGTTTGAATAACAAGCTGTAACAAATTCAAAGCGTTGCCTTCACAGAAAGCCGCCCTTCCGTTTCTGCCTCCAACAACGAGAACGCCTGCGGCATATATGCCGCAGGCGTTCTCTGAAAAGGGATTTCCCGGCCCGTAAGCGCCAGCGTCAGGGCCGGAAAATCGTATGGGGAGGGGAGATTTTGCCGTTATGGAAATACCGGATGCGCTATTCGCCGCTCGCCTTGGCGTACAGCTGACGCGCTCCCTCATTGTCCGGATCCTTCTCGAGCAGCAGCTCGAGATGTTCCATGGCTTCGGTGTTTCTGCCAAGCCAGATCAGGCAGCCGGCAACGGAAAAGCGCACGGCGTCCTTGGCAGCGTCGTGTTCAAGGCTGCTGAGCAGCACGGGAACAACGTCTTCCACCCTGTCCAGCGCATAGCCTTCCTGGATCATGCCGCTCATGGCGATCATGTTATCCGGGTTGCTTTCCAGCGCACGGACGAAAAATTTCAATGCTTCCTCATGGTTGCCCTGATCCATATGGATCAGGCCCATGCCTGCCAGCGCCTTGTCGTTGGACTCGATGGCGTCCGCCTTCTTGTACAGGACGAGCGCTTCGTCAAGTCTGCCGCGCTGAACGGCAATGGTGGCAAGCCCCAGATAGGGATCGGGATGCACGCCGTTGGAGCTGGCGGCCTTCTTGTAGTATTCTTCCGCCTTATCGAGCTCGCCCATAAACAGGTAGCATTCGCCGAGTTCCTTGTTGATTTCGTAATCGAGATGGTTGCTCATGGTCCCCTCCATGGTGGACAAAGTTTCCCCTCGCGCACGGATGTGCCGGACTCTCCGGCATGCTGCGAGCCGACACGATGGGAAGATTTTGACCATGCATGCCGGTTGCGCTTTTTAATGCAAGGGGTATGCCAACAAATACACACCCATGTGTCTCCATTGCCGGGCCATCCGCCCGCCCCCATCCATATATAGGGCACGGACACATGCGGCAGCACTTCACCCCCGCCCTATCGGCTCCACTCGCCAATACTTAAGCTCACCGCCTCCGTCCGCGCCGCTGGGGACCGCCCGGCGCCGGGACACTGACACCCGGACCATGCCCTTTCCGGGAATCCGGCCACCTTGTCCGAATCAATCACCTGATTATCATTATTTCAACTGTAAAATCAATATATTACACACATGGAACAGGTCTTGCTTTATACCAGCCAGATCATAATCGGAAGGGCGCCCGACCATGACGCCCAATATGTCGTAACACCGGAGGATACTACATGAAAACGCTTTACGAATCACATATGGCCGTGACCGCCAAGGTCATGGATATGCAGCTCAAGCGTCAGAATGTCGTCATGAGTAACCT
>QKEJ01000126.1 GCA_003252375.1 Halodesulfovibrio sp.
CCTGCCGGATCATCTCCGCATCAGCATTGCCCGCGCAGCCGCCATGGCCGGAACACAGGGAGACCGGGAAACGCCGCCCGGCACACCTGCCCCTGTTACGGGCACGCAGCCGGATTCCATCCCCGGTAAGGAGAGCCCGGCCGCAACATGGCCTCCTCCCCTTGCAGACGATACACACGGTGACACATTCACGCCGCCCCTGCGCCCCGGCGCAGCGTGTTCCATCGCCGATGCCACCGACATGGGCCATGCCCAGCAGGCAGCCCCAACAGGAGTGACAGGAGCGAAGCAGCGCACGTCAGGCGGAAATCAGACAGCCCCCGCCTCTAATTCCGCAATTGAGGAATTACTCCAGTTTCAATATTCCGCATTTCCGGAATACGTAATCCCCAATGCGCCCTTGCCGGAGTTCTCCTCCTTTCGCGACACTCTGTTCAGGCGATATCTTCTTGAACTCATAGAACAAAGCTGTGGAGATACGACTGCAGCCTGCACCATTTCAGGACTTTCGCGGTCCCATCTCTACACGCTCATGAAGAGATATTCCATCCCCACGCCGCAACGGAAGCGCCGATAGCAGGCGTACCCGTCTCCACTATTCTCTTTTTACAGAATTACTAATCTCGTATTGCGGAATTACTGTCATAACGCAGGACGAACCAGCTCAATTGCGTACCCCCGCCACAGCCCCGGCAACTTGGGTGCCTCCGCAGCTGGCGCAGGACATGGATTCCCTGATCATGGCACGCTTCTTGGTAAAGGGCACACTGAAGACACCGGTCTGTCTTCCGCCGAAGCGGCTCCATGTGTTGGACAAAGTACGGAGCACCGCCAGGCAGTTATCGGATAGGGGTAATATCCGATACCATGGACGCCCTGCTCTCTGGACAAGCGCAGGGCAGACAAGAACGCGCCGCTCCGGATAAACCGGAGCGGCGCGATACGTTTGTATGGTGGCGGAACGCGTGCCGGGGTAGCTACAGGCCGCGCGAATGCAGAAGCTCAAGCATGCAGTCACTGAGCTTTTGCAAATCCGGCTTGGCGAACTGGGCATCGGCCCCGACAGACTTGCCCTTGTGTTCCAGGCGTTCGGTGATCAATGAAGAGAACAGGGCCACCGGCAGCATTTTCATGTCCGGCGACTCCTTGATGCGCTTGCACAGGTTATGCCCGTCCATCTGGGGCATCTCAATATCCGAAATGATGCCCTGCACATAGTCGGTAAGCACGCCACCCTCTTCGCGGGCCTTCGCGGCAGCCCGCTCCAGATAGTTCCAGGCGTCCCGCCCGTTGTTGAACTGCACCACCTTGAAATTGCAGCTTTCAAGCAACGTCTTCACCAAGTTGCGCACACTGCCCGAATCATCGGCATGCACGATGGTATAGGTCTTGCCATTGGCTCTTTCCTGCGAGCAGACATCCATGCGGATGGCCAGATTGGTGTCGAGATCAGCCACGATCATCTCAAGATCAAGCAAGAACACGACCCGCCCCTCGAGCCGGACCACCCCCGTGATGGAGTTGGCCGTACTTTTCTGCAGGAAATCACTGGGGGCTTCCACATCCTCCCAGCTCAGACGATGAATCCGGTTCACGCCGGAAACCAGAAAGGCCGTCACCACTTCATTGAATTCGGTGACAATGACCTTGGTATCAGGGGAATCCACCCGGAGTCTCCCAAGATAGACGGCCAGATCAATCAGCGGAACAATGGTGTTATCCCTGTGCTTGAAGGCCCCCATCACGGCAGGATGGGGCATTTCCGGCATGGAAGTTACCGGCTGTTTGCGAAGAATTTCCAGCACCTTGGCGACATTCACGCCATAGTGAGCCCTGTAGCCGTCTTCTTCGTCCACGAAGAATTCCACTACCTCAAGCTCATTCGTACCGGATTCAAGAAGTATGTTTGTATGCGCCATGGTACCGCCCGATTGCAGATTGCACGTAGAGCATGAATCATTTCATGCACTGCCCAAGAGCGAACGCATGCACGGCGCAAGATACGCAGTCCGTGACAGGCGTTCACTTTCCCCGGAACCGTTATACACGATCTTCCAACGGAAGAGAAATAATAAAACAGGCCCCCTTATCGGGTTCTGATTCAACAACGAATGTTCCATTGTGGTTACGGGTAATGATAAAGTAGGCTACTGAAAGCCCCAACCCCACCCCCAACGAAGGACCTCTGGTCGTAAAGAAGGGTTCAAAAACTCTGGTCCGGGTTACTGCATCCAACCCGGGGCCATTATCCTGCACCTCCAGATACATTCGTTCATCCTTATGGTAGACACGAATATCGAGTCGTCCCTCGGCAAGCGGCCTGTCCATGGAAAAAATCGCCTGCGCAGCATTCTTGACAAGATTAAGCAGCACCTGCTCCATCTCCGAACTGCTGCAGGGAACACGCGGCATCCCCTGAGCAACATCCACACTCGTCACGATCTGCGCAAAATCGTAATGGCTCTTGAGGTCATAATCACTTCTGGCCAGCTCAAGCACGCTCTCAACCAGCTTGCCCATATCCACAAGGGTTCTGCGCGACGCCTCGCCACGACTGAAATCCAGCAGATGTGACACAATCTCTGCTGCGCGCACGCCGGACTCCCGTATCCCCCTGAGCAACCGCAGGATGCCCCGCTCTTCAAGGTAGTTTCGCACATCCTCGAGCCTGCATCCCACGCGGGCCGCCACCTCAATGTTTGCGGGCAGATCAAGCGCAATACGGCGTTCAATGTTCTGCGCTCCCTGCAGGATGCCCCCCAGAGGGTTGTTGATTTCATGCGCCATGCCTGCCGCCAGTCCGCCCAGAGAGAGCATCTTCTCGGTCTGGACGATCATGGTTTCCATCTGGACCCGGTCCGAAACATCATCCACCCGGAGCATCACGCCGGCGCTCCCCCCTCCCGTGGCTTCGGTAAGGGGAAAGGTCTCTATGTCGAAATAGGCCGGAGTCCCGTCCAGCACCACACTGACACGCTGCTGGCGCAGGGGAACCCGACGCCTGATGGCCTCGAGAATCATCTCCTCGTGCCGCTGCAGAAACGGAAAAACCGTTGTGAAGACGCTTCCGTTGGCTTCACCCGGCGATACTCCGGACTTGACCACGGCTGCCTTGTTCATGGAAAGAATACGTCCTTCACCGTCCGTGTGGGCAAGGACCGAGGGCATGGAGTTGATGATGTCGAGCACCAGATCACGGGCGTCCTTGAGTCCCTGCTCGGCCTGCTCCCGGCGGCGCACGTTCACCACAAGCAGCACGATGACGATGGTCTGCAATATCCCGAGCCCCACGACAGTGAGCAGCAGGGTACGCTGCTCTTCCCACAGGGAATAGGGCTTTCCGGACACGATGACGTTCTCCGGAACGTGGTCCATGGTATACCCGAAGCGCTGCATGACCTTGTAATTCAGAGTCACAATATTGGGGCTGTCCGTCACCATGGGCAACCCGGCCACGGATTCTCCGGCCAGGATACGCCGCGCCATATTGCCGGCCACCTCTCCCTGCTTCTTCCCGCTGAGCATCACGCCCCCCATGACTGCGGTCGGCAGGTAATGCGAAGCCAGCGTATAGGTCGGTGCCGTGGACGCCTTCAGTACCAGATCCATGCTCTCATGCGCGGTCAGGATATGGCCATCACCGGTACGATAGTAGGAAAGGTAGACCACCACTGCATTGTCGGGCAACGTGGACAGAGCATGTCGCATGTCCGCCTCCGCAAGCCCCACAAGCTCATGAAATTCCGCCCGCCCGCCGAACAGGGGCATGGCTTCCCGCATCCCCTCGGCCATGGCCACGCCCGTGGACGTTTCGTCGGAGATGATGAAAAAACTGTTCCGCTTTGGATCAAGCTTCAGGGCCAGATCCACTGTTCCGAACATGTCCTGTTTCTCTATCACCCCGGTCAGCCAGGGAGCACGCACCCGCTGCGGCCTGAAGTCGTTCACACCGCAGAACACCACGGGGACGCCGGGAAAGAGTTCCCCCCGATATGCGTGCGCAAAGCTCAGGGCATTATCGTCGGAAACAATCACCACATCGAACTGCACGTTCGCATACTTGTCCTTCAACAGATCATGCATGGTCATGAACGCGGATGACACGGCATTCCGCTTGGTATCCAGATACTCCACATAGACTTCCGGAGGCATTGTCTCCTGTTCCAGAACAGAGCGGATGCCATCCAGAATCTTGTCCGACCATATATATCCGACATGATAGGAATTCAGGACAAGGACCTTGGACTGCCGCATGGGGCGCTTGCCGGGCGCAGCCGTATCAGCGGCCCACGCATGCAGGGGAAACTGCACCATAAGCAGACAGGCAATCACCCACGCATGCACCATGTGCGCACCCTTTGCCGACAAACCGCACCGCATTGACCAAACCTCGCTTTCTCTCTGTAGCTGCCGCGCAACCGCGACCCGTCCGTGCCCATGTCCGAGCCTATGTCCGAGCCCCTGCACACGTATCATGCACGGCTCCCTCATGCCACAGAATAGCCTCAATCACGACCTTCAAGCAACTGCAAGACGGGATATCGCATTATAATTACAGCGCAGATGCGCCCAGTCGGATAGCATTGACCAATACGCAAACGCCCCGGTCTGCAGGCAGGCCGGGGCGAAAAACCATGGGCAATTCAGGCTGGGACGACGCGAAGCACTTAGACAAACCGGGCTGCCACAGCCCGCCAGTCCACAAGGTGATGCAGAAAGGCCTCCACATAGGCGGCACGGTTGTCGCCATAATCGGCGTAGTAGGCATATTCCCACAAATCGAGCGCAAGCAGCGGCGTCTGCCCTTTCAGAAGAGGCGATGTGCACTGCATGGAATTGACAAGCACAAGCCGGGCACCGTCTCTGACGAGCCACTGCCAACCGGCCCACAGGCGATTGGCAGCCCGGGCACGGAAAATGCGGCAAAATTCCTGCCACGAACCGAAACTATCCACAATGGCCTGCATGAGCGCGCCGTCCGGACAGCCGCCTCCCCCGGGCGTCATGCTGTTCCAGTACAGCTGATGGTTATGCAGGTGCGCCGCCGCACCGAGCAGGACGGCATCCCTCTGCAGGGCTCCCGCGCGGAGAATGTCCTCAAGGCTTCGCTCCGCATAGGCAGTACCACGGACGAGTCGTGCGACCTCCTGCGTGTAGTAGTCTGCATGGGCGCCGCAGTGTCTCGCGATGGCCCGGGCGGAAAGGTGCGGCTCCAGCGCGGCAATGCCGTAGGGCAGCTGGACCCCGAATCGGGAGGGACGCGCGGCACCTGCAAGCGAAGACAGGGAGGAAGGGGAATCTGCTCTGCCCCGGTCAAGGGCGACGCCGGCCGTAGTCATGAGGGTATCCACGAATGCTGACATGTCTGACTCCCGTTGTGGTTAGAGGCTGTGCCCATGGGATACCCCCCTCCCCTTTACAACCACACAACGGCATTGTGACTTTTGCGCGATGGCGCTATAGACCCCGAAACCTCTACGCTTCGCCTACCGGCGGAAGTCCGACAACAGCAGTCACGCATGTCCAACACCACACAGCCTCCGCACGATTCCGCTCCCGGAACAGCCGTCCCAGCCTCCACACGGGAACCCGTCCGCCGCTCCGGAGGCATGAAACGGAAAAAGCGCTCCGGGCTGAGCCGGTGGCTCCCGGTCATCTTCGGTCTTGCCGCCCTGACCATCATTCTGCATCACGACCCATCGCTGCTGGCATGGGCCAAGGCATGGCCCAAGCTGATACACCCGCTCACACGCATGCTGCTCTATCTGGGCATCGGCCTGCTTGTCGGGCTGGCCATGGAGGGCATGGGCTGGGCTCCGCTGCTGGCCCGCATGGTGCGGCCGCTGATGCGGTTCGGGCATCTGCGGGATGAATCGGGTGCCGCCTTCGCCACGGCATTCCTGTCCAACACCACGGCCAACACCATGCTCATGAGCTACTGGCAGGACGGCAGGCTCTCCCGGCAGGAGATGCGTCTTTCCTACCTTGTGAACACCGGGTTGCCCGTCTTCCTGCTGCACCTGCCGACCACGTTTTTCGTTCTGGTGCCCATGACCCGTTCGGCCGGGGTCATCTACCTGACCATCAACGGCCTTGCCGCCCTTCTGCGCACACTGTGCATACTGGCCTGGACCCGGCTGCGGTTCGCCCCTTCCGCCCACACGGATTCCGACAGGGCAACGCCCGCCGGCCACAGGACCGGCACTCTGGAAAAGGTGCTCGGCGCCTTCCGCAAGCGCTTCCTGCGCATTGTCACCATTACCGCTCCCATCTACTTCCTCATGTACGCCCTCAATCAGGCCGGGGTCTTCGAGCAACTGCGCGACGCCTTCTCGCACTGGGCGGTGACAGGATTCCTGCCGGTTGAGGCCGCCAGCGTGGTGGTGTTCACCGTGGCGACCGAATTCACGTCGGGCATCGCCGCAGCCGGCGCCATGCTCGACGCCGGCTCGCTGACCACGCAGCAGACCGTGCTGGCCCTGATTCTCGGCACCATCGTGGCAACCCCCATCCGCGCCCTGCGCCATCAACTGCCATCCCTTGCCGGCGTCTTCACGCCCCGGCTGGGGCTCTCCATGCTGCTCCAAAGCCAATCCCTGCGCATCGGCAGCCTGCTGCTGGTCACCTGGGTCTACTGTCTGCTTTCCTGACGCTTGACCGGCTGACCACACTCCCCTATTGTCACCCGGTCAGGTGCCCCCCGGGGCCTAACAGGGAATCCCGTTCAAGTCGGGAGCGGACCCGCCGCCGTAAGTCTCATGCACATCGTTTCCCCAGCGCGCCACTGGATCATTCCGGGAAGGCCGGAAACGACGGGACAAGCCGGAAGACCTGCCTGACCCATTCGGTGCGATTCCGGCAACGGAATCGAAGGCATCTCCCGCACGCACGGGGCTACTGCGGTGCGGGAACGGTTGGGATAAATACGGCATTCCTTCCATGCAACGGGCATGGAAGGTTTTTTTTATTCCATCCATCCACACTGCCCCAAAGGTATCTTTGGAGGTCTTTTCATGACTTTTGGTCGCACATTCCGTTGGCTGGCGCTGCTCCTGCTGCTGCTTTCCCTCTCCATGCCCGCATTTGCCGGACACGGTTCCACCGACGCCCCCAAGAAGGGGATCCTGCTTGTCGCCTTCGGCACCACGGTACCGGAAGCGCGCGCCGCCTTCGACAACATCGAGAAGGCCGTCCGCAAGGCCTTCCCCGACACGGAAATACGCTGGGCCTATTCCGCGCGACAGGTTCGCCACACCATCCGCGAGAATGAAGGGGCCACCATGCTCTCTCCCGCCGCTGCCCTGGCCCGCATGGGGGATGAAGGCTTCACCGAGGTAGCCGTGCAATCCCTGCACACCATCCCGGGCTCGGAGTACAGCGACCTGCAGCGCACGGTTGCCGCCTTCCGCGACATGCCCAAGGGCACCCGTACCGTCACGCTTGGCGAAGCCCTGCTGTCCCGCCCCCACGACATGGAGGCGGCCGTGCAGGCCATTGTTTCCACGTTCCCCACCCAGCGCAAGGCCGACGAGGCCGTGGTGCTGATGGGACACGGCACGCACCATCCGGCCAATATCTACTATCCGGGTCTGCAGTACTATCTCGGCAAGGTTGACCCCAACGCCCTGGTGGGCACCGTGGAAGGCGTTCCCACCCTTGATGACATCGTGGCCGCCCTGAAGGCGCGCTCCGTACATACGGTTTGGCTCATGCCGCTCATGTCCGTCGCCGGCGACCATGCCCGGAACGACATGGCCGGTCCGGAGCCGGACAGCTGGAAAAGTATCCTTGAAAAGGCCGGGTTCACCGTGCACACCGTCCTCAAGGGGACGGGCGAATACGACGCCGTGGTGGACATCTGGGTTCACCACCTGCGCACCGCGTTTGACGCGCTGGACAAGCAATAGACCCGACCGCCACAAGAAGATGATGACAACCGCCACCACGAGAACGCCCCGGACCGGCCGGGATCGCATGCCACGGGCCGCCCGCTTCAGGCGAACGGCCCTGTGCGCCCTTGCGGCCTGCGGGCTTTCCGTGGTGGCGGCTTGTCTGTTCGGGCCGGTTGCCATTCCCGCAGGCACCGTCCTGCACCTGATTGCCGCCAAACTTTCCGGCGCGGCGTCCCATGCGGACGCCGCCACCACACTGGTGATCTGGGATATCCGCATGGGACGCACCCTGCTTGCGCTGCTGGTCGGAGCCAGTCTGGGTGTGGCGGGCACCGTCTTTCAGGGCATTCTTCGCAACCCGCTGGCTGACCCGTTCACTCTGGGAGTCTCCAGCGGCGCGGCCTTTGGCGCATCGCTCGCCATCATGCTGGGCGTTCCCGCCTCCCTGCCCCTGCTGCCGCTGGTCGGCACCCTGCCCGCAGCCGCCATGCTGGGCGCCCTGTGCGCCCTGTGCGCCGTGATCCTGCTCGGCAGATCCGGAGGCCGGCTGCGCCGCGAATCACTGGTTCTGGCGGGGGTTGTGGTCGCCACCTTCCTTGCGGCCCTCATATCCCTGGTCAAGTCCCTGGACGAGGAATCCGTCGCCTCCATCGTCTTCTGGATCATGGGGAGCTTTCAGGGGCGGGGATGGACGGAATGCGGCCTTGTGCTTCCCTGGTTTCTTGGTGGCATGGCCATCATCTGGCGCTTTTCCCGCGAACTGGACATCCTTGCACTTGGCGACACCCAGGCCCGGCAGCTGGGCATGCCCGCAGACCGCGTGCGCCTGTGGCTGCTCGTGGGGGCAAGCATGCTGACGGGAACCTGCGTAGCCGTGTCCGGCGTCATCGGATTTGTCGGACTCGTGGTCCCGCATCTCGTGCGCATGGCGCAGGGGGGCGAACACCGGCCGCTTCTGGTCAGTTCCGGGCTTGTCGGCGCGCTGCTGCTGCTCTGGTCCGACGTGCTGGCCCGCAGCCTGCTTCCGCAGGGAGCCGAACTGCCCGTGGGCGTGGTCACGGCCCTTCTGGGCGGCCCGTTCTTCTGCCTGCTGCTCCGGCAGCGCATGCACAGGGAGGCCCCATGATCACCCTGCGCAATGCCGTCTGCGGCCACGGCTCGACCACGGTTCTGCAGGACGTCAATTTGCACGTTCCGGCAGGCGAGACGGTCGGTCTACTCGGCCCCAACGGCAGCGGAAAGACCACCCTGCTCCTCACCCTTTCCGGCGTGCTCCCGCCCCTTGGCGGAACCATGCAGATACAGGGACGGGATACGGCCTCGCTTGCTCCCCGCGAAAGAGCCCGCCTGCTTGCATCCGTGCCCCAGCGCATGGGAGAAGCCCCGGACATGGACAGTTTTTCCCTCGTGCTCATGGGCCGCTACCCGTATATTTCCTTTTTCGGCGGCTACACGGACGAGGACCGGCGCATTGCCCGCGCGGCCATGGACGAGACCGGCACCGGCCATCTGGCCAGCCGTTCGGTGCAGACCCTGTCCGGCGGCGAATTCCAGCGCGTGCTCATTGCCCGCGCCCTGGCCCAGCAGACGCCATGCCTGCTGCTGGACGAGGCCACATCCGGCCTGGATATCGCACGCAAGGTGGAGGTATTCCGCCTGCTGCGCACCCGGCGCGCGCAGGGCATCACCATCGTGACGGCCATACACGACCTGAACATGGCCGCCCTTTACTGCGACCGGCTCATATTCCTCAAGAACGGGCGCATCGCCCTTGACGGTCCCGTGCATGACGTCTTCACTGCCCCCGCCCTTTCGGAGCTGTATGAGACCCCCATCCATATTGTGTCCCATCCGCTCTGCGGAGTACCGCAGGCCTGCTTTACTCCGCCGGACGTCCCTCCGAATGCCCCGTCGGAAATTCCGGGGGGCTCGCATGACTGATGCCGTCGTCGCACGCTTCCGCACCGTCCTTCCGGCCGCCCTGTTGCTCACGGGCATCCTTTTCCTCACGGACCTCGGGCCCCTTGCCCAACCGGTACGCGCCGACGTGCGCATCACCGACGACACGGGGCGCACCATCACCCTTGCGGCACCGGCCAGGCGCATCATCGCCCTGTACGGCGGATTCAACGAGATCCTTGCCGCCATGGGCCAGACGGACCGCATCATTGCCCGAACCAAGGCGGACCTCACGCCCCCGGCCATTGCCGCCCTGCCTTCCATCGGCACCCACATGCGCCCCAATACCGAGATCATCACCTCGCTGGGACCGGACTGCATCCTGCAGCTCGGCGGGCGCAAGCAGGCTGCCCAGACCAGACAGGAACTGGAGCGGCTGGGCTTTCCCGTGGTCTTCTTCCAGCCCGCCAGCTTCGCGGACCTGTTCGATGTCATCCGGCGGGTGGGCATACTGACGGGAGAAGAAGCCGCTGCCGACGCCCTGACAAGGGACATGCGCAAACGGCTTGACGCCGTGGCCCGGACAGTGGCACAGGCTGACGTCCGTCCCACGGTTTTCTTCGAAGTCCGCTACCCCAACCTGCTGGGCGCGGGCACCGGCTCCATCGTGGATGACATCATACGCCGTGCCGGCGGGCGCAATGTTCTGGAAGGCAGCCAGAAGCTTGTCCGCCTGAACGAGGAGGAACTGGTGCACCTGAATCCGCAGGTCTATCTCCTGCAGTACGGGCCCATGAACCCCACCCCTGTTCCCCCGGCCCGGAGACCCCATTTTTCCAGCCTTGCCGCCGTGCGGCAGGGCAGAATCCTGGCCGTGGATGAAAAGGCCTATTCCCGCCCCGGCCCCCGGGCCGTGGACGCGGTTGAGCAGCTTGCCGCCTTCCTGCATCCGCACCTGCCCTTTCCCCACCTTCAAACCAACAGCACCCCCGCCCCATAGGAATCCGTTCACATGACCACGCATACCATATCCGCTCAGGCGGGCACCCTCTACGGCATCGGCGTCGGCCCCGGCGACCCGGAACTGCTCACCATGAAGGCCGCGCGTCTGCTCGGCACCGTGGATGTCATCTTCGCTGCTGCCTCCACCAAGAACGACTACTCCACAGCGCACGGCATTGCCGCCCCCCACCTGCGCCCGGATGCCCGGACGGTCATGCTCAAGTTCCCCATGACCCGCGACAAGGCCGTCCTTGCCGCCGCATGGGCGGAGAATGCGGAAACCGTGGCCGCAGTGCTTGATGCCGGACAAAGCGGGGCCTTCCTCACGCTGGGCGACCCCCTCATCTACTCCACCTTCGGCTACCTCATGCGCACCCTGAAGGCTCTGCGCCCCGACGCACGGATAGCGATCGTGCCCGGCATCACCTCGTATCAGGCTTCCGCCGCGCGCACTGAAACCATTCTGTGCGAATCCGGAGAAAACCTGCTGCTGCTCTCCGGCGTGCGGGACACCGACTCGCTGCGCACCATGCTTGCGCAGGCGGACAACAGCGTCATCCTGAAAACCTATCGCAATTTCGACGAGATCAAGCAGGTGCTGGGCGACGTGGGCAAGAACGGAGAAACCGTCTTTGTCTCGCGTCTGGGCATGGAGGGCGAACATATTGCCCGCAATATTGCGGAGGCGCCGGAAAAGCCGCACTATTTCTCCCACCTGCTCATCCCCAAGGCCAACCGCCAGTAAGACCGCAACCCCCGAAACACGAAAGGCCGGAGCCCTTGCGGACTCCGGCCTTCTTGCATTCCGGCACAAAAAATTAGGCGAGACTGCGTTCCAGCACCTTGTAATGCCGCACCGTCATGTCCGGCTGTATGCCGTACAGCTCGTCCTCCGGATACAGCTTTGCCGCCTCGATATCCTCACCCACGAAGTCGGCAACGGCTTCCAGAGACTTCCAGTAGGTGATCAGCACGATCTCCACCATATCGTCCACCGCGCGATCCATGAGCTGAAATCCCATATACCCCGGAGCCGCCAGAATTTCGCGGACCCCCGTCTTGTACAGATAGTCCAGAAACCCGTCCCGGTTCTGCGGGGGGCACAGACATTTCCATTCCCGTGCGTACATTGTTGCGTTTCCTTCGCCCCTCTTCCGGGGCGGCTATGCGCCACCCGGTTGCGCCAAGGCGCACCGGACGATCAGTCGTCTCTTGGCCTGTCCCGCTGCCGCGCCACATGACAGGCAACCCCGTTACCAACCTACTACAGCACTCGAAACACATGGACCCGACCGCCGTCAAGTCCGACAGGAAAATTCGTTGCCCTGGCGCACTCCCCCGCCCTATCCGACCACGGCCAGCTCCTCCCATGTCGTGGTATAGCGGGGCGAGCGGAATGCCTGCCGCATGTGCCAGCGACGCTCCTCGCCGGCCCCGCCGGCAGCATAACGGACGGTCCCCCGGCCATACCGGGCATTCAGGGCGTCCGAGACCTGCATGAGGGCATCGCGCGCCTTGTCCTTCTCCGCCTCCCCGGGCAGGCAGTCCAGCAGGTTCCCCTGCCTTCCGAATTTGGGCTCCAGCCCCGACAGCATGACGCCGACCTTCTTGTACCGGAACCCCTCCCGGTAGATGCGGTCCAGCAGGGCAGCCGCCCGCCGCAACAGGTGCGGCGTATAATCCGTGGGACGCTCCAGCGTATCGGTGACAAAGTTGGCGTACTGGGAATCCTCCTGCCTGAAGGCATTGGTCCGCACGAACACGCCCACGCTCTGGGCCAGCAGCGACTCCCTGCGCAGCTTTGCCGCCGCGCGCGTCATGTAGTCCGCCACGGCCTCGTGGGCGTCACTGCGCTCTTCCACGGGATGGCCGAAGGAACGGGAGGAGACAATGGTCCGGCGCGGCGCCGGAGCCGCCTCCAGTTCCAGGCACGGGATACCGCGCAACTCCAGCACAGTATGCAGACCCGTCACGGTCATGTGCCTGCGCACCCAGTCATCCGGCAGATCCCGCAGCTGACGGGCGCTGAATACCCCCCGTGCGGCAAGACGGGCCGCATGCCTGCGCCCCACGCCCCAGACATCCTCCACGGGCACGCTGTCCAGAATGCGGTCCATGGCCGGGGCTGAATCCCTGTACCGGGTCATGTCGAACACCCCGTCACAGGCGGGGGTCGCCTTGCACACGCGGCTGGCCACCTTGGCGAGCGTCTTGGTAATGCCGATCCCCACGGATACCGGAATGCCCGTCCACTGCCGGACCTGCCGCCGCATGGCCTGGGCGTGTGCGTCCAGCCGACGGCCCGCCAATCCGTCCAGCCGCAGAAAGGCCTCATCGATGGAGTAGATCTCCATGTCGGGAGTGTACGAGGACAGCACGGACATGACCCGCGAGGACATGTCGCCATACAGCGCATAGTTGGACGAAAAGACCGCCGTCCCGCTCCGCTCCAGCCGGGATCGGAACTTGAAATAGGGTGCCCCCATGGCAATGCCCAGCGCCTTTGCCTCGGCGGAACGGGCAATCACGCATCCGTCATTGTTGGAAAGCACCACCACCGGCCTGCGGGCCAGATCGGGACGGAACACGCGTTCGCACGAACAATAGAAATTATTGCAATCCACAAGGGCAAACACGGGACTTCCCGCATTTTTCAACGATGCAATCAACGCCATGCCCACTCCTACAGCCTGTGGATGACGGACGTCACCACGCCCCAGAGTTCCACGTCGTCCAGTCCGGACACATCCAGCACGGGATAGGCCGGATTCTCGGGGCGCAGCACGGTCCTGCCCTCCCGCATCCACAGGCGCTTGACGGTCAGCTCCCCGTGCACCGCCGCGATGACCACGCGGCCATGCACGGGCTGTATGGCCCTGTCCACCACAAGCAGATCACCATCATGAATCCCCGCCCCCTGCATGGAATCCCCCTGTGCCCGCACAAAGAACGTGGCGGCGGCGTTGTGCACGAGGTACTCGTTCAGATCCAGGGAACGCTCCACGTAGTCGTCCGCCGGCGAGGGAAACCCTGCGGCAACGGGGTTGAGGAAGAGCGGAAGCGGACACCGGGCAGGCCCGTCCTCCCCCCACACTGCCCCCTGCGCCCTATGGAGGGCAGGATGGGCCGATCGGCCCGCATGCATTTCTTCTGTTGCGGAACATGCCTGTCTCATGAAATATCTCCTTACGGCTTGGCGCGTGCATCGACGCGGCGCGCAAGCCGGATTGCGCTCTTTTGCAAAACCTAGCGCAACGACTGGCTCCGGGCGAGGGCTCCCCCTGCAACGCGACTGAGTTCCCGCCGCATGCCACCGCACCGTCCCTGCAACCTCCCGAAACTCCCCACAAAGGCCTCCATGTCGGCACCACATCCGCAACACAGACTGCACAGCATCGACCCCCGCCTGAAGATTCTTCTGGCCGGCTGCTTCGGCGTGGCAACCTGGCATGTGGGGCCCTATGCGCTGGGCGGATACGCCTTCTGCCTGTGGCTGCTCTGCGCCCGCGCGGATTTCTTCACGCGCGCCCGCTGGCCCATGCTGCGCTCCTACCTGTGGTTCGTGCTGTTCTGGGCCCTGATGAAGTTCGCCCTGGACTGCCTGCCCGCAACCTGGCCCATGTACCTGCCAAACCGGGCGATCCTCCGGCAGGCCGGACTGGAGGCGGGGCTGCTTGCCGTGCGCCTGTGCATCCTTATCGGGCTGGGACTCGTGCTGGCCCTGACCACCTCCCCGCGCCAGCTCGGTCTGGCCCTGTCCTGGTTCCTGCGTCCGGTACTGGGCCGGAACAGCTGGAAGACGGCTCTGTCACTGGCCCTGATGATCCACTTCCTGCCCCTTACGCAGAGCACCATTGCCCAGGTGCGGCAGGCCATCCGGCTCCGCAACCCTCAGCGCTCACGCTGGCAGCGGTTTCTGCTGCTGCCGCAGGCCACCCTGCGCATCCTTGCCCAGAAGACATGGACGCAGACCGTGGCCGTGGCCGCACGCCGTCTGGACAGCCCTGCGGCATGGGTTCCCCACTTCCCTCCTCAGCCTATGGCCTGGATCATGGGGGTGATCATTGCCGGAGCGGGCCTGCTGCCGCTTGTCTACTGAAAGCCGCGCGCAAATACCTTGATCTCCGTTTATCTTGACAGTCAAACTAAAATACCCTAGAGCCGGAAGAACATCACACACACGAGGTTCCCATGGCATTCGATCACATATTTCTTCTGGCACTGCAGAGCAGCCTGCTGCTCGGCCTGATCCACGGCGTCAATCCCTGCGGCCACTCATGGCTGGTCCTTGCCCCGTTCGTCTACGGTGAACGGAACGGCAAACGGGTTTTCACCCTCACGTCGGCCTTCATCATCGGCACGTCGCTGGCCTGCCTCGCCATCGGGCTTTCCCTGGGAGCCATTTCCATGGGCCTTCCGGAAAACATCCGCTCCGTCACGGACATTGTCACGTCCGGGGTGCTGGTGGTGCTGGGCCTGATCCTGCTGATCCGGCCGGAACTGCTGCACCACCACGACCATGACCACGAGCATGGCCACAGCCATGGGCATGACCATCATGAGCACCATGCACATGCGGACCACGACCACCACGCGCATGGCGAAGGATGCTGCGGAACACACGCGCACGGTCTGGCGCCGCACATGCCGCACGCCACGGAGGGCTGCTGCGGAAAGCACGACCACCACCATGACCATCATGAGCATGTCCATCATGAAGGGCATGATGAACATGACGAGCATGAAGGGCATGACCACCACGCGGGCTGCGGCTGCACGCACGGCCCAAAACTGCGGCGGGCCACGTTCTGGGGACTGTTCATCTTCGGTTTCATGAACATGATCGTCCCCTGTCCCACGCTGGCCATCATGTACACCTACGCCATCGACTCAAGCAGCATCTTCAAGGCCACCGCCGTCTTCGCCAGCTATGCCGTGGGCACGGCAATCGCACTTGCAGGAGTGATCTTTGCCATCTATAAGGTTGCCAACGCCATGCGTACCCTGAACCAACCTTGGCTGGAGCCCCTGATCATGCGGGTGGCCGGCCTGATGACCATTGCCTTCGGTGTCTACAACTACCTTGCGGACACCGGCTACCTGTAAGGAGCCATATTGAGCCACCCTACCGGACAATCCCCGGCTGCCGCCCCCGGTGACGCGCAGCAGAGCGTAGACCACGCGCTGAACCACGCCATCGTGGAGTTCTACGAGAAGCTCTCGTCGTGGGAGCACGACGTGGTGCGCGAAAAGGGACTGACCCTTCCCCAGGTGCACACACTGGAGATTCTGGGCATCAACCAGTCCATGCAGATGAAGGAACTTGCCCTGCGCATGGGCATCACCACAGGCACCCTGACCGTGCTGGTGGACCGGCTGGAAAACAAGCAGTGCGTCAGAAGGCGGCCCCACGAGAGCGACCGCCGCTCCATCATCGTGGAGCTGACCGATGAAGGCCGGACCCTGTTCGAGGAACATGACCGGCTGCACATGCAACTGACGGACGCCCTGACAGCAGGCCTTGACACCAAGGACAAGGCCGCGCTTCTGCGCTGTCTGGAAGCCATGAACCGAGCATTCTAGTGACGACGACAGATCTCATTGCCATTGCCGTGGCCCTGGCCATGGACGCCTTTGCCGTGGCCATCGCCACCGGCGTACAGCTCAAGTGCGTGGATTCCCGCCAGACCTTCCGCATGGCCTGGCATTTCGGCCTCTTTCAGGCACTCATGCCCGTGATCGGATGGGCGCTGGGCCTTTCGGTCCGCACCTTCATCGAGCAGTACGCCCACTGGATCGCCTTTGCCCTGCTGGCCTGGATCGGCGTACGCATGCTCTGGGAGGCCTTTCAGGAAGACGAGGAGGATGCCTCCCGTTGCGACCCCACCAGAGGCATGTCCCTGATCATGCTCTCCGTGGCCACCAGCATTGATGCGCTGGCGGTGGGCCTTTCCATGTCCGTGCTCGGCATCTCCATCTGGTATCCGGCCACAGTCATAGGCATTGTGGCCCTGCTCTTCACGGGCTGCGGCCTGCATTTGGGACGCCTTATCTCCGGGGCCACCCGGTTCGGCCAGATTGCCGAAGTCCTCGGCGGCAGCGTGCTGCTGCTCATCGGCATCCGCATTC
>QKEJ01000015.1 GCA_003252375.1 Halodesulfovibrio sp.
CAGCTGGGCATGCCCTTCAAGAAGTAAGGAGAAACAGCCGTGTCTCGTACGTCGCTTGAAGTAAAAGCAAAGCGCAAGCCTAAGTTCAGCGCTCGCGCATACAACCGTTGTCCCATTTGCGGGCGTCCCCGTGCATACATGCGTAAGTTCGGCATCTGCCGTATCTGCTTCCGCAACATGTCCCTGCGTGGCGAACTGCCCGGTGTTCGCAAGTCGAGCTGGTAAAGTCACAAGGAGAATTACATGCTGACTGATCCTATTGCTGATATGCTGACGCGTATCCGCAACGCGCACTTGGCCCTGCATCAGGAAGTGAGTGTGCCGCGCTCGAAGATGAAGGAAGCCATTGCCCTCATCCTCAAGGCAGAAGGTTACGTGAACGACTATTCGGTCGCCGAACGTGAGATCAAGATCGCCCTCAAGTATCACAAGGGTAAGCCGGTTATCGCCGGTCTGAAGAAGATCTCTAAGCCCGGCCGTCGTGTTTACGTCGGTGCTCAGGATATTCCCAAGGTCCAGAACGGCCTCGGAATCTGCATCCTGTCCACCTCCCGTGGTTTGCTCGAAGGTGGCGCCGCCAAGGACGCCAATACCGGCGGCGAACTTCTTTGTGAAATCTGGTAGCAGGTGCAGTCATGTCTCGAATCGGAAAACAGCCTATCCCGATCCCTTCCGGTGTTGAAGTTAAGGTCGGTACGGACGTTGTTGAGGTAAAGGGCCCCAAGGGCAGCCTTTCTACTCCTGTCGAAGCGTGCCTGAACTACGAACTGGCTGATGGCCAGGTCGTGCTCACCCGCAAGGATGAGTCCCGTCAGACCAGCGCACAGCATGGCCTGCGCCGCACGCTTCTGGCAAACTGCATCGAAGGCGTTTCCAAGGGTTTCTCCAAGACCCTGGAAGTCATCGGTGTTGGTTTCAAGGTTGCTGTTAAAGGAAATACCATTGAACTTGCTGTTGGTTTCTCCCACCCTGTCAACGTAGAGCTCCCCAAGGGGATTGAAGCGAAGGCAGAAGGGACCAAGCTGACCGTATCCGGTGTGGACAAGCAGCTCGTTGGTGAGTTTGCCGCATCCATCCGCCGCATCCGCAAGCCTGAACCGTACAAGGGCAAGGGCATTAAGTACGAAACTGAGACCATCCGCCGCAAGGCCGGTAAGTCTGCAGGTAAATAGGCAGGTATAGACATATGAAGTCCAAGAACGAAAAAAGGCTGCTCCGCAAGGTACGCATCCGCAAAAAGATCTCCGGAACTGCGGAGCGTCCCCGTCTGGTCGTCTTCAGGTCTAACCTGCATATCTACGCCCAGCTCGTGGACGATCAGATTGGTGCGACCGTAGCGTCTGCATCCACTCTGACCCTTGGCAAGAATGGCGAAACCTTGAAGGCAAACAAGGACGGCGCTGGCAAAGTCGGCTCCGAAATTGCCCGCCTCGCCAAGGAACAGAACATCGAGCGCGTGGTGTTCGACCGTAACGGCTACATCTATCACGGCAGCATCAAGGCTATGGCCGATGCAGCCCGTGAAGCTGGCCTGGAATTCTAACAGGTAGTAGGTATTGGCATGGAACAGAACGAACTCGGCTTAATTGAAAAGATTGTCTCTCTCAACCGCGTTGCTAAGGTTGTGAAAGGCGGCCGTCGTTTCAGCTTCAGCGCCCTTGTAGTCGTTGGGGATGGTAAGGGTTCCGTTGGTTTCGGTCTGGGCAAGGCCCAGGAAGTCCCGGAAGCCCTTCGCAAGGCCACCGAGCGCGCGAAGAAGGACATGGTTGAAATTCCCTTGGTCGACGGCACTCTGCCGTACGAAGTGCTGGGTGCATTCGGCGCAGGCCGCGTGCTCCTGAAGCCCGCTTCCAAGGGTACCGGCATCATCGCCGGCGGTGCTGTTCGCGCCGTCATGGAAGCTGTTGGCGTGCATGATGTGCTTGCAAAGGCCATCGGCACCAACAACCCCCACAACGTACTGCGTGCAGCTATTGCTGGCCTCACTTCCCTGCGTAGCGCCGAGTATGTGAGCGAACTGCGCGGCAAGAAGCTCGAAGCTCCCAGGAAGTAAGGTGCGACCATGATCAAGGTTAAGCTTGTACGCAGCCGGATCTCCACTACGCCTAAGCAGCGCCAGGTTCTGGACGCTCTGGGCCTGCGGAAGATCCGTCAGGAAAAGCAGTTTGAGGACAATGCCGCTGTGCGCGGCAATATTGCCAAAGTATCCCATCTGGTGGAGGTCACGGAGTAATGCAGCTTCACGAACTCTATCCCTTTGCTGAAGAACGCAAGTCCCGCAAGCGCGTGGGCCGCGGTTCCGGCTCCGGTTTGGGCAAGACGGCAGGCAAGGGCCACAAGGGCCAGAACGCTCGTGCCGGCGGCGGTGTCCGTCCCGGTTTCGAAGGCGGCCAGATGCCCCTGCAGCGTCGCCTGCCCAAGCGCGGCTTCTCCAACTTCCGGTTCAAGAACGTCTACGACGTAGTCAATCTTGACCGTCTGGCAGAAGTCTTCGCCGGCAAGGCAGAGGTGTCTCTGGAAGACATCTACGCATGCGGTCTCGCCACCAACGGTGCTGCCGTCAAGGTTCTCGGTCGTGGAGAAATCTCCGTGGCCCTGAAGGTGGAGGCGCACAAGTTCAGCGCTTCTGCTGTCGAGAAAATCCAAAACGCCGGCGGCGAAGCCAAGGCGCTTGAAGGGTAGGTAAAACGTGGCGCTCAGTGGTGTTGAGAATCTGGCCAGGATGCCAGAACTGAAGAAGAAGTTGATGTGGACCTTCCTGCTCCTCGCCTTCTACCGCATCGGGATTCACGTTCCGGTGCCGGGCGTAGACACCGCAGCTCTCTCCGACTTCTTCGCCAGCGTCCAAAACACCCTGTTCGGCATGTTCGACATGTTTTCCGGGGGCGGACTTCGAAAGATTTCGATTTTCGCCCTCGGTATCATGCCCTATATCTCCGCATCGATCATCATTCAGCTGCTGCAGGTGGTATCGCCTGAGCTGAAGCGGATCTCCAAGGAGGAGGGGGCAGCCGGGCGTAAGAAGATTACGCAGTGGACCCGGTACGCCACGGTGCTCATCACCGTCGTGCAGGGCTTCGGCATTGCTGTCGGGCTGGAAAGCATGACCAGCCCCGCCGGTGCCCCGGTTGTATTGAGTGCCGGATGGGCATTTCGTCTCATCACTATCCTCACGCTTACTGCCGGAACCGTTCTGATCATGTGGATTGGTGAACAGATCACCGAGAAGGGCCTGGGAAATGGTATTTCCCTGATCATCTTCGCGGGTATTGTCGCCGGTCTGCCCGGAGCGATTCTGAAGTCTTTCAAGCTCGTCGGCGCCGGTGAACTGAACCCCATCATGGGGCTTGGTCTGCTGGTACTGATGATTGCCGTGCTCGGAGCGATTGTCTTCATGGAGCGCGGACAGCGGCGCATCCCGATCCATTATGCCAAGCGGCAGATGGGTCGCAAGATGTTCGGTGGCCAGACCACGCATCTGCCCCTCAGGATCAACACGGCGGGCGTTATTCCGCCCATCTTTGCCTCGAGCCTTCTGATGTTCCCCGCGACCATCGGTTCCTTTGCTCGCGACAATGAGATCCTGCAGCAGATTTCCGCCTGGTTCTCCCCGCAGTCCATTATCTACAACATTCTCTTCGTGGCACTGGTGGTGTTCTTCTGCTTCTTCTACACCGCAATCATCTTTGATCCCAAGGATATTGCCGAGAACCTGAAGAACTCCGGCGGCTTCATTCCCGGTATCCGCCCCGGCGGAAAGACCCGAGAATACATAGACAAGGTGCTCAGCCGCATTACGCTGTGGGGCTCTTTCTATATTGCGGCGGTTTGCGTACTTCCCATGTTGCTTATCGCCTCTTTGAATGTACCGTTCTACTTCGGTGGCACAAGCCTGCTCATCGTTGTGGGGGTTGCCATGGACTTCATGTCCCAGGTTGAATCCCACATGATTTCCCGCCAGTATGAAGGACTTATGAACAAGTCCAAGGATAGAGGCAGGAAGTAGGCGAGTGAAGAAGTTTCGCGGCATATTCCTGAAGAATGAAAAAGAGATTGGCCTCCTGCGGGAGGCCAATCGAATTGTGGCAACGATTCTTGACGTTCTCGGCGAGCATGTGCGACCCGGCGTCAAGACTATGTTCTTTGAGGACCTGACACAGAACCTGTGCAAGCAGTTCGGTGTCAGACCTGCCTTTCAGGGGTATTGCGGCTTCCCGTACGCACTGTGCTGTTCGGTGAACGAAGAGATCGTGCACGGGTTTCCGTCTGAACGCGTGTTGCAGGAAGGCGACATCGTCAGCTTCGACATGGGCGTCATCTACCAGGGGTTCTACGGCGATTCCGCCAGAACATTCCCGGTGGGAGCCGTTTCTGATGAAGCGACGCGGTTGATGACCGTAACACGGGAATCCCTGATGCTGGGCATAGAACAGGCCTGCTCAGGCAACAGTCTTTATGACATTTCCCGGGCCGTTCAGCAGCATGTTGAATCCAACGGATTCGGTGTGGTGCGGCGGTTTGTGGGGCATGGCATAGGCACCAAGTTGCATGAGCGTCCCGAGATTCCGAACTTCGTTCCTCCGGGACTTCCCGGTGTTCCCCTGAAGGTCGGCATGGTGCTGGCGATAGAACCCATGGTTACTGTCGGCTCGTACGATGTGGATGTTCTCGAGGACAACTGGACGGCGGTAACAAAGGACAGGAAGCTCTCCGCCCACTTTGAGCATAGTGTTGCCATTATGCCCAACGGACCTGAGATTCTCAGTTTGTCCGAATAAATAACGTCAGTATAGTGAAAATTGTATTGACTGCTTACGGAACTGGATGGTACTCACCTCCGTTCCGGCAGCCGGAGTGTTGCCGGTACGTGTGTGTCAGAACGATCCCAGACTTATGGAGTCTATCATGAAAGTCAGGCCTTCTGTCAAAAAGATGTGCCCAAAGTGCAAGGTAATTCGGCGCAAGGGCATCCTTAGAGTCATTTGCGAAAACCCCCGGCACAAGCAGCGCCAGGGCTAAGCGAAGCAGGAGTAGATTGTGGCTCGAATTGCTGGTGTTGACCTCCCCAGAGGCAAGCGGGTGGATATCGCCCTGACCTACATCTTCGGTATTGGCCGTTACACTGCGCTCCAGATCCTCGACGCCACCGGCGTTGACTGGACCCGTAACGCAGACGACCTTACCGCAGAAGAAGTCAACGAAATCCGCAAGGAAATCGAAACCAACTTCAAGGTTGAAGGCGATCTCCGCCGCGAAGTGTCCTCTAACATCAAGCGTCTGATGGATATCGGGTGTTATCGTGGTCTGCGGCATCGCCGTGGCCTGCCTGTGAACGGGCAGCGTACCAAGACCAACTCCCGTACCCGCAAGGGTCCCCGTCGCGCTGTTGTCGGCAAGAAGAAAAAGTAAGTTCCAAATCGGATCTTAGGATCAGGCGTGGAATCTCTCCCGAGCCGCAGGATACCAAAATTTCCCCCGGCCCGGCGTTCACGGCTTAGTTATGACTGAGCTCGTACGAGGTTCCAACCCCGTCCAACAATCATTCAGTTGAGAGAGTGAAAGTTATGGCTAGACCCAAACGCGCGGGTAAGAAGAAAGAAAAGAAGAACATTCCCGTAGGGATCGCCCATATCCAGGCTACCTTCAACAACACCATTATCACCTTTACGGACACTAGGGGTAATGCTGTTAGCTGGTCTTCCGCAGGCCAGAGCGGCTTCAAGGGCTCTCGTAAGTCCACCCCGTTTGCCGCACAGGTTGCTGCCGAAGCTGCTGCCAAGAAGGCACAGGAAAACGGTATGCGTACTGTGGGCATTTACGTCAAAGGACCCGGCTCCGGTCGTGAAGCCGCTATGCGTGCAGTGAATGCCGCTGGCTTCAAGGTCGCGTTTATTCGTGACGTAACTCCCATCCCCCACAACGGTTGCCGCCCCCCCAAGCGTCGCCGCGTCTAGTAGGAGGATAGTGTCTTGGCTAAGTATAATGGTTCCAAGTGCCGCATTTGTCGGCGTGAAGGTTCTAAGCTGTTCCTGAAGGGTGATCGCTGCTACACCGATAAGTGCGCATTTGACCGCCGCCCCTACGCACCGGGCGCTGCAGGCCGCGCACGCAAAAAGGTGAGCGACTACGCTCTGCAGCTTCGTGAGAAGCAGAAGGTTCGTCGTATGTACGGCGTTCTGGAAAAGCAGTTCCGTGGCTATTTTGAAAAGGCTGACATGCAGAAGGGCGTAACGGGTTTCAACCTGCTCGCACTGCTTGAACGCCGTCTTGACAACGTAATTTACCGCCTCGGCTATGCTAACTCCCGTCAGCAGGCTCGTCAGATGGTTCGTCACGGTGTGTTTTCCCTCAACAACCACAAGGCTAACATTCCCTCCATGCAGGTGAAGGTTGGCGACGTGATCGTTGTGAACGAAAAGCACCGCAAGAACGCTGTGCTGGCGGAAGCCCAGGACGTGATTGCACGTCGTGGCTGCCCGACCTGGCTGGAAGTGGATGGTGCCAATTTCACTGGTACCGTCAAGGCTCTGCCTCAGCGCGAAGACATTCAGTTCCCCATCAACGAACAGCTGATTGTCGAGCTTTACTCCAAATAAGCGGGTATAAAGCATGCTCATCAAACAAGGCGACAGGACAATCAATACGCGTAACTGGTCCGAACTGGTTAAGCCCGAAACGATCACTCGTTCCGGAGATGCTGACACGCAGTACGGCCGGTTTGTATGCGAGCCGCTTGAGCGCGGCTACGGCAACACCATCGGCAACGCACTTCGTCGTGTGCTGCTGGCTTCGCTCCAGGGCGCTGCCATTGTTGCTGTAAAGGTATCGGGTGTGCAGCACGAGTTCACCACCATTGAGGGTGTGCTCGAAGACGTGACCGATGTGATTCTGAATCTCAAGCTTGTCAGGTTCGGTATGGATACGGAAGAGCCGCAGAAGCTGGCATTTACCGTAAACCAGAAGGGCCCCGTGACCGCTGCTGCCATTACCGGCAACCAGCATGTCATGGTGCTTAACCCGGATCAGCATCTCTTCACCCTCACCGAGGACAAGGAACTGAACTTTGAACTCGAAGTGAGAATGGGGAAGGGCTATGTTCCTGCTGACATGCATGAAGGTCTGGGCGACGAGATCGGTCTGATCGCTCTCGATTCCAGCTTTGCGCCTGTTCGTAAGGTTGCCTACGCCGTTGAGCAGGCTCGCGTTGGTCAGATGACGAACTATGACAAGCTCATCCTTCAGGTGTGGACTGATGGGTCCATTTCCCCTGAAGATGCCATTGCCTATAGCGCGAAGATCATCAAGGATCAGATCTCCGTCTTCATCAACTTCGATGAGCGGATTTCCGAGGAAGAATCCAATTCTTCCTCCTCCGACAGCGGCGTGAATGAAAACCTCTTCAAGGGCATTGATGAGCTCGAACTCTCGGTTCGCGCCACCAACTGCCTGAAGAGCGCCAACATCACCCTGGTCGGCGAACTGGTTCAGCGCTCTGAATCCGAAATGCTGAAGACCAAGAACTTCGGTCGCAAGTCTCTCGACGAAATCCGTCGCGTGCTCTGCGAAATGGATCTGGACTTCGGCATGCAGGTCGATGGCTTTGAGAAGAAATACCAGGATTGGTTGAAGAGGAAGCAGCAAAATGAGGCATAGCAATTCCGGAAAGAAGTTGAGCAGGACTCCCGCTCATCGCAAGGCCATGTTCCGCAACATGGCTAAGTCCCTGCTGACTCATTATAAGCTTCGCACCACTGAAGTTAAGGCCAAAAACCTTCGTGTAGTTGTCGAGCCCCTGATCACTCTGGCTCTGCGCAACGACCTGCACGCTCGCCGTCAGGCATACAGCGTTCTTGGCAGCCACCAGCTGGTGAAGAAGCTCTTTGATGAAATCGGCCCCCTCTATGCCGGTGTTCCCGGCGGCTATACCCGCGTTCTGAAGCTCGGCGCCAACCGCCGTGGCGACAACGCACCCATGGCCGTAATAGAGCTGACCCGTAAGCCCGGCGAAGCCGCCGAGGAAACCGCGGCTCCCGCAGCCAAGGTTGCCAAGGCTGACGCCGTGAAGAAGGCCGTCGCAGCAGCAGAAGCCGCCGCGAAGACCGCAGCTGAAAGCGAAGAAGGCGAAACCAAGGAAGACTAGTCTTCCCTGTGTTCCCATCAAAGCGAATATGGGCCGCCATGCACTAGCATGGCGGCCTTTTTCATTTTTTATCTCTTTTTCTCTACCGGCAGGTCTTGTGTAATCAGAAATCCCGATGTATGGCATTTTCATGATCGATTTCAGAAAACTCGAAGCATTCTGCAAGGTCTATGAGCTCAAAAGCTTTTCCCAGGCCGGGAAGGAGCTCTTTCTGTCGCAACCGACCATCAGCGCCCATGTGCTCTCTCTGGAAAAGGAGCTTGAGGTGCAGCTTTTGGACCGAATGGGCAGAATCGTGCTACCTACGGCTGCGGGAGAAGTGCTCTATCAGTACGCCCGGCAGGCCTTTGCAAGCATCGAGTCGGCCAAGGCCGAAATCACGCAGCTGCAGGACGAGATCACAGGCCATTTCATCCTTGGGGGCAGCACCATCCCGGCGCACTACCTCATTCCGCCTATTGTTTCCGGCTTCATGAAGCGTCACCCCGGCGTGACCATGGAGATGCGGGTAGGGGATACCGCGCGGGTTGTGGAAATGGTGCTCGCGGGCGAGCTGACCCTCGGCATTGTCGGTGCGCAGGAGCAGCAGCCAGAATTGACCTATACCCCGATCGTCGATGATGAGCTTGTGCTCATTGCCGCTCCCGGCATGTTTCCCGATGAAACCGCCATGTCCAGCCGCGAGGTGGGCAACCATCCCTGGATCATGCGTGAGCCCGGGTCGGGCACCCGCAAGACATTTTCCCGCGCCTTTGCCGAACGCGGCGTAGACATCCGGCGTTTCTCCACGGGGCTTACTGTCGATTCCACCCAGGCCGTGCTGCAGTGCGTGCGCGCAGGGCTGGGGATCAGCATGACCTCGCGTCTTGCTGTGACCGATATGGTGGAGCGCGGCGAGCTGGCCATTATTCCGTTGACAGATGTGGTCGTCCGCAGGCAGTTCTACTGCGTGCACCACGCCAAACGTCATTTCTTCCCGGCCGTGACCGGATTCGTGCATTACCTGAAGGACAAGACGAAGCATCTGCGCGTGCGTGGTGACTGAGCACTGTAAGCCCGGAACCATACTATGACGCATCGTCCCAGCAATCAGCCCGAAAAAGAGCGGCCGACGTTGGTGGACAAGGTAAAGGCGGCCGGTTGAGCTGCCAAGATAGCTCCAGGGGACCTGGAGCAGATTCTTGCCTCGTTGCCTCACGATCAGGGCGCCGAAGAGGGCAGAGTGATTACCGGCACCTCGGACAATGAGGATGCCGCCATCCTGCATTTCCCTGCCGGCAAGGCATTGGTGCAGACGCTGGACTTCTTTACGCCCATTGTGAATGATCCCTACCGGTTCGGGCAGATTGCCGCTGCGAATTCCCTTTCCGATGTCTATGCCATGGGCGGTGAACCATGGTGCGCCATGAACATCGTCTGTTTTCCCATAAAGGATATGCCCCGCGACATGTTGCGCGACATCATTCTCGGCGGGTACGACAAGCTCCGCGAATCACGGGCCGTGCTTGCCGGGGGACACAGTGTCGAAGACCCGGAAATCAAGTACGGCCTGTCCGTCACCGGGATTATCGATCCGGACGGCTACACCTCCAATGCCGCCCTTGCCGTTGGAGACCAGCTCATTCTCACCAAGCCCATCGGGACCGGGGTTATCGCCACTGCGGTCAAGGCGAACTGGGATGGGCGCGACGCGTTGGAGGACACCCTCTATACCTGGGCAGGGCGGTTGAATGACCGCAGCGGGCGTGTCGTTCGTGAAATGCGCATTCGTGCGGTTACGGATATCACGGGATTCGGTCTTGGCGGGCACCTGCTGGAGATGGCCCGTGCCTCCCGCCGGTCCGTTGCCCTGCATGTTTCCCGCGTCCCCTTCCTCGATCAGGCCGTGGAGCTGGCCGGCATGGGCATGATTCCGGCTGGCAGTTTCGCCAACAAGCAGCACTGCGGCAATCATGTGACCGTGGATGCGGCCGTCCCTGCGCTGCAGGGCGACCTCGTCTTTGACGCCCAGACCTCGGGCGGGCTGCTTATGGCGGTTCCCGAACACAGGCTTGCCGAAACAGTCAGCAGGCTTGAGGATGCCGGAGAGCTTGCGGCCCATGTGGGCGAGGTGACCGGTGACCATTCCTGCGGCCACCTGCACGTCCTTCCGTAGTCTTTTTCCATCAATCGGAAGGCCTCCGGTTGCGATTAAGTGCATGGCGGCACTTGAACTCTGTGCCGACTAATGGTACATCTTCGCGCCTTCTACGCATTGACAGCGCCCAGAGCGGCGCTTAGGTTCGTGCAGCGCTTGGCTCGGCGCACGTTTCCGAGCAGAAATGCATTCTCTGCGAGAATGGCGGAATTGGTAGACGCACTAGACTTAGGATCTAGCGGCCTAGCCGTGGGAGTTCGAGTCTCCCTTCTCGCACCAGATATCGACCGGCAGGGCGGGGTGGTGGCAACATTGCCCCGCGTTGCCGGTACTTCGCATATTTTTCGTTATTTTTGCCCGTAGGCAAGGAGGAACCATTCGTCATGGAATATACCGTTGAAGACCTTTCCCCGGTAAAGAAGAAGATTTCTGTCACCGTACCCGTCGATGAAGTGAACGCATCGCTGTCCGCAACCATCGCCATGTACCGCACCAGCATGGACCTGAAGGGCTTCCGCAAGGGCCACGTGCCTGCCAGCGTGATCGAAGGGCGCTTCAAGAAGGAAGTGTATTCCGAGGCTACTCAGGATCTCGTGAATGTGCACATCAACGAGATCGTGGGCGAGCTGAATGCGAACCCGGTTTCCCGTATTGATTTCGACGGCGGCGAGCTGGTTCGTGGCGAAGAGTTCAAGTACTCCCTGTCCTTCGAAGTGCTGCCCGAATTCGAGCTGCCCAATTACGAAGGCATGGACGTGGAGCTGGAAAAGGTTGTCGTGAACGATAGCGAAGTTGACGAAGTGCTCGACCGCATCCGCTCCAACATGGCCGAAATCGTCACCCTGGCTGAAAACCGTCCTGCCAAGGACGGCGAAATCGCCGTGATCGACTTCGAAGCCTTTGAAAACGGTGAAGCCATCGAAGGTATTGCCGCCACCAACTTCCAGATGTCCCTTGGTGACAAGCAGGCTCTGGAAGACTTTGAAGCCCTGGTCAAGACCATTGCTCCCGGTGAAACCAAGGAAGGCGACGTGACCTTCCCCTCCGATTTCATCAATCCCGAGTTCGCCGGAAAGACCGTGACCATGAAGGTGACCGTGCATTCCATCCAGGAACGCAAGCTGCCCGAACTGGACGATGAAATGGCACGCAAGGCTGGCGGTTTCGATTCCGTCGAGAAGATGCGCGAAGCCGTTGTGCAGTCCTACAAGCAGAGCCGTGGTCAGCTGTGCAAGTCCCAGTCCCAGACCACCATGCTGGAAAGCCTGCTGAAGACCGTGGACTATCCGCTGCCCGAATCCATGGTGGAAATGTATCTTGAAAACCTGCTCCACGAGCTGAAGGTAAAGACGGAACGTCAGGGCAAGTCCCTTGAGTCCCTCGGCAAGACCATGACCGAACTGCAGGAAGAAAACCGCGCCGAGGCAGAGAAGATCGCCAAGACCCAGATCTTCCTCGTTTCCGCAGCACGCAAGGAAGGCGTGGAAGTTTCCGAGCAGGAAGTGGACATGCAGCTGCAGCAGATGGCCATGCAGTCCGGTCAGGATTTCCGTACCGTGAAGGACTACTACGCACAGAACAACCTGCTCTTCGGGCTGCGCGACCGTCTCCTGGCCGACAAGGCCATGGACGCCATCTACCAGAAGGCCAACATCATTGAAGTTGAGCCCAAGGAACTGAAGGCTGACGCTGCCGAATAGCAGTTGCCGGATCTATAGCCTCTTTGGCGGGGGAAGCGGCTGCGCTTCCCCCGTTTTTTTTCATCAAGGCCTAACATATAACGGAAAGATGCCGTAATGTGTCCTGAGGAGTGCTTGCAAATTCTGTCCGTTTGCAACATGCTGTATCTGACGGTTGCCGAAAGTGTTACGGTCTCGTCAGGGCGCACGTAGGCCTGCTCCCACAATCACCCATCTCAACGTATATCGCACCAGCATCAGGAGTTCCGCAATGGCAGTGCCGATTGTCATCGAATCCACAGGCCGCTCCGAGCGCGCTTATGATATTTACTCCCGCCTTCTCAAGGATCGCATCATCCTGCTGGGCACGCCGATCGACGATTATGTCGCCTCTCTTATCTGCGCCCAGTTGCTGTTCCTCGAATCCGAGAACCCCGAGAAGGAAATCTACCTGTACATCAACTCCCCCGGCGGCGCAGTGACAGCCGGCATGGCCATCTATGACACCATGCAGTACATTTCCTCGCCTGTGGCCACGTTGTGCATGGGACAGGCCGCCAGCATGGGAGCCCTGCTTCTTGCCGCAGGCGAGCCGGGCATGCGCTATGCGCTGCCCCACAGCCGCATCATGATCCACCAGCCCCTCGGCGGATTCCAGGGACAGGCCACGGACATTGAGATTCATGCCCGGGAGATCCTGCGCATGAAGGAGTCCCTGAATGGAATTTTGGCAAAACATACGAATCAGCCCATCGAAAAGATTGCCGAGAACACGGAACGTGATTACTTCATGGGACCCGATGGAGCCAAGGAGTTTGGCCTGATCGACCGTATCCTGACTTCCCGCAAGGAAGTCATGGAAGAGAAATAACACCGGGACGAAGTATGGATAAAACGAAGAACGAAAAGCTGCAGGAGCTGCGCTGCTCCTTCTGCGGCAAGGGACAGGAACAGGTTCAGCGCCTGATTGCCGGCCCCGAAGTGTATATCTGCGATGAGTGCGTGGCCCTGTGCAACGAAATCATCGCGCAGGAGTCCGTCCAGGATACCGTGGACGAAGGCCGCCTGCTGTCGCCAGAAGAGATCAAGGCCAAGCTGGACGAGTATGTCATCGGTCAGCATCAGGCCAAGAAGATTCTTTCCGTGGCGGTGCACAATCATTACAAGCGTGTCTTCTACGCCGAGGCCCTCGGCGAGGAAGTGGAGCTGGAGAAGAGCAACATCCTGCTTGCCGGACCTTCCGGCAGCGGCAAGACGCTGCTCGCCAAGACCCTTGCGCGCGTGCTCAAGGTGCCCTTCGCCATTGCCGACGCCACCACCCTGACCGAAGCCGGGTACGTGGGCGAAGACGTGGAAAACATTCTGGTGCAGCTGCTGCAGAATGCCGACTACGACATCGAGGCCGCATCCAAGGGCATCATCTACATCGACGAAATCGACAAGATTTCCCGCAAGGGGGACGGCCCCTCCATCACCCGCGACGTATCCGGCGAAGGAGTCCAGCAGGCCCTTCTGAAGATCATCGAGGGCACGGAGGCCAACATTCCTCCCAAGGGCGGCCGCAAGCATCCCCAGCAGGAATTCATCCGTCTCGATACCTCCAATATCCTGTTCATCCTCGGTGGTGCGTTCATCGGGCTGGACAAGATCATCGAGCAGCGTGTGCACGGCGGCTCCATGGGCTTCGGCGCCAAGGTGGTAGCCCCCAACAGCATGAGCTACACCGATCTGCTCAAGCAGGTGCACCCCAACGACCTGGTGAAGTTCGGTCTCATCCCCGAATTCATCGGCCGTATTCCGGTGGTGACCCATGTGGAGGAACTGGGCGAGGACGATCTCATCCGGATTCTGACCGAACCCAAGAACGCGCTGGTGAAGCAGTATCAGAAGCTCTTTGAGCTGGACAAGGTGTCGCTGCGCTTCACCACGAATGCCCTGAGCGCCATTGCCTGCGAGGCCATTACCCGCAAGACCGGGGCCCGCGGCCTGCGCAACGTCATGGAAAGCGCCATGCTGGACGTCATGTACCGCCTGCCCTCCCTGCAGGGCGTCAAGGAGTGCGTGGTGAACCGGGCGGTGATAGAGCAGGGCAAGGAGCCCATGCTCATCTATCACAATGAAGCCAAGACCGGATCATAGCCGGTCCGGCCCGTCTGCGGGTCGGAATTGCGCCGGAATGAAGGCGTTTCGCAATTGACAATGGAAGAAGGGGCATTAAGTATCTATCTTGTGCCCCTTCTTTTTTTGAAGAGCGGTTGCAGTCTTACGAGGAGGATATATGACCGATTTCGGCATTGGCGGGGAAGACCGCACCGAGACCCTTACGCTCCCTTTGATGTCCCTGCGGGAAGTTGTCATGTTCCCGCGTTCCATAGTCCCGCTGTTTGTGGGACGCGAGGCTTCGATAAAGGCCATTGAAAGCGCCATTGCCGATCACGGCAAGGAAATTCTGCTTGTCGCCCAGCGCGAACCGGAAATGGAAAAGCCCGGCCAGGAAGATCTTTTTGAGGTAGGCACCGTTTCCAAGGTTCTGCAGTTGCTCCGTCTGCCCGACGGTACCATCAAGGTGCTGTTCGAGGGCATGCATCGCGCCTACTGGGCGCCGGAAAGCCCGCAGGCCTTTGACGACGAACAGGATTTCCCCAAGGCCGTTGTGTCGCCCATCGCGGACAGCGACTATGCCGGTGCCGAAGCCGAGGCGCTCATGCGTGCATGCCATGAGGCCCTGGACGAATATTCCAAGATCAACAAGAAGCTGGCGCAGGAAACCCTGCTTGCCATCACGTCCATCACCTTCCCGGGCAAGCTGGCGGACGCCATCATGCCGCACCTGAAGGTAGACTACCGCAAGAAGCAGGAAGTGCTGGAGCTTCAGGACGCCATCGTGCGGCTGGAAAAGGTGTACGAGCTGTTGCAGGGCGAGATCGCCATCACCTCCATGGAGAAGCGCATCAAGAACCGCGTGAAGAACCAGATGGAGCGCAACCAGAAGGAGTACTACCTCAACGAGCAGATCAAGGCCATCAACAAGGAAATGGGCCGCGATGACGATCCGCAGGAGGAGCTGAACGAGATCGAGCAGCTTCTCAAGGCCAAGGACATGCCCGATGATGCCCGCGACAAGGCGTTGCGGGAACTGAAGAAGCTGCGGGCCATGCCTGCCTCTTCGGCAGAGTACACCGTTATCCGCAACTATGTGGACTGGATCATCGAGCTGCCCTGGAACAAGGTGCGCGAGACCAGCATCGATATTGAGAACGCCCGTTCCATTCTTGACGCCGACCATTTCGGGCTGGAAAAGCCCAAGGAACGCATTCTCGAATACCTTGCCGTACAGAAGCTGGCGACCAAGCTCAAGGGGCCCATCCTGTGCCTCGTGGGCCCTCCCGGCGTGGGCAAGACCTCGCTCGCCAAGTCCATTGCCCGGGCAACGAACCGCGAGTTCGTGCGCCTTTCCCTGGGCGGAGTGCGCGACGAGGCGGAAATCCGCGGTCATCGCCGTACCTATGTGGGCGCGCTTCCCGGCAAGATCATCCAGTCGCTCAAGCGGGTTGAATTCAATAACCCCCTGTTCTGCCTGGACGAGATTGACAAGATGAGCACGGACTTCAGAGGCGATCCTTCCGCAGCGCTTCTTGAGGTGCTTGATCCGGAACAGAACAACACGTTCAACGATCACTACCTCGATCTCGACTATGACCTGTCGCAGGTGTTCTTCATCACCACGGCCAACAGCCTGCACTCCATTCCCCTGCCGCTGCAGGACCGCATGGAGATCATTCAGCTGCCCGGGTACCTCGAGACCGAGAAGAAGAAGATCGGCCGCGAATTCCTGCTGCCCAAGCAGGTGGAGCAGCACGGCATCAAGGATGCCAATATCCAGCTTTCGGATAATGCCCTCATGGACATCATCCGGCACTACACCCGTGAGGCCGGAGTGCGTAATCTCGAGCGCGAGATTGCCTCCATCTGCCGCAAGACGGCCATGCGCATTGTGGAAGCCGACGATCTGGACAAGACCGTGGTGGTCTCCCGTCAGAACCTCGGGAACTTCCTCGGCGTGAAGCGCCATCGCCATGGCGAGCGTGAAAACCAGCCGCAGATCGGCGTGACCACGGGGCTTGCCTGGACCCAGCTGGGCGGTGAGCTGCTGGTCGTGGAAACCGCCATCATGCCCGGTGCCGGAAAGGTGTCCACCACCGGCAAGCTGGGCGATGTGATGACGGAATCCGCACAGGCAGCGCTTTCCTATATCCGATCCCGCTCCGGCATGTTCGGCCTGAAGCCCGACTTCCACAAGGAGATCGACATCCACGTGCACGTGCCCGAAGGCGCCACGCCCAAGGATGGCCCTTCCGCCGGCATTACCCTGTGCACCTCCATTGTTTCGGCTCTGCTGAGCATTCCGGTGCGCAACGACGTGGCCATGACCGGCGAGATCACCCTGCGCGGACGCGTCCTGCCCATCGGCGGGCTGCGCGAGAAGCTGCTGGCGGCCCATCGCGGCCTGATCAATACCGTGATCATTCCCAAGGATAACGAGAAGGACCTCAAGGAGGTTCCCGCCGATATCCTGCGCGGCCTGACCATCGTGCCTGTGGAGCATGTGGACGAGGTCCTGCCGCTGGCGCTCATGGCTGATCATGACAAGATCTACAGCCATGGCGACGGATGCATCGCCCTGACCCAGTCCCTGCGGCTGGACAGCATTGCAGACGGCGAGGCGCACACCACGCCGCAATAGGCGTACCGCAGTATCATGCATGCAGAAGGCGGCCCAGAGGGGCCGCCTTTTTTTGTGGTGAATGCCGACAGAACAGGTCGTTACAGGTCTTGCAGGATGACGGCAGCCGCCCGGTCGGGTGCGCCCGGTTCGCCGAGCATGGTGCGCAGTTTGGCAAGGTCGTC
>QKEJ01000053.1 GCA_003252375.1 Halodesulfovibrio sp.
CACCCTGCGCATGCCAGAACAGGCCCCGTAGCCCGCAGGAAAGAGAACGGCATGAAACCCTCAGGATGATCCTGCTCGGCCTTGCCTGCATCGGTATCTGGTATGTCGTCTACAGGCAGCTCCTGCCCTTTTCCGAATGGTTCAGCTATACGCTGCTTGGCCTGCCGACCGAAAGCCACCTCGGATCAGCCGTGCAGTTCTTCGTGTATGACACACCGAAGGTGCTCATGCTCCTGCTGCTGGTGGTCTTTTTCGTCGGCATCGTCCGCTCGTTTGTCACCGTCGACTGGACGCGCCGGGTTCTTGCCGGAAGGAAGGAATCCGTCGGTAATGTGCTCGCCGCCCTGCTCGGAGTGGTCACGCCGTTCTGCTCCTGCTCGGCCGTTCCGCTGTTCATCGGGTTCATGACGGCCGGCGTTCCGCTCGGGGTAACCTTTTCCTTTCTCATCTCCGCCCCCATGGTAAACGAGATTGCGCTTGTGCTTCTCTACGGCCTGCTTGGCTGGAAGATCGCAGCGCTCTATTTCGTGACCGGCATCGGCATAGCCATTGTCGCGGGCTGGACCATGGGCCGCATGAATCTGGAAAGGCACGTCGAAGACTGGGTCATGGAAATCCGCGCCGGAGACAACGGTCTGGGGGATCAGACCATGAGCTGGCCCCAGCGGTTTGCATATGCGCTCGAATCCGTCAGGGACATCGTGGGACGGGTATGGAAATTCGTCGTCATCGGCATTGCCGTCGGCGCAGGCATCCACGGCTATGTCCCCGAAGGCTATCTGGCAGGCATCATGGGCAACGCATCCTGGTGGTCGGTGCCTCTCTCGGTTGTGATCGGCATTCCCATGTACACCAATGCGGCAGGCATCATTCCCATCGTGGAAGCCCTGCTGGGCAAGGGGGCCGCTCTTGGTACCGTCCTGGCCTTCATGATGAGTGTCATCGCCCTGTCCTTTCCGGAAATGGTCATTCTGCGAAAAGTGCTCAAGCCCCGCTTGATCGCAATATTCATCAGCGTTGTGGGAGCTGGCATCCTGCTTGTCGGCTACCTGTTCAACGCCGTCATCTAACTGCAAAGGAGAACGTCAATGAAGATTCAGGTCATGGGCCCCGGTTGCCCCAAGTGTGCGGAGGCGGAAAAGAACGTCAAGGAAGCCGTTGCGGAAGCCGGCATTGATGCCGAAGTCATCAAGGTTTCGGACTTCAAGGAAATCACCTCGTTCGGTGTGTTCTCCACGCCTGCGGTCGCCATAGACGGCAAGGTCAAGGTCGTCGGCAAGGCCCCGAGCAAAAAGGAAGTTCTCAGCTGGCTGCGATAACCCCAGCAAGGGCTGCGTTTGCCATACCCGAGGAGAACAGCCTCTGGAGGGCGTAGCATAGCCATGTGCTTCGCAGGAAGCTGCCCAGCTGTCCATGCAGCCTACTCCACGCCGTATGTCTTGAGCTTCCGCCACAGCGTGGTTCTGGGAATGCCCAGGATCTGGGCAGTCATTCCCTTGTTGTAGCCGGTTTTTTCCAGCACCTTGATCACGTAGCGCCGCTCCATCTCATCCAGTGTGGGCAAGCCGTCGCCCTCCATGGTGTCAAACTCCAGCTGCTGCAGATCGCCCGGCAGATCATGGGCGTGTATCTCCTCCCCGTCCGTCAAAGCCACGGCACGCTCGATGATGTTCTCAAGCTCTCGCACGTTTCCGGGATAGCTGTAGTTATCCAGAATCTGCATGGCCTGCGGATGAATACCCGTCACCTGCTTGTGGAAGGCAAGACTGTACTTCTCTATGAAATGCCGGACCAGCAGGGGGATGTCCTCGCGCCGTTCCGAGAGGTGAGGCAGGGAAATGGACACCACGTTCAACCGGAAGAACAGGTCCTCGCGGAAGGTGCCGCTTTCCACCTCGTGCTTCAGGTCCTTGTTGGTGGCCGCAATGACGCGGATATCCAGATCAATGGGAGAGGTCCCCCCCACGCGCCGAATCTGCCGTTCCTGAATCACGTGCAGCAGCTTCACCTGCATGGCAAGAGGCATCTCCCCTATCTCGTCCAGAAACACGGTGCCCCCCGCCGCAGCTTCCAGCAACCCCACCTTGGTTGCCGTGGCCCCGGTAAAGGCGCCCCGTTCATGTCCGAACAGTTCACTGCTGATCAGTTCGTCGGAAAATCCGCCGCAGTTGAAGGCCACAAAGGGATAATCCCGCTTGGGACTCAGCTGATGAATGGCCCGGGCCACTAGGGCCTTGCCCGTTCCGCTGCCCCCCTGCACGAGCACGTTGCAGTCCACGGGAGCCACCTTGCGGATCATGGCGAACAGTTTCTGAATGGCCGGGCTGTTACCGATGATGGACGTCAGCCCGGAATCTCCCTTCAGGGCCTCACGCAGCCTGATATTCTCCAGCCGCATGGAAATCCTGTCCTGCACCTGCTTGGCCAGCAGCCGGATCTCATTCAGGTTGACCGGCTTGGTCACGTAGTGATGCGCCCCGTTGCGGATGGCCTCTATGGCGGTCTCCACGGTGCCGTGTCCGGTTACGATGATGACCTCTGTCTCCTGCCGCAAGGCCTTGATGCGGGAGAGCACCTCCAGTCCGTCAAGGTCCGGCAGGCGCATGTCCAGAAAGACGATGTCAAAGGGTTGCTGTACCATGCGTTCCAGAAAGGAACGCGCCATCATGAAGGCCTCAACCTCGAACCCTTCCCGGGCAAGCGCCTGGCTCAGCCGCTTGCATACGATTTCCTCGTCATCAACAATCGCTAACCGCAACATCAGAATGTGCTCCTTGCCTGCCCTTGCGGGTCCTGTGAGGCATCGCCCTGTCCTGCGGCACGGGGAACAAGCACCGAAAACTCGGCCCCTGCCCCTTCATCGCCGCCCACCTCGATACGTCCGCCGTGCCGCTTGACGATGGAGTAGCTCACCGCCAGCCCCAGCCCGGTTCCCTTGCCCACCTCCTTGGTGGAAAAGAACGGCTCGAAAATCTGCTGCCGAATGCTCTGGGGAATGCCCTGCCCTTCATCCCGGACGACAAACCGCACGGACGCCGCATCATCCGGGCACTCCACCCGCACGTATACGGTACCGTCCTGCGGACTGGCCTGCACGGCGTTGAGCAGCAGATTGGTGAACACCTGCTGCAGGTTCCGCAGGTTCCCGGCAATGGCCGGAAGCTCCTTGGCAATATCCGTCTGCAGATAGATCCCGGCAATGCGGAACTGATTCTTGACCAGCGCAATGGAACTGCCCATGACCTTGGCCGGATCCAGCAGTTCGAACACGGGACGCTCCGTCCGGGAAAAGTCCAGCAGGTTCTTCACGATGTCCGCAGCCCGTTCCGCCTGGCTGAGAATGTCGCGCAGCATCTCGCGCCCGTCCTCATCCACCTCCTCGCCGTACACCTCGCCAAAACTCTCTGCCGTAAGGGAAATATTGTTGATGGGATTGTTCAGTTCGTGCGCAACCCCCGCTGTCAGCGTGCCGATGGCGGCAATCTTGCGCGCCTGCAACAGGTCTTCCTGATTGCTTTCCAGCTCCTGCGCCATGCGGTTGAAGGCCTCGATGAGCGCATAGATCTCCTCAAGACGCTTGCCTTCATAGGTTATGGGGCTGTAGTCGCCCCGTGCCACCCGCTGCGTGGTCTGCTTGATCACGTTCAGCGGTCGCAGCAACCCCAGAGAGATAAGCTTGATGACCAGAATCATCAGCAGCAGAAAGATGCCCAGGAAGGCAAAGGGCAGAACGGACGTACGTGACAGGGTCCTGTGGATGCGCTCGCGCTTGATCTTGCGGAACTGCTCCGCGGAATCGGTGAGCTGTTTTCCGGGAACCCGCAACGCCTGCGGGGCGACCTCGCCGCCCTGAAGGACATGCTCCACCTGCGCATCATAGCCCTGCAACGTGTAGCGGAACCGCAGGAACACGTCGTGCCCCACGACGAGAGGCAGATCGTCCTCGACCTCCTCCACAAGGCTGTTGATGCGCGCAATGTACACGCGCGCCTCCTTCAGACTCTCCTTGTCCCCATAGATGAAAAAGTTCTTCTCCATCCGCCGGACTTCCAGAATGTAGTTCAGCAGGTCGTCATACCGCTCGCTGATGAGCATGCGGTCCTTGACGGTGGACAGGTTCCAGAAATGCAGCGCGGAGAGCGCGCCGATAAACAGAAAGGTGATCAGAAAGACAACGAAGATCTTCCCCTTGATCGACCCCATGCGCGCATGCTGCGAGAACCAGCGTCCCGATGCCGAAGCGGCTATGCTGTGTATCAAGCCCATTCCAGCCTCCCTGTTCGCCCGAGCGAAGGCTCTATGTTTTCATTTTGAAACACTAGATATATCCGTTATCGCTTTTTGTTTCACAATGAAATACCTGCCATGCCAAAAATCATTCCATGTATGTCTATCTATCTAAAATAACAATAAAATTACGCAAACAAAAATTCCGGCACTCTCATTGCTATGGCCCCCTCGTAGAGGAACTTCATGGAAAGCATACTTGTCGCAATTGATGGAAAACACGGGGCTTGGGGAGCCCTGTCTCGTGCATGTGCCCTGGCAAAGCGCATGGATGTGAAGCTCAATGTCCTGCTTGTGGTCCCCAAGGGAAAGCAGGCGCTCCCTCTTGCCGACCAGCAGGTGGAGAACGACGTCCGCAAACGTCTGGAGCTGCATATCGAAGCGGCCAAGTCAGAAGGCATTCGCATCAACTACTTTTTGGCGGAGGGCAACTATGACGACGAAGTGACCCAATTCATTAACAACAACAAGATAACGTTACTGGTGCATGAAATACCTGAAGGGGAAGCTCGATCAGCTGAAAGGGATTTCACCACCCTGCATTCCATCCGACACCGGGTCTCCTGCAGGGTAGAGATCGTGGCACCCAAAAAAGGCGTATAGCTAGCTAACCGCAAGAGAGGGTTATATGAGCCTGGATTTAAGTCTGTATCTTCCCATAGCAGGCAATAGTGTAAATTGCCTTGCCATTCTGGGACTAGGCGGCCTCGTGGGCCTGCTTTCCGGCATCTTCGGTGTCGGTGGCGGCTTCCTGATGACGCCGCTTCTCATCATGCTCGGCATTCCGCCCACCGTGGCGGCTGCCTCGGACTCCAACCAGATCGTGGGGGCATCCACGTCCGGTACCTTCGCCCACTTCAAGCTGGGCAACGTTGACTTCAAGATGGGCCTGCTGCTGCTCGTGGGCGGCGTTGCAGGCGGCAGCCTCGGCGTGCAGATCATCAAGATCCTGCGCGCACTCGGCAATGCCGACTTCCTCATCAGCATCACCTATGTCCTGATGCTCGGTTTCGTGGGCGGTTACATGTTCCTTGAAAGCCTGCAGGCCATGCGCAAGTCGTCCGCTCCCAAGGTGGAAGAAGCGCCCAAGCAGGAATCGCGCTATGCACGCGCCATCGGCAAACTGCCCTTCCAGATGGACTTCCCCCGCTCCGGTGTGCGCCTGTCACTGCTCATGCCGCTGCTGCTCGGTGTACTTGTTGGTGTTCTCGCTGCCATTATGGGTGTGGGCGGCGGTTTCATCATGGTCCCGGTCATGGTCTATCTGCTTCGCATGCCCATGCATGTTGTCGTGGGCACCAGCCTGTTCCAGATTCTGTTCACCTGCGTGAACGTTACCATCATGCAGTCCGTACAGAACCACACCGTGGACTTCGTCCTTGCCCTGCTGCTCCTCATCGGCTCCTCCATCGGCGCCCAGGTGGGCACCAAGGTCGGCAAGAAGCTCGGTGGTGAACAGCTCAAAATCTGTCTCGCAACGCTGGTTCTCGCCGTCATGGTCAAGATGCTGTACGACCTGCTGGCCCGCCCCGACGTTCTGCTGGCATACATGGGAGGTCATTAATATGAAGTCCGTCACCTTCCGCAATCTTGCCCTTGCAGCCCTCTGCCTGCTTGCCGCAAGCCTCTTCTCCGTTCCGGCGCATGCTGCGGGCATCACCATACAGACCACTCCCCCTTCGGTCGTGATGGGAGCCCAGTATGACGGCGCCCCCCTGACCATCTCCGGTACCGTGCCCGAAGGCAGCGACGTTGTGCTGCGCTTCACCGGCGCCCCCGCCGACATGCACCTGCGTGAAAAGGGCAAGCTGTTCGGGCTGCTCTGGATGAACGTGGGCAAGGTTTCGGTCAAGAACGTCCCCAATGTCTACCTTGTGGATTCGAGCCGCCCCTTTGAGCAGCTCGGCGCCGCCGTCACATCCTACCGGCTGGAAGGCCTGCGTGACGCCATTGAGGTGGAAGAAGCCGCCAAGTCGCCCGATCTGGATATCGCCCACGAGCTGCTGCTGCTGAAGCAGGGAGACGGGCTGTACCACGAATCCGAGGCCGGCGTGACGCTCGGGGAGGTCGTTGACGGCATGCAGTCCTATACTGCTACGCTGCACATCCCCTCCGCACTGAAGCCCGGCGACTACCGCGTGGAAGCTGTTGCCCTGCGCGACGGCTCCGTTTCGGGATCCGCCACCGCTCCGGTACAGGCCGTGCTGACCGGCTTCCCGCTGTGGCTGAACAATCTGGCCTTTGACAACGGCCTGCTCTACGGCGTGATGGCAACCCTGATTGCCATCTTCAGCGGCCTCGCCATCGGCGTGGTCTTCCAGAGCAAGGGCGGCGCCCACTAACCGGGAATACCCATGCTGCAAAGACTCAAAGATGTACTCGCCTTCTGGCGCCCCAAGGAACGGGTTCTCCCGTTCGGGGTGCTGTTCAAGAAGTTCCAGAGCATTCTGGAACGGAACAACCACATTCTGGAGCTCATGGCCGACATGGGCGACAAGCTCGGAGGCGAGTACATCTTTGATCGTCAGTACATTCTGGATGTCGCGGAAGAGCAGGCCGACATGGTCTTCAAGCTCATCTCCGACCTCAGTATCCTGACCCAGCGCAAGAACGTGGAGCTCTTCCTGGCCTTCGAACATATCCGGCAGGCCATTCAGGAAGAGCTCAACGGCACGCACACCACCTCCGGCAAAAGCTACGTCATCCCCCTGCGCGAGCTGGGCCACGACCTGAGCGAACAGGCCGGCGGCAAGATGGCCAACGTGGGAGACATCCGCAACCGGCTGGGGCTCTCCGCCCCGGACGGATTTGTGATCAGCACCCGCGCCTTCTTCGACTTCATGCAGCAGCACGACCTGCTCACCCTGGCCCGCGAAGGCATCGCGGCCTGGGACGGCAGGGACGACGTTGCGCTGGTACAACTTTCCGAGACCATGCAGGAACGCATCATGGCCGCCCCGCTGCCACGCGGCCTTTCCTCGCAGGTGCTCAGCGCGCTGGATGACCTGGCCCAGCGCAACGGCATGCGCAACATCCGCATCGCCCTGCGCAGCAGCGCCTGGGGCGAGGATGGCGATGCCAGCTTCGCCGGCCAATATGAAACGGCCCTCAACGTGCCGCGCGATCAGGTCATGGATGCCTACCGCAAGGTCATTGCCAGCACCTATTCCTACAAGGCATGGCGGTACCGGCTCTTCAAAGGCTACCACGAACATGAGGTGGCCATGGCCGTGGGCTGCCAGCTCATGGTGGAAAGCGTGGTCGGCGGCGTGCTGCACACCTATGCCCCGCACCTTGCCGACGGGGTCATGGTGGCCAACGCCGTATGGGGGCTATGCTCCCCCGTGGTGGACGGCAACTCCCCCACCGACACCATCGTGCTGGACCGGGCCGCCCCCTACACTCTGCGTTCCCTCACCGTGGGCGACAAGCGTCGCCAGCTCAAGCTCGCCCCGGGCGGCGGCACGGAATGGAGGGACACCCCCGAAGGTCTGCACGATGTCCCCAGCCTGACGGTCGAACAGCTTGAGCATCTTGCGCAGGCCGCCATGAGCATCGAACGGTACTACAAGCGCCCGCAGGATATTGAATGGGCCTACGATGCCTCAGGCACGCTGCAGATATTGCAGTCGCGCCCCCTGCGCTTCTGGGCCGCCCCCCTGAGCACGGAACCCCAGCTGGAGGATGTGACCCGCAACGCGGAGGTGGTCTTTTCGGGCAGGGGACTCGTCGCCCAGCGGGGCGTTGCCGTGGGCAAGGTCTTTGTCGTGGACCACGGCACGGACCTGAACACATTTCCGCACGGGGCCATTCTGGTTTCCCGGTTCACCTCCCCGCGCTATTCCCGCGTCATGCACAAGGCGCAGGGCATCATCACGGATGTGGGTTCCCCCACGGGGCACATGTCCACCATTGCCCGGGAGTACCGGGTCCCCACCGTGGTCAACACGGATGTGGCCACATCGCTGCTGCGCACCGGGGACGAGATCACCCTCGACGCCACACAGAACATCATCTACCGCGGCAGCATATGCGCTCTGGACCGCTTTTCCCTCACCGAGGAGGATGTCTTCGAGGATTCGTACGAATACCGGCTCCTGCGCCGGGTCATCAAGCACACCAGCCCGCTGAACCTGCTGGACCCGCATGCGGACAACTTCAAACCCTCCGCCTGCCGCACCTACCACGACATCACCCGCTACATTCACGAAAAGGCGGTCGAGCATCTCATCCTGCTGAGCGAACGGCAGGGAGCGCAGCATCTTTCCGCGCCCAAGCGGCTGGAGACGGATTATCCGCTGGGCCTCATGCTCATCGATGCCGGCGGCGGCACCACCTGTCCCCCCGCAGCCCGCACCGCAGCCCCCGCCGACATTGCCTCCATTCCCATGCAGGAATTCCTCAAGGGCATGACGTGCGAAGGCATGTGGTGCACCGATCCCGTCTCCGTCAACCTGAGCAGCTTCATGTCCAGCTTCACGCGCACCTTCTCCGCCTCGCTCGCGAGCCCCAACGAGGTGGGCCGCAACCTTGCGGTGGTGCTGAAGAACTACATGAACATCAACATGCGGCTAGGATACCATTTCAACATCATCGACGCCTATATCTCGGATGTCATCAACGACAACTACATCTACTTCCGTTTTCTGGGCGGCGTAACCGAATACATCCGGCGCTCGCGACGGGCCCGTTTCATCGCCATGGTGCTTGAACACTTCGATTTTCGGGTGGAGGTTCATGGAGACCTTGTGGTAGGCAGGCTGAAGAAGCTGTCACGCGAACGCATGTCCCTGCGCATGCGCATGCTGGGCGGACTGGTGGGATACACACGACAGCTGGACGCCCGCATGCATACCGACACGGACATCACGGAGCACGCCGGGACGTTCATAACAGCCATGAAGCAATTTCTAGGAGCCTGACATGACGACGGAGACCAACGGGACCAGCAAACGCCTGCGCATTCTCATCCTTGATGATGAACCCATCGTCTGCAAACGCCTGAAACCCGCCTTCCAGAAGCAGGGATACGAGGTGGAAACCTTCACCGACAGCAGTTCCGCCATGGACCGGCTTAAGGAAACCTCGTTCGACATCGTCATCACCGACCTGAAGATGGAAGGCGCGGACGGCATGCAGGTGCTCTCCACGGTCAAGGCGCTCGCGCCGGAGACACGCGTCATCATCATCACCGGGTTTGCCACGCTGGAAACGGCCAAGGAATCCTACCGCAAGGGCGCACTGGACTTCGTTGCCAAGCCGTTCAAGCTGGGAGACATTCTGGATTGCGTTCGCAAGATCGAACAGGAGCAGCGCGGCGGAGCACAATAGCCTCCGGAACAGACGTGGCGGCGGCGCAGCCCCCCACAACAGAGGGCACAGGAGCGGCACATGTGGTGGCAACGCATTCTTGAACGCAGAAGACGCAAACGGGATACGGCCGGGCCGGACATCGCCTTCTGGCGCCTGCAGTCCATGTTCAATAATTTCCGCCGCATCCTCGAACTGAACAATGCCATTCTGGAAGGCGTGGCCGACATGGACAGGGCTCTGGGCGGAGAATACATCTTCGACCGCGCCTACCTCGAGCAGTCCGTCCGCCGCATCGCCTCCAACGTGCACCACGTGGTCTACAGCCTGAATGCCCTGACGGGAAACCGCCATGTTCCCCTGTACGACCGGTATCAGGACATCCGCACCATTCTTGACGACATTCTGGCCGGAGACGTCCGCGCCCTTGCAGGCGCGCCGGTCCTGCCCCTGCATGCCGTGGGGTGGGAACTGGAACCGCTGGTCGGCATCGCCGCTGTGTGCATGGCCGAGCTGCACAACCATGCGGGGCTTCCCGTTGCCAGGGGCTGCGTGCTCACGACAGAGGGCGCAGGCCTGCTGCTGAAGCATGCCGCTCCCCCCCGCAACGACCGCCCCGCCGCACAGATGAACACGCTCCGCAGGGGACAGGCAGCCGCGGTCCTGCAGTCCGTGCATTCCGTTTTCACTCCGCCCTCGACCAATGAACTGCAGGAACGGGCCGCACTCCTGCGCGCGCAGCTGACTGCGGAGATCGCCGCGCTGCTCGACGGATCCCCCGGATTCGGGCTGCGCGCCGACATTGCCAGCGTGGAGGCCTTGGTGGACGACGCCAGCTGGCCCGACGCCGCCGGAGCCTGCCGCGCCGTTATACAGCTCTCCCCTGCGCCCGGCGGCGGCATTGACGCCGCCCACATCCTCCCCCCTGTCCGCACCAGCCAGGCCGACGCGGCCGCGCCGACAGGCCCCCGTTTGCACCGACCGGGGCAGGCCACTGCGGAAGCCTATGCCGACCTGCTTGAAGAGGTGCTGCGCACCCTGCCCGGCGACCCCCACATGGCCGTGCTTCTGACCCGAACGCGCCCCGCCGCCGTCAAGGGCACCGTGACCAGCCGTTATTTCTGCTCCTCGCCGCAGGATGCCCGGAACATGCCGGGACGGGCGCTCTGCCAGGACGCTCTGGTCATCGAAGCCGTCCATACAGACGTTGCAGACCACGCTGACGGTTCCCGTTCTCCTGCATCCGGCAGCGCAGACCGCTACATGCTGCAACGCACCTATCCCTTCGCGCCGATGCAGTCGGAGATTGCCCCCCGGCAGCCCGGCGTCCGCTTTGCCGACGGCAGGCTCGCCACCTCTGTAACCGAGGAAGGACGAGGGCGCGGCTCAGCCCTGCTGCGCCAGCAGGACATGCGGGCCCTTGCGGAAACCACCATGGCCATGGAGCGCATGCTCGGCATGCCCATCATGCTGGAGTGGGAACTGGGCGAAGACGGCCGGTGCCGCATTCTGCACGCGGCCCCCTATCTGCCGCCCTCAACGGACGCCGATACCGACCTGCAGGAACAGCTGGCGGACGAACTGGCGGACGAGCTTGCAGGGGCCACGATCCTTGTCCGGGGCGGGCACATGGTGCAATCGGGCGTCGTGGCGGGCAAGGTGGTGCATCTGGAAGAAAGCATGCGGGCGGAGGACTTTCCCGTCGGCGCCATTGCCGTCACCAAGGTCGCCTCGCCGCGCCTGACCCCGTTTCTGCAGCGCGCCTCGGCCATTATCTGTGAGAACGGCACCATTGCGGGCCACCTGGCCACTGTCGCCCGCGAACTCCGGCTGCCCGCCGTGTTCGGCATGCCCGATGCGACGATGCGGCTTGCCGAGGGCAGCGAGGTCACGCTGGATGCGGGCGAACTCACCCTCTACGCAGGCGTGCTTCCGGCGCTGCTGCAATTTTCCACGGCAGGGGCAGACCTCTACCCCACCGCGCCGGAATACCACACCCTGCGGCGGCTGCTGCGGTTCATCTCCCCACTGCACCTCGTCAATCCGGAGGCTCCCGAGTTCGCCCCGGAAGGCTGCCGCACCTTCCACGACCTCATCCACTACTGCCATGAAAAATCCGTGGACGAGCTGGCGCACTTTCAGGAGCGCAGACCCGGACTGGGGGCCATACGCACCCGCCGCATGCAGCTGGGCCGTCCCATGGACCTGCGGGTTCTGGACATCGCCAACGGCCTTGCCGAAAACGCATCGGCCCATCCGGTGGCGGACGACGTGCTCTCCCGGCCCTTCGCCGCCTTTCTGGACGGCCTGCTGCGGGAAGAGGCATGGGATACGGCCCCCGTTGCCCTCGGCATACGCGACGTCATTTCCAGCATGCCCCACAGCATGTCCATGCTCGGCCCCTCCGCAAACACGCTGGGCGAGAACCTGGCCATCATCTCCCGCGACTACGTGAACATCAGCCTGCGGCTCGGGTATCACTTCAGCGTGGTGGACGCCTACCTGGGGCCGGACCTGCACCGCAACCACGTCTATTTCCGGTTTGCGGGGGGACTTGCCGACCCGGACCGCCGCAACCGCCGGGCCCGCTTCATCCGCTCGGTACTGGAGGACATGGGCTTCAAGGTCGTGCTCAAGGGCGACCTTGTCGTGGGCAGCCTCAAGCAGGAGGATACCCACATCATGCGCTCCGCCCTCTTCGTGCTGGGCGCCCTGACCGCGTACGCCCGGCAGCGGGATACCGGCCTCCACAGCGAAACAGACATGCATGCCCTGTACGAGGCCTTTCACACCCTCTTCCTGCGCCATTACGACCGTCTTGCACCGGAGTATGACATCATGACGCGCCTTGACCGCGACGCCAGCCCTTCCGGACAGCCCCGGAACGAACGCACGGAGGCACGCGCATGATGCCCCTGCTGGACAGCCTCCGCACCGCCCTCGCCGCCCGCAGCCAGCGCCGCGAGCAGCAGGCGCTGCTGGAACTGAAGGCCCGCTACCACGCCTTCAGGATCTTTCTGGAGAACAACGGGCGGGCGCTCGAACTGCTGGTCGCTGCGGACAACGCCCTGCACCATGACGAGCACGAAACGCTGCGGACCACGGCAGACACCCTGCTTTCAGTGGTGGGCGAGCTTGTGGACGGCCTGAACCTGCTTTCGGGTGAGGCGCACACGGGGCTCTACTCGCTGCACGGCTCCATGGAAACGACCGTGCGGGAAGCCCTGCACGCCTTCACCCCGCAGGCATCCGGCCCGCAGTACTGCATCGCCCTCGACGCACTTGACCCATCCATGCATGCCCTGGCGGGCTCCAAGGCAGCCAATCTGGCGCAACTGCACCGCATGCGCATGCCCGTGCCGGACGGATTCGTCTGCACCACGCGCTGCTGCCACGATTTTCTGGCCGAGAACGATCTGGCCGCAACCATCAGGTCGCTGCTGCGTGACGTGGAACGGGGGGAACTGGACATCCCCGCCGCAGCCCGCCTGATACACGCGGCCATCATGAAGGCCCCCCTGCCCCCGGCACTGCGGCAGGCCCTGCAATCGGCCTACGAATCCCTTGAATCCCGCGCACCGGAAGGACGCACCAGTGCCGGACGGTTCTCCATCTCCGTGCGCAGCAGCGGCGTGGCGGAAGACAGGCCCGAACACTCCTTCGCGGGGCAGTTCACGTCCGTACTCAATGTCACGGGGACCGAACGGCTGTATGAGGCCTACAGGGAAGTCATCGCCAGCGGATTCAGCGCGCGCGCCATTGCCTACCGCCTCAACGCGGGTCTTTCCCCCGTGGATTTCGATCTGGCGGTCCTGTGCCAAATCATGGTGGATGCCTACTGCGCCGGGGTGATGATGACCCGTGACCCGGCGCAACCGGACAGCGGCCGCCTGCTCCTGAGCGCGGCCCCCGGCCTTGGGACTCTGGCCGTTGGCGGGTCCGCTCCCGTGGACCTGTACCACCCATGGCGCTCCGACAGCGACACCATGCATCCGGGCACTCCGGCACAGGACGCCCTCGCCATGAACGATGCGGAAATCGCCCGCAAGACCATGCGGGAGGTTGCGCTCTCCACGGGAGGCCTGACCATGGAGCCGGTTCCGGAAGCGGAAGCCGACCTGCCGCTGCTGGTGCCGGAAACCCTGCAACGGCTGGTCATGTACGGCGAGATGGTGGAAAACATCGAGGGCATGGCGCAGGATGTGGAATGGGCCGTCACCCGCGACGGCACCGTCCAGCTGTTGCAGGCCCGCCCCCTGCGCGTCACGGCGCGCTCAGGAAGACCGCTTGCCGCTCCCCTTGTGGGAGAACCGCTGGTCACCGGCGTATGCGCCTCCGCAGGCAAGGCCGTGGGCAGGGCCGTACCGGCCCGGACCAAGGCGGACGTGGAGGCGCTGGCCGCAATCCGCGACACCGCGCCGCGCATCCTCGTGCTTCCGCAGGCACTGGTGGATGCCGCCCGTCATCTGCGCTCCTTTGCCGGTGTGATCATCGACGCCGGCAATCCCACCGACCACCTGTCGTGCATTGCCCGCGAATACAGCATTCCCCTGATCACGGCCGCACGCACGGCCTCTGCGACCCTGCAGGCAGGCCACTGGCTGGTGCTGGACGCCGACAACGGGCTGGTGCATCCGGCACCGGAACACCTTTGGAACAGCTTTCTTCCCGAAACCGGTACGGAGGAGGATGCAGACCCGGCCCCCACCCCAGGCAATACGGCCCCCGCAGCTCCCCCCGTTCCCCGACCGGGCATCGCCATGCCCGCAGCCCGCAAGGCGCTCTGGGACCTGCTGGTTCCGCTCAACCTGACAGAGGCCTACGGCCCCACCTTCTCATGGCAGGAATGCCGGTCCGTGCATGATCTGGTACGGTACACCCACGAGATGGCCGTGCTGGCCATGTTCCATGCTGGCGACTCGGTCATGGAGGAAGCAGGCGGCCTGCTCCGTCCCCTGGACCTGGGCATCCCCTTCCATTTCCTTGTCATTGATCTCGGCGGTGCGGCACGGCGCTCGCCACAGGGCCGCACCTCCCTGCTCAAGCGCGCCATGCGCAATCCCATGCATCGCGAGGATGTCCTCTCAGCCCCGCTCGCAGCCCTGTGCGAAGGCCTGCTTACCCCTGAGTTGAGCTGGCACTCCGGCCCCGATGCCGAAGCCATCTCCGGCATCATGTCCCGCACCATGCTGGACGCCCGTGGCGCACGCCCGGCAGGCTCGTTCAACTACGCCCTTGCGGCGCGCGACTACCTGAACCTCAACGCACGGGTGGAATTCCATTTTGCCATGCTGGATGCGGTATGCGGCGGGGATGCGCAGGCCAACTACATCCGGTTCCGCTTCAAGGGCGGAGGAGCCGGTCTGGAACGGGGCCACAGGCGGGCCGTATTCCTGCGCCACGTGCTGGAACACCATGGTTTTGTCACCACGGTCGTCGGCGACCTGATTACCGCATCGCTCACGGGCGCTTCGCGCGGCGTCGTGCGGGAACGTCTGGTCATGCTGGGGAGACTGCTGGGATACAGCCGTTTTCTGGACGGCGCCATGCGGGATGATGACGCCCCACTGCAACTGGCGGAAAATTTTCTGCAGGGACGCTACGAATGCCGCACCCCGGAGAACACCGCCCCCTAACGTCGGCTGCGGGACACGGACGGAGCAGACGTTCGAATCAGGCGTGATGAAAGCGCATCACCGGCAACTCCAGCGCAGTGAGCAGGTTGCCGTAGACCGCGCCGGTATCCACGCAGATACGGTCCGGCATGACCAGCGGCATTTCGAACGGCGCATGGGCAAACACCACGAGCCTGCGTTCTCCCCCGCTTGCCATGCACGCCAGTCGGGTATCATCCATATCCCGGGCAACGCCCTCCCCATTCTCACGGTTCTCAGGGTTCTCACCCGCCTCCGACTGCTCCGCAGGCACATGCTCGCGGATCAGCCGTCTGCTGGACAGAGCCTTGTCCAGCAATACGGATTCATGAGGTGCGAGCGGCGACGTGGCCTCCATGGCTGCCGACAGGTCGGCCTCCTCGGGGTCCGCATGCACGAACAGGTAAGGGCCGCAGGTGTGGGACAGGGAAAGGGATTGGAGGAACGAACGATGCGCTTCCGGCAGGAAGGCCAGACCGGGCAGATCCCGCACGGTAGCGCCGTAGCTGGCAAGCGTCGCCTCTATGCCCATCTTGCGCAGGGTACGCAGGGTCTCCACTTCCGGCCGGGCCGCGTACTCCAGAAGCAGATGTTCATGGTTGCCCATCAGGAACACGGTATGCGCATGGCTTGACCGGACATCCACAAGGATGTCCAGCACACCTTGCGTATCCGGTCCCCGGTTTATGTAGTCCCCCATGAACACGAGGAGGTCCTGTTCCGGATCTGCCCCCAGACGCCCCAGCAGACGCAGCAGGGCGTCCCGGTTCCCGTGGATGTCTCCAATGGCATAAATGGCGTTGTACGTATGCGGCATGATCGATGCCTACCACTCTTGCACCACGAAATCCACGCAATCATGCGGGCGCATCCGGGACGCCAGACCATCCCGCCATTGCCAAACAGCTGGAAAAGTCCCTATGGTGACGGGTGCATGAGGTAACAATCTGAGGCAACGAATGGACCACATCAACCGAAGACATCCCCATTGGAGCAGCACATGATCCACGCAAAAAGCACCACGACCAATTTCCTTACCGAGTATACGGACGGCATCCATGCCGGCATAAGTGATGCCCCGGCAGCCAAGGGGGGAGCAGATGGCGGATTCTCCCCATTTGCCCTGCTGGAAGCCTCGCTCGCCACCTGCATGAACATCACTCTGCGCATGTATGCCCAGACCCACAACATCCCCCTGACCGATGTGGATATCACGGTGTCCATCATTCCCGGAAAGGACGGCGCCACCTTTGAATACGGGGCAACCCTGCCGGATACTCTCTCCGCTGATCAGAAGAAGCGCCTCCATGCCGCCCTGCGCGGATGCCCCATCCACCAGCTTCTCAGCAAGCCCGCCACATTCACCATGAAGGCGGAATAGCGTCGCGCAACAAAGGCTTCCTGCATGGCGGGCAGTTCCCTGCGGGCACGGCGTCTTCTCGTGTGCCCCGGGAGCTCTCCGTTGCCACGGTTCGAGTCATTTTCGAATCATTCAGCCACGGCCTGCATTCCCGGCGCTCCG
>QKEJ01000100.1 GCA_003252375.1 Halodesulfovibrio sp.
GGCCGTCTCCATATGGAGACGGCCCGTTTTGCGTGGAGTGTCGTGCGGGGGAGCGCTAGTCGGTTCCCTTTCTTCCGATGGCCCGGGCAAGATAAATGAACGGGGTGTCCAGCAGGGCGACGGTTCCCTTGAACAGGAAGGTGGTGATGATGATTTCCATCAGTACCTGCGCCGGGTACTGCCCCCAGAAGGCCAGCAGACAGAAGATGACGGTGTCCAGCGCCTGGGAAACAAGGGTGGAAGCGTTGTTGCGCAGCCACAGCGCCTGTCCGTTGGTCTTGCGCTTCCAGAAATGGTAGGCCCACACGTCGTGCATCTGCGAAACCAGATAGGCCACCATGGAAGCGGCGGCGAGGCGGGGCAGGAGGCCGAAGATGCCTTCGAGCAGGGGCTGCGCGAAGTCGTCCGGGGCGGGGATGAAGGTCAGGGCCACCTGCATGTAGACCGTGGCCATGACGAGGGTGACGAACCCGAGAAGAACGCCTTTCTGCGCCTCCTTCTTGCCGTACAGCTCCCCGAGAATATCCGTGGCCAGAAAGACACCCGCGTACAGGATGTTGCCGAGCGTGGTGGTCATGCCGAACATTTCCACGGTTTTCAGCACCTGGATGTTGCACAGCAGCAGATTGAAGACGATGAGTCCGAACAGGCCGGACTTTCCGAACAGGCGAAAGACCGCGAGGGTCAGGGTAAGGTCAACAACGGCAAAGCCGATCCAGAGCAGTTCGTTCACGATGAATCCTTGGCAAGAAATGAATGAAGGGGGCTGCCTGGCAGCCCCCTTTGCATGCAAAGTGTCCGGGACACGATTGACCGGAGTGTTCTTGACGGATTTGCGGATGCCGGTCAAGTCCGGCAGTCCGGTGCGGGATCAGAGATTGCTGACGGCACAGTCGCCGGTGCAGTGTGACGATGAGCACACCCTGTTTCTGCCGGTACCCTTGGCTTGGTAAAGGGCCTTGTCGGCATCGTGGATAATGGATTCCGCTTCCGTCTCCTTGTCCTGATCTCTGGCCGAAAGGCCGATGCTGACGGTGACGGGAATGATGGTCGTGTCATGCATGAACTTGTAGCCGGCCACTTTTTCACGCAGGCGTTCCGCAAGGGTTGCGGCCTGTTCTTCCGGCGTGTGGGGCAGGATGAGGGCGAACTCTTCACCACCATAGCGCGCCACATAGTCCGTGGTGCGCAGCGTGGTGCGCAGCAGGGCGGCCAGCTCCTTGAGAACCGTGTCTCCGGCCTGGTGCCCGTACGTGTCGTTGATGGACTTGAAATGGTCGATGTCGAGCATCAACAGGGAGATGGGGTGGCCGTACCGGGCATGTCGCTCCATCTCTTCCTTGATGCGGCTGTCGAAATGCCTGCGGTTGTTCACCAGCGTCAGGCCGTCGAGGTCGGCATGCTGCTTCATTTCACGGTAGATGAGGGCGTTCTTGAGGGCCAGCGCCAGATGCTGCATGGCCGACTTCAGAATCTGTACCTGATCCTTGCCAAGGTGCAGTTCGGAGCGTGAAAGCAGGGCAATGGCGCCGATGGTTTCACCCGCTGTCCGAAGCGGCAGGATGGCGACCCGGCCCGCCTCGGGCATCAGATTGGTGACGTCCTCGGTGGGAGCAATGTATTCGATGGTGTGGCTGCTGATGGTCTTGCCGGAAAGCTTGTCGGCGCTGGCCAGCAGCAGGTTTGTCCATTCCCGGTGGGCCGGATGGCCCTCATGGGCCGAAATATACAGTTTGGCGTCCCACTTCTTTCCGGCACAAGGGGTCCAGAAGGCCGCATTCAGGGCGGTTACAGGAAGCAGCGTCGCCAGATCCTCCTGCGCGTTGTGCAGGATTTCCAGCGGATCAAGGCTTTCGGTCGCGCGGGAGAGGAACGACACGATGAAGGAAAGGATGTCGTTCTTGCGTTCGAGCAGTTCCCGTTCGAGACAGATCTCCCGGGTCATGCGCATGATGTCGTGGTAGAGGTTGTGGGTTTCCACCGTGCGCAGCAGAACGTCCCGTATACGGGATTCCGTAAGGGGCGGCTTGATGACATCGGTGAAACCGTTGTCGAGGGCGTCCTCAAGCTCGGACATGTTGTAGTCGCCCCCCAGCAGAAGCACCCGGGGGATGATTTCGAGATGCCGGACCGAGGTGGTGGGCATTTCTCTGATGCGATCCCAGGCATCCTTGGAAATCCAGACGATACAGGGTTCATCCTTGTCCATGTCTTCCGCAGTGGGCACCGTGCCCATGGGAACCTGAACGAGTTCAAATTCCGCATTGCTGACATGGCGCAGAAGTGCTTCGTCTTCAGGGTGGAGCCCAAGTCCCCACATGATCTTCTTGGTCGTACCGCGCATTTGCAATTCACCCTCCGCAGGAATCCGGCATTTACTGCCGTCCAGATCAAAAATCGTGGCGTTCACATGGGGAAATGCAAAATGAAGACCAGAAGGCGGGCTTTTAGATTTTGCTGTGTAACATGCCGGAGGCATGAAGGTTTTTTCGTGTTCGCTGGATTTTTCTCCCTGCAGGACTGGGGGGGGGACGGAAAAATGACACTGGTTGCGGCAGGATTCTCCATGGAAGGGCGGATAATGCAGGGCATTCATGCGCATGTGCAACGGGGACGACAGGCGCTGCAAATCGGCGGAAGAGGGCGGGAAAGGGATGGTTCCGCCGGGGAGGAAATGCGGATTTGACAACACGGCCATTCTGTGTCCTTCTCATTCCATGAAAAAAAGCGCTATCTGGGGAACATTGCACCCTTTTTTCGAGGGTGGAGAGGTCATGGGGCGCAGCGTCGCCAACGAGGGGTTCCTCCGGGCCCTGCTCGCCGCAGACCCGTTCGGTGCCTATCATTTCTATCTGTCGGATGCCCGGCAGCTGGAGATTCTTCAGGACCGCCTTGCAGGCACCTTCCCCGACATGCTTGCGGCGGGACGATTTGTCCTTGAGACTCAGAGCATTCTGCCCCGGGCGCTGAGCACGCACGAATTCCACTGTTTCCATCTGTCCGACTGCCTGCTGCACAACGCCCCGCTTGCGGCGCTGCGAAACCGCTACGCCCGGCACTGCATGCCCATCACCGGCTGTACGCATACCCTGAGTTATGCCCGGTACATGCCCATGTTTTTCGGGCATCTCTGGCAGGGCTGTTGCCCGCGCGATGCCGTCATCGCCACGTCCCGGGCCGCCGAGGGCATGGTGAGCCGGGTCTATGCGCATTTCAGGGAAGGGTATGGCGTCAGCCTGCCCGCACCGCAGATTGCGCGCATCCCCCTCGGCATAGACGCCGGTGCCTTCCCTGCGGAACGAGAGCCGCTACGCGCACAGGTGCGCGCATCCCTCGGCCTGGGGGAGGACGCCGTGCTACTGCTGGTTTTTGCCCGGGTCTCGCACTATTCCAAGATGGACCTCCTGCCGCTGCTCAGGGCGCTGCAGCGGCTCGCTCTCGGCGGCATGCCCATGCAATCCCTGCATCTTGTCGTGGCAGGGCAGATTCAGCCCGGTGATTCCACCCCGCAGGTTCTGGCTGGGCTGGCCCGCAGTCTGGGAGTCTCCCTGCAGACGGTGGGCAATCCCGATGACGGGACCAGGAACGGCCTGTACGCGGCGGCGGACATCTTTGTTTCCCCTGTGGACAACATGCAGGAGACCTTCGGGCTGACCCTGCTGGAAGCCGGCCTCATGGGCCTGCCGGTCATCGCCTCCGATTATGACGGCTACCGCGATCTGGTGCTGGATGGGGAAACGGGCATCCTGGTGCCCACCCTTGGCCCGGCCGATACGGCCGATCTGGATGTGATGGCGCCTCTGGCCTTTGACACGGCCACCCACCTCGGCATGGCGCAGCGCACCGTGGTGGATGTCCCGGCCCTTGCCGTGGCCCTGCGTCGCCTGGTCACCGACCGGACCTTGCGATTGTCCATGGGAGAGCGGGCCCGTACGCATGTGCGTGCCCGGTATGACTGGCCCGTCATCATAGGCCAGCATCTGGAGTTATGGGACCGGCTGCATGCCGAACCCGTTGATGCGGAGGCCCTGCGCAGCGTCCGTCATCCCCTGCAGACCGCGTATGGCGAGATATTTGGCGGCTACCCCACGGAGCGGCTGGACGGTGGCATGCGTGTGGTCTGGAGCACCGTGGGTGAGGCCGTGTACCGCGGCAGGGAAAAGCCCGTCATTTACGAAGGGATTGCGCACCTTGTTGCACCGGACCATCTTGGGTTCATGCTTTTCTGCGCCCGCAAGCCCCTGACCGTGGCGGCCCTGAACGAGATGCTCCTGCAGCACGTCCGGGATGCGGGTACCGCCGCCGGTGCCATGCAGACCATGGAACACGTCATCCTCTGGGCCCTTAAGCACGATATGCTGGAGCGGGCCTGATGGCAGTGCCGGGGCCGGAATCCGTCCTGCCACAGGTGCACCTGCATTCCCTGCTGGCATGGCACGGCGGCGCCGCCCGCATTGCAACACTGCTGCGCACTGGCGTGGAGCGGGCAGGCGGGCATGTTTTTTCCACCTGCGAAGTGCAGGATGGCCCCGAGCCATGGACCCATCGGTCCATTATGGCGACGGA
>QKEJ01000192.1 GCA_003252375.1 Halodesulfovibrio sp.
CTAGCTGCTGTGACATAAGACCTCCTCGTTGCATGTGCAGAATCGTGGCGCCATGCATGGTGTGTTGTGGCAGAAACTGCGAACGCTAGAGCATAGGTCATGCCAGAGGAGGCGCTCCGCAAAAGTGTAGGCGGTGACAGATGGAAAGAAACGTGTTTTCGGATGGATGCACGATGGAAGACAAATATGTAGGAATTTCATACACATATGTAGGCATCAGTTTTGACAAATTTGCAAAGAGGAAGTGCCAATATTGCGTAAAATGTCAAATCCGTCAGGTCGTCAGGCGCTGCTTCTGCGCCAGAATTGCGGTTTCCCGGAGCATGCCGGGACGTTTCCTGCGGTATCCGGCAATGCGCAGTACGATGACGCCGCAGAGGATCATGCCGCTTCCGGCCCACTGGGGTGGGGTCATGCGCTCACCCAGCGCCCAGTAGGCGATGACGGCGGTCAGGGCCGGCTCCAGGGTCAGGATGATATTGACCACGGATGAGGGCAGGTAACACAGGGAGACGTTGAACAGGCCGAAGCCCAGCATGGTGGGGCCAATGGCAAGCAGTAGTACCCAGAATCCCCAGCCGTCAGGGCCGAGGGAACCCGGCAGCATGGCGGACAGGGGCGCGGCAAGGCCCGCCTCCGGAGCGAATTGCGTGCAGACGGGATGCAGCGTGCCGAGGCAGCAGGCGGCGGCAAGAAAGGTGTAGAGCAGGGTTACCCACGGATTGAGCCCGCGCATGCCGGCGGAACGCCCCATGAGGCTGTAGGCCGCATACAGCACTCCCGAGGCAAGCCCCGTGCACATGCCCATCGCGCCAGCCTCGCCGTCTGGCCTCTGCAGGGCTCCGGAAACAAGGGTGCACCCGGCCAGGCACAGGAGGATGGCCAGCCACTTGGAGGGCGGGCAGGCCTCGCGGTAGAGCAGTCTGCCCAGCACAGCCGTATACGCCGCCGAACAGTATACCATTACGGTGGCGACAGCAGCGCCGTTGAGCAGGACCGCCGTGGTCCACATGGCGTTGAAAAGAGCCAGAACAACCCCGTACAGGCAGAGGAACCGTCCGTGCTGTCGCAGGGGGGAGTCCAGCGGGGTGCCCCGCAGCAGCAGTATGGGGAGCAGGCAGGCGCATACCGTGAGGTTGCGCCAGAATGCCAGGGTCAGGGGCGGCAGCAGGAAGTGTACTCCGATGTACTTGATGAGAATGCCCGTGAAGGCCAGCAGGAAGGCGCTGGCCGCGGCAACGAAGTAGCCTCTGGCGGTATCGGGAGAAAGCGGTGTGGACATGCGGCCTCCGGGAGAAAATGGACGAGTGTGCTGGAAGCCTGTATAGGCGGAATATTGACCCCGTGAATAGACCCAATTACGGCAAAATCGATGGGGACAATTTCGGAGGGTGCAGGCGGAGAAGCCCTGTCTGCCAAGGGATTCAAGTGAATTTGACAAAATTGAAAATATTGAATTGTTGGTGGGAGGTGTCATGCGCATACCATTGGACCGCAGCGGGAATGAGCCGCTGTACCTGCAGATTGCCGCCTTCCTGCGGGCCGGCATTGAACAGGCGCGGATTCCTGCAGGCGCCCGGCTGCCCGCCATTCGTACCCTGGCTCAGGAGCTGGGGGTGAACCGCATCACCGTGGAAAGCGCCTATGGCGAGCTGGAGGCTGCCGGGCTTGTGGCGGGCCGGGTCGGCAGCGGCACTTTTGTCCTGCCGCCGTATCCCGGCGCGGATGCATCGTCCGGCGGGGCCGTTCCGGGCATTCCGCCCATGCGGGCCGGGTGGCCGGCGTGGCAGGACGATCTGCTCGCGCGCAGGCGCACCATGCCCGTGCGCTCGACCATACCGCTGCGTACGTCTGATCGTGATGCGTCGGTCATTTCCCTGAGCAGCGGTAACGGAGATCCCCGGCTCTTTCCGGTGGAGGCCATGCGCCGGAGCCTGCGCGATACCATGCGCGAGGAGGGACTGCAGGCTGCGGAATATGCCGAGGAAGCCGGGTATGCGCCCCTGCGCAGGACCATTGCCCATCTGCTGGCGGATCAGGGGATTCCCGCAGCACGGGAGGATGTGCTCATCACGGCTGGTTCGCAGCAGGCCATTGCCCTGATTGTGCAGTTGCTGACGATTCCCGGTGATACCGTGTTCGTGGAGGCGCCCACCTATGCGGATGGTCTGGATCTGTTCAGGGGGTTCGGGCTGCATGTGGTGGCCGTGCCCATGGATGCGGAAGGCATGCGGACGGACGAGCTTGCCCGGCTGCTCGAGGTGCATCGGCCCCGGTTCATTTACAGCATCCCGAATTTCCACAACCCCACGGGAATATGCATGAGCGGCCAGCGCAGGCGTCAGCTGGTCCAGCTTGCGGCCGCCCACGGGATACCCCTGGTCGAGGACGACTTCGTGGGCGAACTGCGCTACGAGGGGCACGCGCAGCCCGCCCTCAAGGCGCTGGCTGCGCCCGGAGCCTGTCTGTACGTGGGCACCTTCTCCAAGATGCTCATGCCGGGACTGCGCGTGGGATATCTTGTGGCCGAAGGGCCTGTGCGCGAGATGCTCATCCGCAGCAAACGGCAGCAGGATCTCTCCTCCTCGGGGATTATCCAGCGGGCCCTGTACCGCTTCGTATCCGTGGGGCAGCACAGGAGCCACCTTGCGCGTTGCTGTCAGGTGTACCGCAAGCGGCGGGATGCACTCCTGCAGGGGCTTGCGGCCCATGTGCCCTCCCGGTGGGTGCAGGCCGCTCCGGTGACAGGCGGGCTCTTTGTCTGGTGCCGGCTTGCGGCGCCCCTTGCGGCCGCCGGACTTGTGGCGGAAGCGCTGCAATGCGGCGTGGCGCTGGCGCCCGGAACGGTGTTTTATGCTCACCCTGCCGATGGTGAGCGGTTCTTCCGCATGAATTTCGCCATGCACGATCCGGACGTGCTGGATGAAGCCATGCGCCGTCTGGGCGCGGCTGTGCGGCGTCTGACATGAGGGGGCTGCTCCGTTCGTGTTGCGATGTTGCAGATGATGTCTTAACGCGTCTTTCTTGCTGACATTATTCCCTGCACTGTGTTATGCAGGGAGATACATGCCGCCGGGCTTTGATCCCGCAAGGGTTGCTGGCAAGAACAGGACTGGCGTTATTTTTCCTTGCCAAAATATTCCTTTTTGATAGTAGTAACCATTCTTGATGATTTCGGAAGATGATCCGGCTCAGGGCCGGAACGTCATATGCCACAATTAATCCTCAACGAGAGCCGCCAGCGCGCGTTGCTGGGGGAATCCTTCTCTGAAAGGGGGAAAGTATGGATGTCGTTCTTCTGTCGAGGTTGCAGTTTGCTGTAACCGTGTTTTTCCACTTCATTTTCGTTCCGCTCACACTGGGGTTGTCCATCATGCTGGCGGTGATGGAAACCATGTACGTCCGTACCGGTGACGAGATGTACAAGCGGATGGTGAAGTTCTGGGGCAAACTCTTCCTCATCAACTTCACGCTTGGTGTTGTCACGGGCATCACCCTGGAATTCCAGTTCGGGACCAACTGGTCACGCTATTCCGAGTATGTCGGCGATATCTTCGGTTCCCTGCTCGCCATCGAGGCCACGGCCGCCTTCTTCCTTGAGTCCACCTTCCTTGCGGTCTGGTGGTTCGGCTGGGACAGGGTTTCCAAGAAGATGCACTGTTTCGCCATCTGGATGGTCGCCTTCGCCTCCAACCTTTCGGCCCTGTGGATCATCATCGCCAACGGGTTCATGCAGAATCCCGTGGGCTACGTCATCCGCAACGGCCGCGCCGAGCTGGACGATTTCTTCGCCGTTGTCACCAACCCCTACGCCATGGGTCAGTACCCGCATACCGTGATCGCCTCATGGATGCTGGCCGGGTTCTTCGTGATGGGGGTTTCCGCATGGCACCTCCTGCGCAAGAACGAGGAGCCCTTCTTCCGCCGCTCCTTCAGGCACGGGGCCACGTTTGCCATCATCTTTGCCGTCGCCGTGACCATCTCCGGCCACCATCAGGGCAACGTGGTTGCCGAACTGCAGCCCGCCAAGCTTGCCGCCATGGAATCCCACTGGGAAACCATGAAGGGCGCTCCCATGAATCTGCTGGTCATGCCTGACGAGGAGAACGAAGGGAACGCCGTGGAAGCCCTGGGCGTACCCAATGCGCTTTCCATTCTGGCCTTCAACGATCCCGGCGCCGAAGTGAAGGGCCTGCGGGACTTCCCCAAGGAAGACCGTCCGCCCGTGCTGATCACCTTCCTCAGCTTCCGCGTCATGGTCGGCCTTGGCACCCTGTTCCTGTTGCTTGCCGGGCTCTCCTGGCTGTGGCGCGACCGGATTCAGGAAAAGCCGCTCTTGCTCAAGGGGCTGATTTACGCCATTCCGCTGCCCTACCTGGCCATCATGTTCGGCTGGGCCGTGGCGGAAGTGGGACGCCAGCCGTGGATCGTCTACAACATGATGCGTACATCCGATGCCGTGTCCCCCGTGGACGCCTCGTCGGTGCTGGTTTCCATCATCGCCTTCACGGTGATCTATTCGGGACTTGGCGTGCTGGATATCTACCTGCTGCGCAAGTATGCCCAGAAGGGTCCCAAGAAGGCGTAAGGCACTGTCGTCAGCAACCTTTATTACAGAGGGTTACATTATGTTTCTGGAAACCACGTGGTTTGTACTCTGGGGCGTGCTTTGGGCCGTCTACTTCATTCTCGACGGCTTCGACCTTGGTCTCGGCACCCTGCTGCCGTTCATGGCCAAGAATGAAACGGAAAAGCGCACGATGTATAACGCTGCCGCTCCCTTCTGGGACGGTAACGAAGTGTGGCTCATCACTGCCGGCGGCGTGACCTTTGCCGCCTTCCCCAAGGCGTATGCCGTCATGTTCAGCGCGCTGTATGCGCCGCTGCTTCTGCTGCTGTTCGCCCTGATCTTCCGGGCGGTCAGCTTTGAATTCCGCAACAAGATCCAGTCCGAAGCCTGGCGCAAGGTCTGGGACGGCTTCCTGTTCCTGGGCAGCTTTGTTCCTGCGCTGCTGCTGGGTGTGGCCTTTGCCAACCTCTTCCAGGGCATTCCCATCGACGGCGAGGGCGTGTACCACGGCAACCTGTTCAAGCTGCTCAATCCCTATGGGCTGCTGGGCGGTGTCCTGTTCGTGCTCATGTTCTGCCTGCATGGCGCCCTGTGGCTGGGCGTGAAGTCCAGCGGTGCCTTCCATGAGCGCGCCCTGCGCGTGGCAGCGGGCATCTGGCCCTACTTCCTTGCCGCAGCCGTGGCCTTCCTTGCCGCAACGGCCGTGTACACCGACCTGTACGCCAACTATCTGGCCATTCCGCCGCTCATGATCCTGATCATCCTGGCCGTGGTGAGTCTCTTCACCACCCGGCTGTTCATCAGTAGCGGCTCCGCCTTTATCGCCTGGGTGTCCAACGCGGTGACCATTCTCAGCTGTACCCTGTTCGGCGTGGTGGGCATGTTCCCCCGGCTCATTCCGTCCAACATGGAGGATATCTTCTCCGTCACCATCTACAACGGGGCCTCCAGCCCCCTGACCCTGAAGATCATGCTTGGTGTGGCGCTGACCTTTGTGCCCATCGTCATCTTCTATCAGGCTTGGGTCTACATGGTGTTCTCCTTCAAGATCACCGATGCGGATCTTGCCACGGACGAAGCCTATTAGGCGTCGTTGTCGGCATGCTGTGCATGTGCAGGCCGCCCTCAGGGGCGGCCTTTTTCGTGTGCACGGAAGAACTTTCCTGTTCCACGGGCGGCGTCTTGCGTGGCGGGCTGTAACGGGGAGGTGGCAGTGCAGCATTCGTGAGAGTGAAACTGTACGACGTTGCAGTTCGGAAATAGCTTGTCACATACCATAGGTATGCGTAGTGATATGCGATATCACTTAGTATTTGAATTGGGGGTATGTGATGCATGAACGATGTTTGGAGTGGTTGATTGGAATGGCGGGGCTGCTTGTGCTGCTGCTGATGACGGCGGGCCAGGGGATGGCTGCGGGAGCAAAGCCTGAGTCAGGCGGCCGCACCGTTCTGAAGGTAATGCCCTATCCGGATATTCCGGGCGATTTCGACCGGATGCTCTCCATCGTGGAGACGGGGTTCGAGGCTCAGCATCCGGAGATTGATCTGGTGCTGGTGAAGGCCGCCGTGAGCGATGTGTATGAGCTTGATTTCCTGCGGCAGGCGTTGACCAATTCCACGGAGCACGGGGGCGTGCATATTGTGGAAAGCGATACCATCATGATGGGAGACCTGGCCCTGGAGAGCGTCATTGGTCCGCAAACCTATTCCGAGCCGGACTGGCATCCGCTCATCGTGCGGGGCACCACGGTCAACGGGGTGCGGTACGGCGTGCCCCACTGGCTGTGCGGCAACTTCCTTATCTCACGAGATAGCTACATCACTGCAGCCAAGGGCGTGCAGGATCTGAGCTACCGGCTGCGCCTCAGAAAGCCGAAGGGGCCGTGGCTTGCAGGCAACTATGCGGGAAATTCCTATCTGGTGCTCTACTATGCGCAGGCATGGGGCGAGAAGTACACGACCATGGAGAATCTGCTGCCCGCCATAACCGGTCCCGTGGATCCGGGTATTGCCCGTTCGGTGGCCGTTGCCAGCGATCTGTGTCTGGAGAACGGAACGAACCCCTGTGTGGACGGTACCTACTATGAGGATTCCGTGCCCGTGTTCGAGCGTACCGTGCAGGGGGACTATGCGGCCCTGCAGGGGTTTTCGGAAAGCATGTGGTACATGATGCAGTTCGGGGCGAAGCCGGAGGAGTGGTATATTGCGCCATTACCCGTGGGCGAAACCACTCGTAACGTGATTCTGGGGGACGCCTACATTGCCCGCAGTTCCCTTGACCCGGCCACGGCTGAGGCGGCGGAGAAGTTCTATGCCTACATGATGCGGCCCGAGACCTACGAGGCCATCATCTTTTCCGGCGGTGCAGAGGGGGAACGGGTTCCCCGCTATCTGGCCCCTGCGCGCCTGACCATGTTCAGCAAGCCCGGACTGGCGGATGATGTGTATTACCAACGCGTTTTGCAGGCCATGCTGGCGGCCAACGGAACCAACTATCCCAATTTGTTCGTGCCGGACAACCGTGACCGCATCTACGAGGCGGTCATGCCCTACCTTCTTGGGACGCGTCGCAGTGGCGTGCGCAAGAGCATGCACACGCGGGTGGTGCTGCACATGCCGCATCCCATGGAGGGCGCCCGGGAAGCCCGCAGTCAGGCGCAGTAGCCGGTTCCGTTTCTCTGGCCCGGAGGCGAATTCCTGCGCCCGGGGTATGAGTTGCAGCTTTCTGCAAAGTGTTGCAGGGTGTGTCATCAACCTCCGTTTCGGGGGTGATGTGCTGCAAGGAGAACGTATGAACGAAGTGGAAATGGATCAGGAACAGGAAGCCGTGAAGCAGAATGTGCAGAAACGGCTGAAGCGGATAGAGGGTCAGATTCGCGGTATCCAGCGCATGATTGACGAAGGCAAGGAATGCGAGGACATCCTCGTGCAGGTGCGTGCCGCCCGTTCCGCGTTGCAGTCCGCCAGCAAGCTCATTCTGCGGCGGTATATCCTCCGCTGCCATATAGACGCCCTGAAGGACGCTTCCGAAGGTCGCAAGGACCCGCTGGAAAAGGTTATCGATGTTCTGGCGCAATACGTGGACGACTGATTTCCCCGTCTTGACCTGTGGAATGAAAAGCGGCCTGCAGTGATACACTGCAGGCCGCTTTTTGTTCTATTTTTCAGACCACAGGGCCCGCTTGCCCTTCACGCGCAGTCGTCCCAGCGGCAGGCCCCTGAAATAGAGTCCCAGTTCCTTCTCGTCGCTCTGCACGGTCAGGCTCTGACCCGTGAGCAGGGCCTGTATGGGAGCGGGATCGTCCATGTTTATGCCGTTGCAGGGCGATCCATGCTCGCCGTCCGCGTAATCCGGCATGAGGGTGCGCAGGCGGGGGGAGGGGCGTACGTCGCCGCCGGCCACCTTGCCGAGCGGAAAACCGCGCCAGCGGAACTGCCGGGGAAAATGGTCCAGGGCGAAACGCTGCAGAAAGATGGCCTGCTCGTTCACCACGGCGATCTCCCCTTCCGGTAACCGGTCCGGGTCCACGCCCGTCATGGTGAGATGGTGGCGGGGCAGGATGTCCGCAGCCAGTCCGGGGTCCGTATCGGCTTCCGGTTCGGCGGCGGGGGCATTCTCCGGCTTGCGGAAGGCCGCAATAAAGAAGCCCTGGGCATCCGAAGCCTCGGGGTCCACGCGCAGTGTCCCTTCGCATCCTTCAAGATATGGCGCTTCAAAGGTGAAGCCTTCGAACGGGGTGATGGGGGCCACTTCCAGACCGAGGGTTTCGCGGGCCCACAGCACCTGCTCTTCGTTTTCCTGCACGTTGGTGGTGCAGGTGGAAAAGACCACCTTGCCGCCGGGGGCGAGCAGACGTGTCGCCTCTTCAAGCAGTTTGCGCTGGATGCCGACCAGCGGCTTCACCTTGTCTCCCTGCCACAGCTTCAGGACATCCGGGTGCCGTTCCACGGTTCCCCAGCCGCTGCAGGGCGGGTCCAGCTGGATCTGCTGCCACATGCCGGAAGGCAGGGGCAGGGATTCGCCGGAGTGGGAGCAGGTGGCCGTGTGCAGCAGGTTGAGAGTAAAGAGGTTCTGGCGCAGGGTGGCCAGCCGTGCATGATTGGGCTCGTTGCCCATCACGAATCCGTCCGGGCCTACCAGCTGTCCCAGCAGGCCGGTCTTGCTGCCCGGACTGGCGCACATGTCCAGCACGGCACTGCCGGGAGCGGGGGCCAGCGCCAGCGGCGGCAGCATGGACGAACGGTCCTGGATGTAGATAAGCCCGAAGAATGCGGCAAGGCTGGAGCCGAGCGGGCGGGGTTCGCATGTCAGGCGGCGGCACCACGGGGAAAAGGGCTCGGGCACGAAGTCATAGCCCTGGGCGCGCAGCAGGTCTTCCACAAGGGGACGCTGATCGGGGGGGCAGACAAGACGGAACGAGCGGCTCGCCTGTTTGGGGGCGGCTTCCTTGGTGGTCTGGGTGGTGCTCCTGGATGCGGGACGTTTCCTCTTGCTGCTCAAACAACGGCTCCGGCTGTGGTGAAATGTAAAAAGGTGTTGCAATCGGCCTCGCGGCTGTACCTCATGGTTGCCTGAACGGGCAAGAGGTATTATGGATGGGCGACTGGAATGAACCCACAGACTATCAAAGCCCTTTTATGTATTTTTTTCAAGGAGACAGTATGCGTTTGTTCGTGCGTACGGCGATCCTCACCGCCCTGCTTTTTGTGGCAGGGACGCTTTCCGCTCTTGCGGAGGACATGAAGACCTTTGCAGTGCTGCCGTTTCAGGTGAACGGCCCTGTTGCCTATAAACACCTCGAAAAGGCCATCCCGCAGATGCTGACATCGCGTCTGTACTGGAAGGACCACTTTGTTGCCGTGGACAAGTCCGCCTACGAAGGGGTCACCCTGCCCACGTCGCAGAGCGAGGCCTCGGCCCTGTTGCCCACGATCGGTGTGGACTACCTGATATATGGTTCCACCACGATCATCGGCGATGAGAGCTCCATTGACGTGCAGGTTGTGGGCAAGGACGGCACCAGCTGGCCCCGTTCCGCCAGCAGCAAGGTGGCGCAGATGATTCCCACCCTGAAGAACCTGTCGGAGGCCATCAACAGCGAGGTGTTCAAGCGTGAAGCCTCCCCTGCGGCCGTGGCGGCTGCCCAGCCGCAGATGGTCAACCAGATGAACCCGGTGATCCAGCAGAACCAGCTTTCCGAAAACCAGCAGGTGTTCCTGAATCCCCAGTTCCGGTACGCCGGGGATTCGGATGAAGGGAACCGCCTGCGGTCCAACAGCCTGTCTTTTGCCGCACACGGCATGGTGGTGGATGATCTTGACGGCGACGGCAAGAACGAGGTGCTGCTCATCGACAGCAATACCATCAGAGTCTATCACTTCGAGAACGGCCGACTTACCCCCCTTGCTGAGTATTCACCGGCCATGCGGTACGATCTCCTGAGCGTGCGCGCGGGGGACTTCAACCGCGACGGCATTGCCGAGATTGTGATCAGCATGGTGGACACGGGGCTCAAGGCGTACTCCATGATTCTGAATTTTCAGAATAACGCCTTCACCGTTGTCTGTGACCGCATCCAGTATCTGCTGAATATCGTGCGCCTGCCTCCCGACTACATGCCTGTTCTTATTGGGCAGCGCCTGTCCAAGGGCAACAGTCTGTGGCAGGATCCCGTATACGAAATGATGAAGACGGCCAGCTCCTGGGAGACAGGACGCAAGATCGACCTGCCTGCCGGGGCGAATCTGTACAACTTCGTGTGGCTGCCCGCCAATGACTCGGAAGGGGCGAAGTTCGTCATGGTGGAAGACGGGGCGGAGCACCTGCGCGTCTACTCCGAAAAGTTCGCACGGCTTGCCGAAACCGATGATGGGTATTCCGGCGCCTCCGTGGGCGTCACCCAGGACCAGAGCTTTGGCAACCTGGGCAAGGACAATCTGCTTATCGGGAGCAAGTACTTTATCCCCATGCCCATGGTGGCGACCGACCTTGATGGTGACGGACGGTACGAATTGATTGTCAACCGGCCCATTTCGGTGGCTGCCGAGTTTTTTGATAACTACCGTTTCTTCCCTCAGGGCGAGGTGCATTCGCTCTACTGGGATGGCGTGGGCCTCGGTCTGCAGTGGAAGACCCGCCGCATCAAGGGCAGCGTGGTCGCCTACGACATCAAGGACGTGAACAACGACGGCATTCGCGATCTGGTTGTCTGCCTCAACACGCACCCCGGCAACACCGGCATGAGCAACCGCAAGACCATGCTGCTGGCTTTCCCGCTTGATCTGGACAAGACCAACCCCGGGACGGCAGCGCACAAGGACTACAATCAGGAATAGGCCTGCAACGGGCAGATTCCGGAATTCGACCACAAGGCCCGGTGAACTCGTTTCACCGGGCCTTTTTCAGCCACGGGAGCATGCATGGCAGAGGTTCGGCATATCACGGTGACGCCGGAGGAAGGCGGGCAGAAGCTGTTGCAGTTCCTGCAGCGGCGGCTTGGCAGGGATATCCCCAAGGGGGCGCTCATGCGCTGGATACGCACCGGGCAGGTGCGCATCAACAAGGGGCGGGTCAAGCCGTTTGACAGGCTGGAGGCCGGGGATGTGGTGCGCATTCCGCCGCATGACGCCGGAAGCTCGCCAGCAACGCCCGCTCCGCATGGTGTGGTGCCGGGAGCACCCTCATGCGTCGAAGACGATCTGGCGGCCTGTGGCCTTTCGCTGGTAGCCCGAGCAGAGGATCTTCTTGTGCTGGCAAAGCCTGCCGGGCTCCCCGTCCAGCCGGGGACAGGGCATGATGATGCCGTCACTACCCGGCTTGCCAGATGTTTTGCTTCGGCCCCTTTCATGCCCACTCCGGCGCACAGGCTGGACCGGGATACGTCCGGTCTGTTGCTGGTGGCGACCAGCTACCGGCGCTTGCAGGGCCTGCATTCCCTGCTGCGGGAGGGACATGCGCTGCAGAAGATCTATCTGGCATGGGTGCGCGGCATCTGGCCGGAAGACGGGCCGGAGCGGATGCACGATGCGCTGGACAAGCGGACAACAGGGACTGGTGAGCGGGGGGGGGAGCGCATGGTCCGGGTGGAGGATGGTGGCGCAGACGTCGGAAAGGCGGCGCGGAGCACGGTTGTTCCCGTGTTGCGGCGCGGGAATGTGACCCTTCTGGCCGTATCCATACACACGGGGCGGACGCACCAGATACGGGTGCAGTTGTCGGCCCGCGGGTATCCCATTGTGGGGGACCGCAAGTATGGCGGTCCTGCCGAGCCGCAGGGCATGCTGCTGCATGCGTGGCGGGTGGTCCTGCCCGGATTGGAGCCCTCGGAGACCCCTGAGGAGATTTTTCAGTGCCTGCCCGCATGGCACGGCCTCTTTGCCGTGCAGGCAGAGGCGCTTGCGGGCATAGCGAAAGAGCTGGATTCGGCTGTTGATACAGAGGCAACCGACCTCTGATACTGATTGGTTGACCGCATGGGGCGGTATTGGTAGGGTCAATTGATATGGATACATTTGTATTCATGTATTCTGTCGATATAAGGACCGATTATCCGATGTCTTGGCTCCGCTGCATACTCCTTTTTTTCTTTCTGGGCGTTGCCTCGCTCCAGACAGGCTGCCTCGTCACTGCCGTCGGGCTGGCTGCAGCTGGTGTGGCTACGGCCAAGGAAACCATTGAGGATGTGACCGAGCGCTCCTATCCCCAGCCCTACTGGTGCGTGTACCGCGCCGCACACGCCGCCCTGTACGAGATGGAGTTTGGCGTGGATGGGATTGAGCAGGGCAAGGAAGGGGACATCTTCCATGCCAAGACTGCCGAGTACCCCGTCACGGTGGAGCTGCATCGCGTCACCGAGAACGTCACCCGGGTGCGGGTGGAGGCCGGAAAGAACATGTTCCAGCAGGACCAGGCCACGGCCAAGGCTCTGGCCGACGCCATCCACGACATCATCGAGCGTAACCTGCAGAGCGGTCTGGTCATCAACAAGGCTTCCTGAGTTTTCTCCGATCCCCTCTTCGTTTCTTCCTTTGCTTCCCGTTCCGGGATGCGTGTCTTTCCGCCATGCCTTCGTGATTCCCCATTCATGTTGTCCGGCCTTTGTGCTAGGGTACGGCCTGCCCGCCTGCCGTCGCCGTCTGTTGCGCGTCGGGAGGGTACCGATCTGAGGCCTGCTCCACAACACTACGGAATATAACATTTTCAATGGTACTGCGGCATCCCTGATGAATGCGATTTCCCCCGACCGTCCCCTCTGTTTTCTCCATGCGGCAGACCTGCATCTGGATGCCGCGTTCAAGGGCATTTCGTCCGATGCGCCCTCCCACATCCGCAAGGCGCTGGCGCGCGCCACGTTCACGGCCTTTGAGCGGCTGGTGGCCATGGGGTGCCGGCTCCGGCCGGACTTCGTGCTGCTGGCGGGCGACATCCATAACCACGAGGAAGGGAGCCTGCGGGCGCAGCTGGCGCTCCGCGACGGATGCCGCGCCCTTGGCGACGCCGGGGTCAGGGTCTTCATGGTCCATGGGAACCATGATCCGTATGGTCGGCGTTCCACGGCCATTTCCCTGCCGGACAACGTGACCGTGTTCGGTCCCGGCAGCGTGGAGGCGGCCGAGGTGTTCCGCAACGGGCAACTCGCGGCCGTGGTGCACGGCATAAGCCACAATACGGATCGGGAACGCACCTCGTTGGCGCGGAAGTTCCGTCGCAGCCCCCAGCAGGTCCCGCAGGTGGGGCTCCTGCACTGCACGCTGGACGTGGTGGCCTCCGCGGACGTGTATGCGCCCGCAACGCTGGCCGAACTGCAGATGGCAGGGCTCGACTACTGGGCATTGGGGCATATCCATGCGCCGCAGGTGGTGCACCAAGCGCCGCATGTGGTCTATTCCGGCAGCACGCAGGGGCTGCACGTGAACGAGCAGGGAGCACACGGCTGCATGCTGGTGGAGATTGCACCGGATGGCGTCATTACGACGGCGCTGTATCCTCTGGCCCCTGTGGTCTGGGGGCAGGTTTCCGTGGATATTTCGGCACACGCCACCCTGGACAGTCTGGACAACGCCCTGTTCGGGGCTGCGGAGCAGGCGGCGCAGCAGTGCGGCGCGGGGGATGGCGAGGGCGTGGAGCGGATGCTGGACGGCAGGGTGTCCCCGGAACCACCGGAAGGCGTGGTGTTGCGGCTGGAACTGACCGGTCGCGGTGCTCTGGACGGCCTGCTGCGCCGGGAGGGCGCGATCCGGGACCTGCTCGAGCGCCTGCGCGAGGGATTGGCGAGCCTGTCACCCTTTGTCTGGATCAAGGATCTGGAGTTGGCCTGCCGTCCGGAATTGTCCATGGACGTGCAACGGCAGCGGCAGGACGTGCTGGGGGAGGCCCTGCGGCTTGCCCTGCGGCTGCGCGAGGATTCCAAAGACAGTGCTCATGCCGGAATGCTGCAGGACGCTCTGGAGGGGCTGTTTGAGCGTCCCCGGGTGCGCAAGGCAGTGTCCCCGCCAGACGGGGATGAATTGGCGGCCCTGCTGGCCGATGCGGAAATGCTCTGCATGACCCTGCTGGAGGCCGACCAATGATCATCCGCGATTTTACTCTCGACGGGTTCGGAATCTTTGCCGACCAGGGCGTACAGGGGCTTCCGGATGGACTGTCCGTCTTTCTGGGCGACAACGAGGCTGGCAAATCCACCTGCCTGCGGTTCTTCCGGCAGATGTTGTTCGGCTTTCCCACACAGGCCAAGGCCGATTACTGCCCCCCCTTGCGGGGTGGCGCTCCGGGCGGCGTGTTGCAGCTGACCACGGCGGCGCATGGCGTGTTGCGGCTTGAGCGCAGGCCTGGCCCCCGTGGCGGGGTGGTAACCCTGACCGGCGCAGACGGCACCGTACGGGATGCTTCCCTGCTGGAAACCCTGCTGGGCGGCACGACCCGCGAGGTCTACGAGTCCGTGTACGGGTTTTCGCTGACCGAACTGCAGGAGTTGTCCTCCCTGAGCGGCGACAAGGTGCGTCACGCCCTGTATGGTGCGAGCTTCGGCACGTCCACCCGACCGGTGGGGCAGGTGTTGAAGCAGTTGGAAAGCACCATGGAGGGCATCTTCAAGGACAGGGGGCAGAACCCGCAGCTCAACCGGAAACTGAACGAGCTGGATGAGGTGCTCCGGCAGCTGCGCGCCTGTGAGAGCGGCATTGACGCCTATGAGCGGCTCACGGCGGAACGGCAGGCCCATGAGGCCGAGCTGGAGCAGCTGCTTGCCGGACGACGCGAGCGGCACATGGCCCTGACGGCCATGGAGCGACGGCTGGCCCTGTGGGAGCAGATGCGCCAACGGCAGATCCTGCGGTCGCGGTTGGCGGCCATATCGCCAGTTATCGATAACTTTCCTGTTGAAGGGCTTGCCCGGCTGGAGCGGCTGCGGGACCAGTGGGCCGCCCGTACGGAAGAGCGGACAGCCCTGCAGGCGCGCAGGACGCGGCTGGAAGCCGCCCGGGCTGCCCTGTCCATGACGGAGCACCAGCGTGTGCTGGACCGACAGGGGGCCATTGCCGGGCTGGCGGAAGACAAGGGGCGATATCGGTCGCTTATCGATCAGTTAAAAGAGCATGGTGACCGGCGCGCCGTGCTTGCAGGCCGCGTGCAGCGCCTGCAGGAGGAGCTGGGCGAGGGCTGGACACCGGAGCGGATACGCAGTTTTGATCGCTCCGTGTTTACGCAGGAACGGATTGAGCAGTTTGCCGCGTCCATGCGGGAAGCCGCAGCCGAAGCGGACAAGGCCGGTGAGCAGCATGCCCAGCGCGCAGCAGAGCTGGCCGTGGCTGAAGCCGCGCTCCGGGCAGCCGAGGCCGATGTGGCGCGACTGGTCCGCGAGGCCGGTGGCACAGTAGAGCCCGCGCTTGCGGAGCGGCTGTCCGGCGGGCGTGAGTATGTACAGCGTCTTCTGGAGGAGACGCCGCGCCGGGCGCAGACCCTGGCGTCCATGCGGGCGGCGGTGGAGGCGGATATCACGCAGCTGGTGCCGGACTGGAACCGGGACAGGGTCAGGGCGCTGGATACTTCGTTTACGGCCCGTCAGGGCATCGAAGCCATGGGGCGTACACTGCGGGACGCGGAGCAGGCGGAACACGACATGGTGGCCAAGTCTGCCGGGCTGGAGGCGCAGCAGGTTGCCCTTGCCGAGCGGCAGGCCCACGGGCTCCGGGCATTGGAACATCTTTCGCCGGAAGCCACCCGCGTGGTTGTGGAGGAGCGGCGTCTGGCAGTCCGTTCCCTCAGAGATACACTCAGAAAGCTTGAGGGGGCGCGGCAGCGTGCGGCGTTGGCGCAGGAGAGCACGCCGGGGGCCCGTAGCCTGTGGCTGGCCGTCTGCCTGCTGCCTGTCGTGGCGGGAGGCGGACTTCTGGGGGCCCGGTATGGCCTGCTGTCCCTGATGGGGATGCCGACCGTGATTCCGGAGAGTCTGGTCCCTGTTGCCTATGTCCTTGCCGCAGCAGGCGTGACAGGTCTTCTGGCGCTGCTTGCGGGCAGACGCGGCGGTATTCCGGATGGCAGTCGCGCCGAGCTGGACGCGTTGGCGGACAGCGCCATGGCGCAGGCCCGTGCAGCCGGTGCGGATCAGCCCAATGACGCCGGTCTGGAACGGGCTGAGGCGGCCCTGGATCAGCTGCGGGATGCTGTTTCCGAACGGGAGGCCCTGCGCAGAGGACTGGATGAGACGGAACGGGAACTGACCCGTATCCAGCGGCAATTGCAGGAGGCCGGGCGGGCACGGGAAGAGGCCCGTACCGGTCGCATGGCCGTGCTGCAGGCCTGGACGGACCGGCTGCGAGGGTTGGGGCTTCCGGCAGAAACCGCGCCGGAGGTGGTGCTCTCCATCTTTGATCGGTCAGAGGGGATTCGTGACCGGCTGGCCAGCCTTGACGCTGCCGAAGCAGAGCTTGCCCGCATGCGGGCGGACCTTGATGAATATCTGGCGCTGGCCCGGGCGCTCCCGGAGCTCCCGGAGGTTGCGGAGATGTCGGGGGGCTCGGGAACGGCGGACGAGGCTGGGACGCAGGCGTTACAGACATTGGTTCCTGCTGCAGTGCTCGCTGCGGTGGACAGGGCGTTGGAAGCGCAACGCCGGGCCCGTACCCGCGCTGCAGAGCGCGCAGGAGCGGAGCAGACCTGCAAGGAGCGTCAGTCGGCGTATGACCGGTGTGCGGCGGCCCTTCAGGAAAGTGTCCGGCGCATGACTGCTGCGGACGAGGCCCGTGCGGT
>QKEJ01000087.1 GCA_003252375.1 Halodesulfovibrio sp.
GATACAATTTCTGGTGGAATCCACTTCTCCGGTCTGGCTTCCGGGACCGATTTCGATACGATGATCGACCAACTCAAGAAGGTCGAGTCCATCCAGATGAACCGCATGACGCTTTGGAAGGCCGACTGGCAGAAGCGTGTTGATGCGTTCGGTGAAATCAATACGGAAATCAAGAACTTCCAGTCTGTTGTCCAGAGCATGGACACCATGTCGGAGTTCCTTGCGAAGTCCGCCTCCAGTTCGTTCGAGACCGTCGCCACGGCCACGGTCGACTCCGCGGCTTCCGAGGGGGTCTACAAGATTGAGGTGGGAAAGCTGGCCACCAATGCCCTCTGGACCTTCAACACCGGGTTTGCGGACAAGAGCGCACAGGTGAACACCTCCGGCGGCAACCAGACATTCCAGTACACCTACAAGGGCACCCAGCGCACCCTGACCGTTGCCAACGGCACCACCATTGACGGGCTCGTCAACATCATCAACAACGACCCGCAGAACCCCGGGGTCAAGGCCTCCCTCATCAAGAACGGCTCGGAGTACAACCTTCAGATCCGCGGCATGGACATGGGGGCCTCCAGCTGGCTCAACATCGATGCGGGCACCAACCTGACCAACCTCCCGGCTCCGAACGGTTCCGGAACGGACTGGAACTACCAGAGCGCACAGAATGCGCTGATCCGCATCAATGACTGGCCTGCCGGAGACTTCATCGAATCCGAAACCAACACGGTTACCGAAGTGGTGGAAGGGCTGACCATCAGCCTCAAGGATATCGGCACCACGCAGCTGACCGTGGGCACCGACATCGAGAAGATCAAGCAGAACATTCAGGACTTCGTGGACGGCATGAACGCCATCCGTACGAAGATCCTCGACATGACCAAGGTCGACTCCAACGGCACGGCTTCGGACCCCAACGCGGGCACGTCCCAGTTTGACGCGGAAAAGGGCTCCGTGCTGACCGGCAACTACGGTGTCCAGCTGCTCTCTTCCCGCCTCAAGCTCGCCGTGTCGGGACGGGCTGACGGCTTTGATTACTACTCGACGGATAACGGCGGCACCGGGGATTATTATTCCACCCTCTCCCAGATCGGCATCCTGACCATTGCGGACCAGAGCGACGCGCGGAACGGCCTGCTGGACATCGACATGGAGAAGCTGGACAAGGCCCTTGCCCAGGACCCCACGGGGGTCGCCGAACTGTTTGCCGCAGACGGCATCGGGGCCACCGACTCCCAGAACTTCTCCTACTACTCGCAGGTCAAGGGGATTACCCAGCCGGGCATCTACGATGTGAAATATGACGTGGACGCCGGCGGCAACGTGGTCAACGCCACCATCGGCGGAGCCACGGCAAAATACGACCCTACCACGCACCAGCTGACCTCGCAGAGCGGCGACTCCCGAGGCCTGATCATCCAGGTGAACAACCTGGTGGCCGGATCATACTCGGATACCGTCCGGATCAAGGAGGGCAAGGCCGGACAGATGGACGGCATCCTCAAGGACATGCTCAGTTCCGACGGTACCCTGAAGATTATTGAAAAGAACTATGAAGATATCATGGATGAGATCGATAAGAAGATTGAGCGCGAATCGAACCGCATCACCCGCTGGGAACAAAGCATGCGTCTGCGGTTCTCGCGACTTGAAGCCACGATATCGAAATACAACGGACAGATGGAATCCTTGAGCCAGCAAGTGAGCCAGCTGTCCAACAGCTAGGAGAAGTTCATGCAAAAAGCAGCCAAAGCATACTTCCAGACTCAGGTAGCAACCACCTCTCAGGGGAAGCTGCTGCTGATGCTCTATGACGGCTGCATCAAGTTCCTCAATCAGGCCAAGATCAAGATTGAGGAGCGGGATTACGCGCAAAAGGGAATTCTCATTTCCAAGGCGCTGGACGTCATCAACGAGCTCGACTGCAGCCTCAATGCGGAAAAGGGAGGCGATCTCGCCGAGAACCTGCACAAGCTGTATTTCTATTGCTCTACACGCCTGCTCAACGCAAACCTGAAAATGGACATCTCGTACATTGACGAGGTCATCAAGATTCTCGCCGGTCTGCGCAGTGCGTATGCGCAGATCATAGACACGCCGGAGGCCGCTGCTGCGGCCGCCATGACCACGCCTGTACAGAGCGGCCAGACCAACGTGCAGCATGCCGTCCCCGGCCAGGGCATCCCCAAGCCCGCTGCCTTCGGCAGCCGCGGCCCCCTGCCCAGAGCCAACGCCTTCGCCATGCAGACAACGGAAGCCGCAGCCCCGGCGGAAACCACCGCCACCGGCTATACGCGTCCGGCACAGCCCGCTACCACAGCGCAGCCTGCTCCGGAAGCGGTACACGGCACGGCCCCGCAGCCCCCCGCCCCCGAGGCGCCCGCAACACCCGCAGCACCTGCCGAACAGGCTGCTCCGGCGCCCGAGGCAAAACCGCTCGACTTTTCGGGCAAGCGGCTCACCGGTGCAGCCATGTACCGGAAGATCGCCGCACACAACGCGCCATAAAAAAAGCGGGAGGGTCACCCCTCCCGCTTTCATATGTGCATCGTCTGCCGCAATCCCTCTTGCGAATCTAGAAGCTGGGGGTCTCCCCGGACTTCGCTGCCGCCGCCTCGGCGGCCTCTTCCTTGCGCGCCTCCTCCTTCAGCGGTTCTAGCCATGCAAGCATGGGAGCCGCCATGTCATGAGAGAGCACCTGCACAATGGCCCCCGTGGGGTCGGAGGGCAGCCGCGTCCGGGCGGAAAACAGGATATAGTCCCGGGTCAGCTCACTCTGCATCATGCCGGCATGCGCCATGGACCATATCATGCTCCCCGACGCTGCGTCATACACTTCCAGCTGCATGGCCACGTAGGTGTCACTCACCGTCCCGCCCGCCATGTAATTGGTCACATATCCGCCCACAACAAGGTCTGCGCCCCGCTGGCGAGCCAGCGCAACGGCCCGTTGCGGCGTGTAGTAGTCCGCATATTCGGCGAACTCCACAACGGGAAAGACCTCTTCCGCAAGCCATGTCTGCCAGACCATGCGGGAGAGCTCCCTGCTGATGTGCCTGCCCTGCGGAATATCAATCTTGGACTGGAACGGGAAGAACAGCACCGTCGGTTCCATGGCAGGCTCGCTCTTGGGGCGCACATACACCTGCACGGCGCTCTTGCGCACCCATTGATCCCACACTACCTGCGGCTGCGAGGTGAGGGCTCCGGAAAGACCGTCAGGCGTTGCCCGGCTCGCCGATTCTTTGACACCATCGGGAATCATGCCGGAGACCGAATCAGCAATACCGGCAGCCGAACAACCGCCAAGCAGAAGCACGGAAACAAAAAACATCATGATAACGGAGTGTTGAAAATATCGATACATGACAGACCTTCTTCTGCAAACGTCATGGTTGCATCACGCCAGTGCGCGACACACGAAACTATGCAAAATCAGTGCCTGCACAGCACACTTGAAGCCTGCTACTGGATGCGATCGGTGGGAACGGGGACGCTGCGCATGGAATCAAGGAGCTGATCCCGGGACTGTACCAGTGAATGATGCAGTTCCAGACGCCGCTGAGCGGAAAGCCTGTGAAATTCCATGCGCTCGGTCAGGTCCATGAGCTGGACCACCTCGCTGCGGATATGCCGGATCCGGGTACTGCGCTCCGAGGGATCGGAATGCATGCGCTCGGCTATGGCCGCAAGTTCCTGCAGCTCCTCCGCCAGACGGCGGATGCTTTCCGGAGAGATCTTACCGGAATAGCGGACACGGTCACGAACTTCCCGTGCCAACGTGCGCAACCATCGGAACATAGCAACCTCACGTGGGCAACTCCGGCGTGCCGTTACACGGCAATGCCGGACAGGTACAGAACAAGGGCCAGTATAACCATGTAGACGGGCAGAACCGCCAGTATAGTTTTGCCCCATCCAAGATTATGCGCCCGGCACATGCCCACGATACTGAGAGCCAGGAACCACAGGCGGGCTCCGGCAATGCCGACCAGCGGCAGAATACCCGCCAGGGCAGCGGCACCGCTGTAGGCCACCACGCGGAACGTGGTGGCAAAGGGCTTGGTACGGGAACTGAGCAGTTTGGCGCAGCAATGATACCCGAGGGCAATCACCAGCAGGCGCACCACGGCCTCGGCCATGGCACCGCCGAACATGCCGGGAACAGTCTGCATGGTATCCCCGAGACCGTTCAGCACCAGCCCCTGGGCGGTCATCACATCACCCCAGAAGGTCTTCACCAGCACGACGCCGGCAACCTCAAGGAGGGTGCCCAGCAGGCTTGCCATCAGGTAGAACAGGAAGGCTCCGGCAATACCTTGCGATCCGCCGAATCCGCCGAAGAACCGGGCAGGCGAAAAGAGCGCCAGTCCGACGGTCCGCCGCCACGCGGCAAAGAGACCGAGCTCGCCCCTGTTCTCCCAGGGAATGGACATCTCAACCTGCATGTGCCGGGCCATGGGAGCGATTCCCTGATGGTCGCCGTCACCCATGGCGGCAATGGCATCC